>JBBRLA010000566.1:0-5799 GCA_038231615.1 Polyangia bacterium | reverse complement strand
GCGTCCTCCAGGCTCACCAGTTCCCGGTTGCTGATCGGGTGGCTGCGGGGGCCGTCCTCGATGCGAAAGTAGCTTTCGTGCAGTTCGGCGGCGGCCCGCACCAGCATCGCGTCCCGGCCATATTTCTCCGCCAGGAACCGCCCTGCCGCCCAGGTGGCCAGCGACTCGTTCAGCCACACGTCGTCCCACCAGCCCATGGTCACCAGATCGCCGAACCACTGATGGGCCAGTTCGTGGGCCACCGTGCCGGCCACCCGCAGCCGCAGGACCTGCGCGTCCGCGGAGGGCAGCACCAGCGACTCCCGCGAAGCGAAGCTCAGCGAGGCGTGCGCCGCCGACCCCGCGGGAAAGATCGGCGCCTCGACCTGCCCGTACCGCTCGTAAGGGAAGGGAACGTCCCACAGGCGGCGGAAGCTGGCCAGGGCCTCCCCGGCGATCGACATGGCGAAGCGCCCGGCGTTCTTGCTCCCGCCATACAGATACACGTCCAGCGGCACCCCGCCGTCGTCCAGTGTCTCGTGATCGAAGGCCCCCACCGCCAGCGCCAGCAGGTACGTCGAGATCGGCCGCGTCATCACATGGCGCACCCGAGCCAGGCGCGGGTCGCCCGGCACCGCCTGCGGCGTCATCCGGCGGCCGTTGGCCAGCACCGTCAACTGGGCGTCGGTCTCCACCGTCACGTCGAAGGTCGCCTTGTCCGCCGGGTCGTCGTGGCAGGGGAAGAAGCGCCGCGCCGAGAACGGCTCGAAGTGGGTCAGGTAGATCGGCCCCCGCTCCGGGTGCTCCGGGTCGTGCTCGACGAAGAAGCCGTTCTGCTCCGTGCGCGCCGTGGCGCTGGTCACCACCACCACCTTCGCCTCCCGCCCCGCGGCCAGCCGCGTGGGCAGCGTCAGCACCATCGTGCCCTTCACCTCGTCCGGTCGGCCCTCTTTCACCACCGCCCGGATGGCCACCGCCGCCTCCGCTCCCGCCTGGAACCACGCCCCGCCGGACTTCAGCCCCACCGCGTCCAGCTCCATCACGTCCATCGACGCCGTGGCGACGAAACGAATGGTGGTGGTGACCTTGTAGGCCCCGGTCCGGGCGTCCAGCCGCACCACCAGCCGGTAGTTCTTCACGTCATAGTTCCGCTGTAGACGCGCGATTCGCGGCACGCCCCCAGCAATGCCGTCGCCCACTAAGGACAGGAGGACCAGGGACAGGCACCAGATCGGGGCAAAGGGACGCAGGCGGGCGCAGGGTCGAGCGGGGCGTTGCACGATGTTCATCCTTCCTTCAACGAAGAGCCCTGGCGATCCGGTGACGACGACCGAGACGAAACGCCGGCTGGCTGGCCATGACCACGCTGGCGAAGACGCAAACCTCCGTCAGCGCAAGAGAATGCCGCTCGATTGGCTTATAGCACCACCGGGGCCATTGTGCCCGTCGATAGCACGCAGCGCAGCGCAGCGCCGTTCGTATACAAATGCCCAATGACCCCGATCGCCGCCGGCCCCCCAACAACAATCGCATCGCGACCGTGGCGAAACGCCCCGGCCGCTCCCCGGGATATTTTCGATCCCTTCCTGCGCGGAACGCAAGCGACCCTACATCCGGCCCTCCCCACCGCATCCGGCAAGGCCGCGGATCCTCAACGCTCCCGCGGACGTAGGCCAGAAAGACCCACCCGGGAAGAGTCGGGCTGGCCATGTACGGGAAGTGTGAGTACGATGCACGCGTCTGGCTGTAATGAAGGAGCGCGGGAACATGCATCTGGCAGCACGTCTCGGGTTGGTCCTGTGTACATTCGGGCTGGGCGGCCTGGGCACGCTGGCCCAGTCCGGCTGTAGCGACAAGGGTACGACCCAGCCCATGGACGGCGGCGGCCGGGGCGACCTGAACCCAGGCGATCTGGCCCAGCCAAAGGCCCCGCCCCCGGTCTCCACCGTCTGGAACTTCGAGCACCCCCGGCCCCAGGGCAACAACCTCTACGCCATCCGCGCCACTGGCGCCGACACCTACGCCGCCGGGGACCAGGGCGCCCTGGTACACCTGACCGACGCCGCCGGCACCCGCGAGGCGGTGGGCCTGACCCAGAACACCCTGCGGGCGCTGACCGGCACCTCCGCCAGCCTGTGGGCCGTCGGCGACGGCGGCATCGTCCTGCACGGGCAGAACGGCAGCTACACCGCCCAGCTCGTGGGCATCACCCCGCTTTATGCGGTATGGCAAAAGGGCGACACCGTCTACGCCGCCGGGCAAGAAAACCTCCTGTGGACCCGCACCGGCACCGACTTCCAGAGCAGCAAGCTCCCCGGCATGGGCGCCGCCGCCGCCATTCGAGGCGCCGTGGTCCTGGGGAACGACGTCTACCTGGTCGGCAGCGGCGGCAGGATCCTCCACCAGCAGAACGGCCCCTTTGACATCGAGGGCGACGGCGTCACCGCCGAGGACCTGAACAGCGTGGCCGCCGATGCCGACGGCTCGATCTACGCCGTCGGCGTGGCCGGCAGGGTGCTGCGCCGCGACCCGGTCAAGGCCACCTGGACCGTCGAGCACCCCGGCCAGGGCCCGGCCCTGACCCGGGCCGAACTGCGCGCGGTGTGGGTCACCGCCTCGTCGGTCTACGCCGCCGCCATGGACGGGACCATCCTGCGCCGCAGCAAGACCGGCTGGGCGGTCGACAATGCCGGGGCCAAGGTCGCCCCCGGGCTGCTCTTCTCGGGCAGCGCCGCGGCGACCGGCGGGATCGGCGGCTCCTGGGCAGCGGGCGAGGCCGGGACCCTCCTGCGCCGCGGCCCACAGGACGGCGACGCCTGGAAGCTCGGCTACCCCACCACCCAGGTCAGCATCGCCACCCTCTCCGCCATCAGCACCACCGACACCGGGGCCTACGCCGTGGGCCAGGACGGGCGCATCCTCAAGCGCAGCGGCACCGGCGACGCCGCTGTGTGGGCGGTGGACTATGCCCCCACCGGCCTGGGCCAGCCGCTTCTCTCGGTATCCGCCCTTGCCGAAGAGGCCTACGCCGTCGGCCTAGCCGGAACGGTCCTGCACAAGACCGCTGACAAGGGCTGGCAGCCAGAGAAGATCGACGGCGCCGCCCGTCCCGCCGACCTGCGCGGGGTGTGGCTGCACAGGGCCGGCGCCAGCGTCGATGTCTACGCCGTCGGCAGTACCGTGACCGGCGCGGCCGAGGAGCTGGCCGTCATCTACCACAAAAACGGCGCCACCTGGACCCAGGAGACGATCACCCCTGACCTCTCCGAGGCGCTCTTCTCGGTGAATGGCAACGACAGCGACGTCCTTGCCGTCGGCACCCGCGGCGCCATCTTGCACCGCGGCAACGCCGGCTGGACCGTCGAGGGGGAGGGCCTGGCCCAGGACGTCGAACTGTATTCCCTGGCGGTGTCCGGCGGCGATTTTTATGCGGCGGGCACCCGCGGCACCGTGATGGCCCGCACCGCCCCCACCGGCATGACCGGAGCAAGCTGGAAAAAGAGCGTCATTCCCCAGGGCGGCGCCAACCTGACCGCGCTTTTGGCGATCGGCAAGGACCTGTGGGCCGTGGGCGGCGGCGGCTTCGCGGCGCACCGCGTCGCCGATGGCACCTGGACGGTGGAGCCGACCCTGGCCACCAGCAACCTATCCGGGCTAGCGCAAGGCGGGACCAGCCTGCTGGCAGTAGGCAGCGGCGGATCGGTGTTGCGCCGCGACCTTTCCGGGAACAAGTAATCTCGACCCCTGGGCATGTGGGGTCGGGGCCTTGCATCCCCGATCCCGAAATAGAGCGCACAGGAGGATGCCTTGCGAAGCGCTTGGTCTGCCCCCAGAGTGTCCATGTTGGCCCCTGAAGTGGAGGCTTTCATCTTGGTGCCGGGACCTTCTCCCAAGTCCGCCGCCGACTCCCATCATCCGAGCGAGCCGATCCGCAGCATCGGCCCGGCCCCTGCCGTCGCGGCGACCACAGACCCCTTTATCGGCCACCGCCTGGACGGGCGCTACACCCTGGAAGAGCTGATCGGCGAGGGCGGCACCGGCAGGGTGTACCGCGCCCGGCAGGAGGCCACCGGGCGCGAGGTGGCGGTGAAGCTCCTGCGAGAGTCGCTGATCCACGACGACGCCAGCGTGAAGCGCTTCCAGCGGGAGGCGCGGGCGGCATGCCGCATCAACCACCCGAACGCCATCACCGTGCATGACTTCGGCTTCTCGCCGACCGGGCAGTGCTACCTGGTGACCGAGCTGATCTCTGGCGAGACCCTGCGGGTGGCGCTGGATCGGGACGGCAAGGACGGGCCGATCCCGCCGCAGCGGGCGCTGCGTCTGTTCCAGGAGATTGTCGCCGGGATGGCGGCGGCCCACGACAAGGGGGTGGTCCACCGGAAGCTGCACCCGGGAAACATCTTCCTATGCCGAGGGCCGGCGCCGGGGTCCGAATCGAGCGGCGGCGACGAGCACGTCAAGGTCTTCGATTTCGGCGGGGCGCGCCTTCTGGACAGCAGCCTGGACACTGACGTGACCGGGGTGGGGCAGCTCGACCTGAAACAGCTTTTGCACAGCATCCGCTACCTGCCGCCGGAGCGCCTGCAGCGGAACTTCCGCCCCGATCCCCGGGGGGACGTCTACTCCCTGGGGCTGATCCTTTTCGAACTGTGCACCGGGGTATACCCCTACGACGCCGAGGACCCGCTGCAGGTGATGGCGATGCACCTGAACGAGCCCCCTCCCCTGCTCTCGACGTGGGCGCCGGATCGCTGGTTCTCGCCGATCTTGCAGGGGCTGGTGACCTCGATGCTGGCCAAGGACCCGGCGCTGCGCCCGGCGGACGCCGCCGAGGTAGCGGAGCGCCTGTCCGACGCACAGGACCGCGAGGTGCTGATCACCGTGCGGGTGTCGGTGCCGGAGCCCGACGTCGAGGTCGAGATGGTGGCGCTGCCCGCAGACGAGGAGGAACTGGGGACGCTGCCGGGGCCGGATGGGCCCGTGCAGGACCAGGATACCGGGCCGGTACGGAGCCAGGGTGTGGCGATGGGACAGGGGCCGGCGCAGGGACAAAGAGCGGCGCGGCCTCCGCACTTTGCGATCCTGGTGTCGATCGCCGAGGGGGATGAGGAGAGGATCGCCAGCCTGCCGACGCTGCTGGAGTACTCCGAGACAGAGCCGGCCGCGGGCCGGCAGGCGATGCAGGATCAGAAGGACGACGGGCCGCGAGGCAGGCTGCCCTTCCACACCCTGGTGGACGACACGCCGCGGGAGGGGGCGCGGGTGACGGTGATGAAGCCCGAGCCGCTCAGCCTGACGGACCTCCGTCGGCCGGCGGAACTGATAACCCCGCCGGGGACCTATCGGAGGCTGATCGTGGCGGTGCTCTGCGTGGGGCTGGGGGCGGGCGTCGTGTTCGCGACGGGGACGCTGGCCTACCGATGGGAGCGACGACGCACGACGCACGGGATGACGACGCCGGAATTCCCCCGCGGCGCCGAACCGGCACCAGCGCCGCTCGCGCACTAGTGGTGCGCTGCGGAAATCCTGAGTCACTGAACGGATGGCTCAAGCAGCTCTTTTCTTGAGCTGGCGCAGCTTGTAAGGAGTGTCCATCTTCTCATTGTAGTACTCGATAAAGGCGTTGAGCCTGGTGCGTAGCTCATCCAGTGATGAAAACGAACCGCGACGCAGAGCCTTGCGCGCCAGGACCCCAAACCAGATCTCGATAGGGTTGAGCCAGCTTGCATGCTTGGGCGTGAAGCAGAACACGATCGACTTATCAGCGTTCTCCAGCCAGGCTTTACGTTGAACCATGGTCTGCACACTGGCCGGGTC
>JBBRLA010000565.1:0-5819 GCA_038231615.1 Polyangia bacterium | reverse complement strand
TGACAAGCACCCGACATTGTCAACTACCTGACAATGTCCTGACCTTCTCGGAGGAGCGGTCCGGTCGTCAGGCGAGAAGTTCTTCGATGGAGCTGACGCGCAGGACGCGCTTTTACCAGGTGTCGAGCAGTGGCAGGTCTCGGCAGGACAGGATGCGCTGGCGCTGGTCCTCCGTCATCGGCAGGCCCCGTTCCGAAAGAATATAAAGCAAGCCCTCGGCCATGCTCTCGCTTTTGCCCTCGATTCTGCCCCTGGCCTCGCTGCGAGCCTTGAGCTTGGCGCCCAGGTAGCTTTCTCCGATTTCTTCGATGAACTGGTCTTCGTTATCCACTCTCGCCCCTACTGATGTGCAGCCACCAGCGCTTTTTCTAGAAGGTCGAGGACCTTCAACTCGCTGGCCCATTCACGCAGATAGTTCAGATCCAACTTGTCGCTGCGAGCTTTTATCATCCCCAATACATCCCGCCATTGTCGATCTGCGACATGATCTCCAAGGCGGTACCACTCCAGTTTGGCCAAGATCGTGTCCTCGGCGCTGGCAACATAGGCTCTGCGCTAGGGATCGCGCGCCAAAATCCTCGGAGTTCTACGTTGAAAACGTGCCTCGTCGAAGCTTCGTCCCTTCTGAACGTAGACGTCCACCTTGAACATGGTTTCCAGGTGGATGAGGTTGAACATGCCCCGCCGCTTGATGGCATCCTCCATGGCATCGCGGTCCAGGTAGAATCCGCTCTCCAGCGCATCTGCCAGCGGTGCCACCCGATCACGCCCCAGCCTGGCCACCAGATCTACATCGTTGGTGGTCCGCACCATGCCATACAGAATGCTCGCTACGGACCCGACGATCAGATAGGGCACTTGGATGCGGTCCAGCACCTCGGTGACCAGGAGCGTGACCTCCAGCGGATCGAAATCATCTGCCATCAGGCTGCCTGGTTGGCTGGTATGGGCCCGTACACTCGTTCCGCCAACTCATCACCCAAAAGGACGCTCGCCAGCCGTCGCCGCAGGGCAGCCTCTGAAGCCTGCGGATAGCGTTCTCGCAGACCGATGAGGGCCAGCCGCCGGGCCCCCCGGTTGAGTCCGCGGAAGATCTTCATCTTCTCCCAGTCCGGCGCCGTGCCAAAGCGAGCAAACTGCATGGCCTCGATTCGGGGATCTTCGCCAGGATGAAGCTGCCGCCAACTGGGAAGGCTCATCACCGTGTTGTCAGAACCTTCATCGCGCCTGTCCATGGCCTCATCCTACCTCATGGGGCACGAGACGGGGATGTCTTGGTGGAATACGATTCACCAACGCGGCGATTGGTGTTGGTCGATGATTTTTTCTTTGTTGGTCGGGGTCGGCAGCGGCAGCTCAAGCAGGGTGGCCAGGCCGTTCTCCCAGCGGTCCAGTTCGACTTTCAGTTGCTCCATCATCGGTCGCTGGTTGGACACGAGCAGGAAGATGGAGCGCTGGAAGACTCCACGGCAGTCCTCGACCATTCGCTGCGCCATGGTCCCCAGAATCGCCGGCTTCTTGCTCTCCGCCTGGTCCAGATACCACTCCTGTGACACGCTGGCCCACTCGCACAGGATGCTGTCGCGGTGAGCGTCATCGATGATGTAGATCCGCACTTTTCGGTCTTGGGTCCCCGGGGCAGCCTGAATGAGGGCGCTGCGCCAGCCCGGCTCCGGTTTGATTCGATGGACGTAGGTGTGCTGCGTCGCCGTCTTGATGATGTTCTCGGCGGCGGGCTGGCCGCCAACCAGCTTGTGCCACAGATTGTCTTCATCGGGTTTGCAGGCCCCCTTGCAGGCCCTGTCGAAATCGCCCAAGAGGCGCTGGCAGAACAGGGTCTTGCCGCTGCTCTGGGCCCCGTGGATCAAGAGAATCGCCGCATCGCCGCGCGTGTAGACCCCCTCGAAGGCGTCCTTGATGGGGGTTGCAAGCGGGCCCCAGTGAGACAACTGGACCTGATAACTGTCGAACTGCCCCAGAAGCTCGGCCCGTTTGGGGAACACCAGGCGCTGGTATAGTTGGCCGTCCGAACGGATGCTACGCGGCGGCGTCTTCCTCTTCATGGCGTCCACTCCAGCCTCTCGGGGCGTCTGGTGTCTTATTCTTGGGGAGGGCTTTTGCTCTGCAGAATGTCAACAGAGGGAAGGGAGACTGTCAACAGGGGATTGTCGGGTTGTTGACGAGGCGGCAGAGAATTTTTTGCCGCGCTCCGCGCGGAAGACGCCCGAAAATAGGAAGATTCGGAAGGATTCGGAGAGGAGGAAGAGAATGGATCAAGGGGACAATGAGTCAACATGATGGCGCCGCGCACTACGCACGCAGCGGAAACCGATGCTCCTGAACACGTCCTCGGGCTGGTTCCTGAGCCGGAACGCCGAGCGCAGGCGCCCGGGCACATCGTCGAAAGAACCGCCCCGCAACACACGGAAAGCGCATCCCTCGCTGCCGTTGTAAGGAGCTGACAAGGTCACGTCACCATCTGAGAAACCCTTGTCAGTTTGTTGACGAGACTTGTTAACCTCCTTCTGCTTACTTACCTGCTTCTTGTAGATGTCTTCTTGGTAGCAATCCTGCACCCACTCCCAGACATTGCCGGCCTGGTTCTGCGTCCCGAAAGGCTGCTGCTTATCCGGATAAGAGGTCACCGGCTCAGGGTCACTCCCAAAGTCCTTGTTGAAGACCGCCCGCCCAGTCGGCTCCTCTTCGCCCCAGGGGTAGGTCCGACCGTCACGCCCGCGTGCTGCATATTCCCATTCCGCTTCGGTAGGCAGCCGGTAAGTCCAAATTTTCGGATCGGTGGCGGACAGTGATTCGCAGAATGCGCTGGCATCATTCCAGTTCACCTCCGTCGCCGGCAAGTCCGACTTGCCCTCATGCTCCTTCTTCCAGCGCCGGTATTCTTCATTAGAGACTTCATACTTGCCGATCCAGAACTCGGGCAGTTGCACCCGGTGAGGCGGCCTCTCGGACTCATATTCCTCCGATCCCATCATGAACACCCCGCCGCAGACACGCACGAACTTCATCCCACCCGGCCCCACCGCCTCCGCCTTCGGGCATGCTTCGCCCTTCTTGGGCGCCCCCCACTTCAATCCCACCTTCGCCCGCGCCCCGACAACCCGAGTGTCCCCCTTGCCGGCATAGTCCACCCCTACCTGATAGCGCCCCCGGCCGACAAATTGGATGTCCATCTTCACAAAGGGCATCTCTTCATCCGGCACCACCACCGGCTCCCCCCGGGCCTGCCGCGCCGTCCGCAGGCCCGTCACCGCTCCCGCCACCATCACGCCCGCACACAGCCCCCAGGCCAGGTACACCCCGCCCGGCCGCCGCAGCACCTGGGCCCGCGCCCGCCACCGCGCCTGCCCGGCGAAGCCCATCTCGCGCAGTTTCTCCTTTTCCCTTGGGCGCAGCCGCGGGTCCGTCCATCGCCAGGGCAGCGCCACGACATCCTCATCCCCCAGGCACTCCCGCGGCCCCAGCCGGCCCAGTGCCTCCTTCACCGCCGGGCCCACCGGCCCGGCGTGCAGCAGCCACAGCTCCCTCACCGCCTCCGCGGGCTCGTCCCACAGCAGAAGCAGCAGCCGGTCCAGGTCCAGCCGACGATCCGCCGGGGTGCCGATAAACATCTCATCTGCTTGCCGGCGGCGGACCTGCTCGGCCTGCACTTGCGCCCGGAAGAACCCCAGGGCCCCGCGCCGGATCGTCCCGTCTCCATCGGCCTCCAGCAGCCAGCGCAACAGGCGCGCCCGCTGCCTGGGGTCGAAATCCAGGCGGTCCCCACGGCGCCGGCCCATCTGTCGCAGCGCGGACAGCGCCCAGGGCGATACCGAAAGCCGCAACGCCGTGCGCAGCCGCAGCGCCGCCTCCTCGTCCACCGGATAGGGCGAAAGCGCGCAGGCCGCGGCCCACACCCGCACGGTCCCGGCCTTTGGCTTGTGCTCGCCGGCAGGGGCCGCTGTCCCGATGAGGCCCTGGGTGCCCAGAAAGGCGGCCATCCCCTCGGGGGTGATGACCCGCAGCCCGAAGGGCAGCAGACGCCCCGAAAGGTCGTAGGCCCCGCCCGAGAAGTCCACGAAGGCCAGGTCCGGCCAGCCGACGAGCTGGCGCAAGAGGCCCCGCAGGCGCTCCTTCGCCCCCGCATCGCCCAGGCGATCGGCCAGGATGCGCCCATCGGTCAGCACGGCCACCAGGGCGGCATCGCGGCGCTCATCCACCTCGGCGGGGGCGAAGGTCCCGTCCGGGCCGTCCAGGCGGTCGGGGACGCCCCAGAAGGTGGCCCGTTCGCAGGACAGCCCGGCGGCGCGAAGGGCTGTTGAGACCTCGTCGCCCAGGCGTTGCAGCTCGGTGGCGGCGCCGTCGCCCGCGCTGGCGGCGGACAGGTCCTCCCACAGGAACACCTCGCGCTGGTGGCGGGCACGGCGGTGGCGCACTTCGGGCCGCCCACCCGCGGCGGCGGTGGCCCGGACGGAGGCGGTGATGTCCAGCTTCCTGGCGGGTTCCTCGGAGACGAAGCGGCCGATGCCCCACACCAGCTGCTCCTGCTCGCGCCGGGTGAGCAGGACGGGGGCGATGCCGCTCGCGGCGGGGGTCTCGGGAAGCACGCGGGCGGGGCCGGCGCGCAGCACCTCGGGCTCGGGACGGGCCAGGTAGGGGCGCCGCCGCAAGCCGAGATAGAGGCCGACCCCTACCAGCAGGCCGGCGGCGGCGCTCAGAAGGGCCAGCCAGTCGAGGGCCGGATGTCCGGGGGCCAACTCGACGAGGTGGGGGACGGCGTAGGTGTAGAGATCGGGAACGCCGTGGGGGTGGGGTCTGGGGAATGGATCCTTGTCCTTGTCCTTGGTAAGTGCGTCGTGCGCCGTGGGCGCGGGATGCAGCGCGCGGTAGATGCGCGGTGCTGCAACAAGAAGGAAAAGGGGGACGAAGAGCAGCAGGGCGCGCCATCCCAGGCGACGCGGGGCCGTGCGAAACCAGGCGCGGGCACGGCGCGGGGCCCCACGGAGCCAGGCGCGGGCACGGCGCAGGCGGTCCCGAAAGCCGGCGGGCGCGGGCGTCCGGGCGGGGCCGCCGAGTCGCAGCAGATCGGGCTGGTCGGGACGGTCGATGTCTGCGAGCCACTCGTCCACGGCGCGCAGGACGGCGGGCTGGTCGGCCGGAGACTTGATGACCACGGCGCAGATCAGATGAGGCAGCGCGGCTGGGTCGTCGGCGCCCATGTGCAAGACCAGCCCCAGGCGGCGGGCCTCCTCGACACCGGCGCGGAGGCCCGCGCGGTGAAGGGCCGAAAGGAGTCGGTCGAGGGGGGTCAGAATGAGGTCCTCCGGGCGCTCACAGCGGTTCCACGTCGTCGCGGTCCTTCACCAGGGCACAGAGGCTTCAGGGAGAATGAGCGCCCTCAAAACGTCTCCACAAGGCTGGGGTCCCCGGGCTTTGGCTGGTCGATGCCCCTCTGCATCTCAACCCAGGTAAACTCCTCGGCCTGCTTGATAAGGGCGATGGTTTTGGCGTAGTCACCGCCGGTCTGGTCCATGATCAGCCGCGCCGCCAGCGCGGCGAGCTTCGGCGGGCACGTCGTGTTCTCCGGGTCGCTCAGGAAATCGAAGAGGTCGGAGAGGTCCACCCTGGTCAGCGGCGGCAGAGCGGAGCAGCGGAACTGGTCGGTCAAGAGTTCGTTGCGCTGCTGGCGCATGAACTCGCCCACCTTGCCGAGCGAATCGGGTATGAGTTCCAATGCCAGGTAAGAGACGATGCGCAGCTCGGGTGGGCAGTCGCGGCACAGGAGCTGCTGCCCGAGCTTTAGCCACTCGATGAGGTCCGCC
>JBBRLA010000564.1:0-5830 GCA_038231615.1 Polyangia bacterium | reverse complement strand
CGGTCAATTGCCCCCTCTCAAAGGCCCTCGAGGAGGAACGCAAAGAGGGAAAGCCACTCACCCATTTGGGCCCTGACGAGGGTTGTTCAATGGTCGAACCGCGGAGGTCACAAATTCGCCCACCTGAAACCCGGAAGAGCCTTACTATTGCATCAGGGGATCGAAGCTGGCATCGAGCATCAGCTCTACGTTGTCATCGAGAGGTTCCCGTCGGAAAGCAAGTGGCGGCAAGCATGGACGCCATTGCTGGCGTACTCCGGCTACCGCAGATCTGGAATGGGCTGTCGCTATAGAACTCAAGTAAGACTGATGAGCAGGGGACTGGGGATTCGGCTTTATAGCGGTTTCGTAAACCGCAGGGGCCGCGTCAGTTGTGGACCGGCGTGGCCTCGGCGTGCTGGGTGGGGCGGTACTTCATCCCGAGCTGCTGGAACAGGAACGCATCCACGTCCGCGCCCTGGGCGATGCGCTCGGACAGGCCGGAGCCGATGCCGTGCCCGCTGCCGGAGCTGGTGCGCAGGAGCACCGGCTGCCCCGACCCGGTGGCGGCCTGAAGCCGCGCCGCCATCTTGCGCGAGTTCATCGGGTCCACCCGCGGGTCGTTGTCGCCGGTCAGGAAGATCACCGCCGGGTACTTCGCCCCGTCCACCACCCGGTGATAGGGCGAATAGGCATGGAGCGCCTTGAACTGTTCCGGGTCCTTCACCGTGCCGTATTCCGTGGCGATGTACTGCCCATTGGGGTCCTGTTCGAAGCGCAGCATGTCGAAGAGCCCCACGTGGGCCACCACCGCCCGGAACAGCTCCGGGTGCTGGGTCAGCGCCGCGCCCATCAAGAGGCCGCCGTTGCTGCCGCCCTCGATGGCCAGCCGCTTCGGGCTGGTGTACTTGCGATCGATGAGCAGCTTGGCGCAGGCGAAGAAGTCGTCGAACACGTTCTGCTTTTTCGTCAGGTAGCCGCCCTTGTGCCACTCCTCGCCGAACTCGCCGCCGCCGCGCAGGTTGGCCACCGCGAAGACGCCACCCTGCTCCAGCCAGATGTGCCGGTCGGCGGAAAAGCGCGGTTCCAGGTTGACCCCGAAGCCGCCGTAGCCGGTCAGCACCGTCGGGTTGTTGCTATCGAGCGGCGTGCCCTTCTTGCGCAGGATATTCAGCGGGACCCGAGTGCCGTCCTTCGAGGTCGCCATCTCGCGCACCACCTCGATGTCGCCGAAGTCCACCGGGGAGGTACGGTAAAGGGCGGTGCGCCGCGGCTGGTTGTTCAGAAGCCCCGGGGCGTATTCGTACCAGGCGCTGGGCTCAAGGTAGCTCTGGCTGGAGTAGAGGATGCGGTCCCCGTCGATCCACACCAGGCTGTTCACCGAAGAGACCGGCTTGACCGGGACCTCAGGCAAAGGCTTACCCGACAGGTCGAAGGTGCGCACCCGGGAGAGCCCGCCGATCCCGTCGAGCACGTAGAGCCGGGTCTGGCCGGCCACCCCCTCCTTCAGGGCGCCGTCGCTCTCGGGGATGATCGCCTGGGCCGCGGCCAGGTGCGGCGCCGCCGTCCCGCGCAGGGACAGCCGCAGCAGCTTGCCCCTGGGCGCACCGTCCCGCGAGAGCAGGTAGAGGCTCTGGTCCAGCCCGAAGAAGGCCCCGGTGACCTTGTCGGAGAAGGTGGTGATCTGCTCCCATTTATGAGCGCCGTCCTTGGCCCCGGGAGACAGCAGGTAGTGCGCGAACTCGCCACCGTCGCCGTTGGCCACCGTGGCCAGGATGTGGCGGCCGTCCTCACTTGGGGACAGGACGATCTCGGCGATGCGCGGCAGGTCCTGGTAAAGGGAGCGGACGTCGTCCGCTACGTTTTGGCCCAGCTTGTGGAAGTAGATCTGCTGATAGAAATGAGCGTCCTTTTCGGGGCGTTCGCCGGGGGCCGGGTAGCGCGTGTAGTACAGGCCCGTCCCGTCGGGCGTGAAGGCCACGCTGCCGCCGCCGGTGCCGTACTGCACCCGGGGGAGGGTGTCGGGCAGTTCCGTGCCGCTTTGCACGTCGTACACGTGCAGGGTGCCATCCTCGCTGCCGTTCTGGGAAAGCGACACCGCCACCCGCTTGCCGTCCCGGCTGGGTTCGTACCAGTCGATGGCGGTCTGGATCTTCTGTCCCTCGGGCCCGGTCTTTTGCCGGGTGTTGGGGTCAAGCACGACGTGCTCGGAAGCGGTGTCGTCCGCCGACTTCAAGGTGATCAGGAAAGGCTGCTCCTTGGGCGGTTGCAGCTTGAGGGCGAAGAGCACGGCGCTGGACTTGCCGCCGCGCGCGTTCGCCCCGGATGCGGAGTGCAGGGCGAAGTACGCCGAGGATTGGGAGGTCACGATCTGCTTGCGCCGCTCGTAAAGGGCGGCGCGGTCGGCCACCGCGTCCAGCGCCGCGCGGGCATGGAGGTTCTGGTCCCCGGCCCATTTCTTCACCGCTGGGTCTTTGATGTTCTCCAGCCAGCGGTAGGGGTCGACCACCTTCTGGCCATGGTATTCGTCGGTGACCGGCCTCTTCTGGGTGATTGGAACGGGATCGGGGGCGCCCTTTGCCACCGGCACCAGCAAGAACGCCCCGGCGGAAAGGGCACACAGGGAGATGCCGAGCAGCGCCGCGGAGGGAGGGGGGGGTTTGCGCTGGGCCATGAAGATCTCCTGTCGAAAGGGTTGGCGAAGGACCGTGAATGTGCCAGCAATAAAGCACAGATGTCTAGGGCGTGGGGCGTGGTAGCCTTCGGGTCAGCCGTTCTTCCGAGCGAATTCCCGCATGAAGGAGCCGAGGGTCTCGGCGCCGGCCATGGGGAAGGCGTTGTACACCGAGGCCCGGATGCCCCCCGCCAAGCGGTGCCCTTTCAGGCCGTCCATGCCCTGCGCCTGTGCCTCCTTGACGAAGCGGTCCTCCAAAACTTCGCTGGGCATGCGGAAGGTGATGTTCATCAGCGACCGGCAGTCCTTCTCCGCGTGGCCTCGGTAGAACCCGGACAGTTCGTCGATGGCGCGGTAGATGTGCGCGGCCTTCTCCTGGTTCAGCCCGGCCATGGCGGACAGGCCCCCCTTCTGCTTCAGCCAGCGCAGCACCAGATGCACCACGTAGATCGGAAACACCGGCGGCGTGTTGTAAAGCGAATGGCCTTCGATGTGGGTGTGATAGTTCATCATGATCGGCAGCTTCGCCCGGTCGATGCCCGAGGAAAGGACATCTTCCTTCAGGATCACCAGGGTCACTCCCGCCGGCCCGGCGTTCTTCTGCGCCCCGGCGTAGATCAGGCCGTAGCGGTCGGCGTCGATGGGCCGGGACAGGAAGTCACTGGACATGTCGCACACCAGGGGCCGCCCGGCGGTCTCGGGTTCCCAGTGCCACTCGGTGCCCCAGATGGTGTTGTTGCTGGTGACGTGGACGTAGGCCGGGTGGTCGGAGAACCGCAGTTCCTGGTTCTTGGGGACGCGGCGGAAGCGGTCGCCTGGAATGCGATCGTCGCCCTCGGTGGAGGCGGCCACATGCGTCGCGCCCACGCGCTTTGCCTCGGCCAGCGCCTTTTTGGCCCACTCGCCGGTGATGACGTAGTCGGCGGTGTGCCCCGGGGGAAGCAGGTTCATCGGCACCATGCTGAACTGCGTCGTCGCCCCGCCTGAAAGGAAGAGCACCTTCTGCGACGGCGAGAGCTTCAGCAGGTCGCGCAGGTTTAGTTCGGCCTCATCCAGGATCGACTCGAAGGCCTGGCTGCGGTGGCTGATCTCCATGATGCCGAGGCCGCTCTGGCCCAGGGACAAGAGGTTGTCGCGGGCCTCCTGAAGGACCTCCTCGGGCAGCACCCCGGGCCCCGCGGAGAAGTTGAAGATGCGCGGGGTCTGGTGATCGGCCCCGGTCCCGGTGTTGCTGCTCCCCGTGTTCATGTAGTGCTCCCGAAGAATGTTCAATGCTGCCGGCGGGTAGCCAGCGGACTTACAGGGTTCAGGTACTACTCCTTTGCGGCGTCGGCCACAAGGGGCCAGGTAAGCGAAGCGCCGCAGGCGCCGCGGCTCATGATTCACACCCCAGCAGCGCGCCGGGCTGGCGAAAAGCTGCCTCTGCGGTGTAAAATCAAGCAGCCATTGCCGTGTCGCCTGCTGCCGTTGGTCCTGGTCTTCGCGAGCGTCATGCTCTGGCCGGTGCGATCTATCGCCCTGGTCCCGCTGCCGCAGCGCCATTCCTCGTCTGCTCGTCCCCCCCGTGAGCCAGCGAATTCAGGCGACCCGCGACGGGTACGTTTCACCATCGCACCCTACCTGCAGGATGTACGCACCGATGGCATCGTGGTGGCGTGGGAGACCGAAAAGCCGGCCTCCGGGGTGGTGCGCGTGGACCTGCCTGGCCGGCGGACGGCATTTCTCTCGCCGCCGGGGACGCACCACGAAGTGCGCCTTTCCGGGCTGCGTCCCGGCACCCGCTACCGCTACGTGGTGGCGGTGCGCGCCGCCGCGGAGGACGAACCGGACGACGCCAGCAAGCCGGCGTCACCCCCGCCGCCTGAGACCCGCAGCGAACCGGCTGAGTTTTCCACCGCGCCGACCTCCGGGAACTTCACCTTTCTGGTCTACGGCGACAACCGCGACCGCGACGTGGACCACGGGCAGGTGATCCGGGCCATGGTGCCCGAGGTCCCCGACTTCGTCCTGCAGACCGGCGACATGACCGGCAACGCCGGGGTCGAGTCCCTGTGGACGCGCTACTTCGCCGTGGCGGCGCCCCTTCTGCGGGCGGCGCCGATGTACCCGGTGCTGGGCAACCACGAACTGCACGGCGACCCCGAGGCGCGGCACTTTTACCGTTTCTTCGTGCTCCCCGGCGGACGCAACACCCAGAACAAGGCCGTCTACTACTCGTTTCGCTATGGCAACTCGCTCTTCGTGGCGCTCGATGGCAACAGCCCCTATGACTCGCTCCAGGGGCCGTGGCTGGAGCGGACGCTGGCCATCGGCAGCGCGGACGCGACCCTCCGCCACATCTTCGTCTTCGTCCACCAGCCGCCCTTCGCCGTGGGCGCCTACTGTGGCAGCGAGCGGGAGCAAAAGCGCTTCGTGCCGCTCTTTCAGCGGTACAAGGTACGGGCAGTCTTCGGCGGGCACGAGCACGCCTACCAGCACCTGGAGCGAGGCGGCATCCGCTATTTCGTGTCCGGGGGGGGCGGCGCGCCGCTTTACCACCGCACCCAGCCCTGTACCGAGGAGGACCAGCGGGCGCTAAAGCTCTTTCGCGCCGAGCACCACTACCTGCGGGTCAAGATCTCCGGCGACGAGGCGCTGCTGACGGCGATCAGCAAGAGCGGGGAGATCATGGAACAGGTGGCGCTGCACCAGCCGGTGCCGACACGCACCCAGGACGTGCTCAGCAAGGCGCAGCGGTCCCCGGAGATTTCGGCGCTGGGGGAGGCGGCGCTGGCGCTGCCGCTGGCGGTGATGGTCGGGATGGCGGTGGCCACGGTGGCGTTTGTGCTGGTGCGCCCGCTGGTCCTGCGCGGGCGGCGGCGGGAAAAACCCCGGCGGCGCGCAAAGGGCGGCCCGCGACCTCGACCGCGCTGACGCCGTTGACCCCCTGGATGGGCTGTGATATCAGCTTGAGCCGATCCTCATTACAAGGGCTTGTAGCTCAGCTGGCAGAGCAGCGGCCTTTTAAGCCGTTGGTCGTGGGTTCGAATCCCACCGGGCCCACCGACGAGAAACTTGGGGGATTTGGCAGACCGGCGTGACCAACGTGTGACCAACGAGTTGCGGCAGCGGCATCCTTGAGTGCCCCCTGCAGGTGGGTGTAGCGCTGGGTCACAGTGATGCTGGAGTGCCCCAGGT
>JBBRLA010000563.1:0-5835 GCA_038231615.1 Polyangia bacterium | reverse complement strand
GTCCTGGCCGCCGACTGGCGCAAGGGCAGCACCCGGCACCAGCACTTGCGCGGCTTCAATCCCAAGGCTCGGCGCTGAAGAAGGCGAACGACCCCCTCGAAGCAGGGAGTAGATCGCCTCTACATCGCTGCCAGCATTCGGTAGCAGGGCAGCGAGCCAGCCGGCCACCCACGGGGGGCGTTCGGAGAGCGGAGTTCCCTCGATCAGGCGCGAAGTTCCCTCGATCAGGCGCAACAGGGGAGCCAGGGTCTCGTGCTCCCTGGGTGCAGAGGTGAACCAGGTCCGGGTCCTGGGCTCATTCAGGGCTGAGGTCCAGGCAATCTGCGCATGCTCTTGCGCCCG
The DNA here is from genome assembly GCA_038231615.1 of Polyangia bacterium. Taxonomy (GTDB): domain Bacteria; phylum Myxococcota_A; class Polyangia; order Palsa-1104; family JAEUJZ01; genus JBBRLA01. The sequence continues at coordinate 5,493 of JBBRLA010000563.1, read as the reverse complement.
ATCGGGAGCCAGGTTCCACAACTCCTGCGTGAGTAGCCAATTATAGTCGGTGCGCTTCTTCGCGATCGAATCCAGAAAGCGTAATTTTTGTGCCTTTCCCATTGGGTGCTGGCCGTTCATTCTCATTTCATCAATTAAGCTGTTTGTATTTATATCGTTCTGATTTATGCACCAATTTTCGACAGACTCTTGCAGATGCTCTGGAAATAAAGATGCAGAATTTAGAAAACTATTAATTTGTTCCTTTGGAGTCCGGTCTAAAATCTCTACAAACGCTTCGATGGTCAGCGCTGGGACCAGGCATTCATAGAGCGATGGAGACCGCTCCCGAAGAAAGTGAAAAAAATACCCAGCACTGTACCCCGAGCCGGGTCTTTGATTTTCATACAGCCATGTTATCATTCTAATTTTAAATGATACGGGAAATGGCGCCATCTTTTGCGCCAGATACCCGGCCATCCATCCCCATATGCCGATAGCGAGGATTGCTTCGGGTTGCCATGTTTTTTCCCCCGTTGCGGACATGATCAATGCATCAATCGAAAGCGCATTAGCATCATAGCTAACCCGCTCTGATAGCTTTTCGTCCTGGCACAACTTGAGGAACCTCGGCGCCATGGCCAGCAGACGATTGAACCCACTGGATGCGAGCGCCGTTCCATGAGCCCAAGACGGAGCGCCAGACAATGCCTGATTCGGGATCTCGCTCAGCAAGGGGGTGCGCCATCCCGGCCACAGCCACCCGGGGCAATCTTCGGGGAAATCATGCGGCACGGAGACATGAAAGCTCCATGACCAGCAAGATGCGTAATACGAAACAGTGCTGGCGGACGGCCAGTCCAGGCGGGTCACCGGAAGGGGCACTGGAATGTAATCACGCCGTACCCCGTAGCGAAGCGCCCGGCGCCACAGTTCGTGAAGCACCTCGTCCGGCCCGCGCCAGCCAGCCTCCAGGCGCAGCGCCACTGTGGCGAAGAGCGCCTCCACCGCGCCGACCATGCCCAGGCATTCGCCAGTCTTGCCGAGCGTCCCCTTCATGATCGTCAGAAACGCGGATTCCGACAGGGCCAGGAGCGCTTCGTCTACCAACTGGCGTCGTTCGGTTTCCACCATCCAGCGCCCCCACAGGACCGGATCCTCCCGCTTCACGGCGGCAGCGACCGCCTCCTTGGTCCAGATCTCCGCGGCAAACCGTGGGTAAATGGACAAACCACCCGAATCGTCCGTACGCAGAAATCTGCCACGCACCAAAAACTCGACGGCATCCAGGGGCACCGGCTGCGTCAACCTGGCCGCAAACTCCTTGATACTTCGCTCGCGCTGGTCCACCGGAACCGCCAGCACGGCTTCAAGGTCGCGCTGAATCCGCTCGACGTCCTGAACGGGGGATGCCACCAGTTCCGCCGGCAGCAGCCGCGCCCAGGTTTCGCGGGTGGTGCCGCCTCGCAGCGGCGTGTTCAAATCATGTAGCCTGCCACGTGCCAGTGCACCGAGCGCTGCGGCCCCACTTCCGCGCAACCAGGTATCTCCGCGAGCATCTCCGATCGGGCCCTGGGAGGCCCCCTCCAGCAAATGCCTGGCAAGCTCCGGAGCATCCTTCCGCCGCAGCCATTTTTCCCCCTTCTCATGAACCAGGGCGCAGAGCGGCAGCAGGTCGCCGGGCGTCTTGAACAGAGAGCCTGTGGCATCCTGTGTCTCCAGCCATTCATGAAGTTGGGCCACATCGAACAGAGAGTCTTCAGGCAGACGCTCGTGGACCCATGCCAGAAACCGTCGGCGCCAATCCGCGTGCGGTTTCCAGGCAACGCGAATTCTGCCAGCCTGCGCTTCGGCCTGGACTTGTTCCTCCTTGCTCCTTTTGCCCTGCTCGGCGGGCAGCCCGGGCATCGGGAAGGGCGCCAGCACGGTCACCATTCCCCGGGCGGCCCATTCACGGAGCATGTCTTCATCATGTGCCGGATCGGCGGTGGCCACATGGATGATCACAGGCGAAGCTGAATCCGCACCGAACCCCCGTGCATCCCACAGCCGCTCCACTTCCCGCACGAGGGCGCCGTGACGCACCTGGTGCCAACCAGCATAGAGGCGTTTCCCCGCACCTGGCGGCCCATCAATCCATACCACCGCCTTCGGCGAGGCCACGGGATTCGAGAAGGGCTCGTAAGACTGGTGCGACACCTCCAGCACGGCCACGTCGCAGGGCCTGTCCAGGCGCAAGTCGAGCGGTCTGAGTTGCGGGAACTCCGGGAAGGTCCATGCCAGCGTATCGTCTTCCGGAAGCAGGACCTCAACCGGCTGGCCTAGCAGGTCGGCCAGAATGCTTGTGATTTCGCGGTTCTCACGAAACCATGGGGATTGCCCCTTGGCGAAACGCCCCAACTTCACTGACAAGCTACGATCCTTGGGCTTGCCCTCGGACCCCGGCCACCGCTTCAACAACTCACGAGCAAGCTGGTCCAAGGATGAGTATCCGGCGCTCTGCATCCAGCCGCGGAAATCAGTCTCATGCCAGGCCATACAACAAGCCTAGTCTCTCGGCTCCTGCGTTGCAACCATGAATGCAACAGTTCCTTGTTGCAGGCCGTGCGTCATCACGCATCATCGCGTGCAATATGCCATCGTTGCACTCCGATGTTGCAGCCCTTCGGGGATTTCGCTAGCCTTTCGACATGGGACGACTCTCAGGATTCAAGACTCGCGAGGTGCTGCGCCGGCTCCGGACGCTGGGGTGTAAGTACCTTCGGCATGGGGCCGGCAGCCACGATTTGTGGGAGAACCCCGCTGCCCGTCGTATTTTTCCCGTTCCCTGCCACTCCGGTGAGATGAAGGAAGGAACGCTGCGCGCCATTCTGCGTGAGGCCGCACTCGACGTCGAAGCGTTCCCGAAGGAGTGAGCTACGCGGCTGGCAGGATGACCGGGATGTCCAGGGCGATGGCCGCCCGTTCGCGCGGGCGCAATGCGGGCGGGAGCGGCCAGCCCTTCTCGATGAGGCTCTCGGCAATCTTGCGGGTCAACTGCTGGGCCAACTCCACCGTCTCCACCAGCGTCCGTCCCTCGGCGACCAAGCCGGGCACATCGGGGCTGGTCGCCACGAACCCCCCCTCCTCTAGCGGCTCCAAGTCCAGGTGAATCGTCGTCTCGTCCATGCTTCTTTATACTCCGGTCACGACAAGAATTCATCCGTTCCCGCAGTTGCGGAGCGCGGCGACCAAGCATATCACCAGATCAACGCATCCACAGAACGAGGCAATTTGGGCGGGCTCCGGCGGGCAAAATGGTAACATCATGGAGATTCTTGTTACCGCCCTGTAACGGTGCTTAATTATCAAGAGCGTCGGCGTTGATCCAGCGCGACACCAGGGAGAGCTTGGTCTTGGACAGCTCGACCCAAACGCCGCCGCCGTCGCGCTTGGGCATGGGCATGCCCTCGGTGAAGACCTTGTTCTTCAGCACCGTGAAGGTGGCCTTGGAGGACTCGGCCTGGACCTCTACGGCGGCGGTGGGGTCCGGTCCCTGGATCATCCCGTCGAGGTTGCCGCATCCGGACAGGGACGCGGCCAGGGTCAGCGCGGACAGGGTCGCGTGGCGACAGGCAGGAGCGAAGCGGCCGGGGGAGGGGAGCGGGGAGAGCCCGCCCGATGCCGCAGCCTCTCCTTCGTTCAGCCAGTCAGCCATATCACCAGAAGCACCGCGCCCCCGCACAGGAGCGCCGCGGCGTGACCGGCAGCCACGCGCACCCCGTAGGTCCGCCCGCCCGAGGTGAAGGCCATCAGGGTCTTGGCCAGGGTGTTGCTGGCCAGAGCCAGGACGATGGTGACGGTCCCCACGGTCAGCGACTCGCCCTTCTGGGCCAGGCGGGCGGCGTTCAGGGTCACCGGGTCCACGTCGGCCAGCCCCGCCAGCAGCGAGGCCAGGTAGAGCCCCCGGGTGCCCAGGTAGTTATGGGCGATGCGCGACACCAAGAGCACGCCCACATAGAGCCCGCCGAACTTGAGGGCGGGGAGCAGCTCGAAGGGGTTCTCCAGGGCCAGGGGCGGGTGCTCTTCCGTGGCGACTTCCTGGCCCCGGCGGTCCCGGCGTCCCATGACCAGTACGCCGCAGACCAGCAGGTAGGCACAGCCCATGGCCACCACCGGCCAGAGCAAGCGCAGGAAGAGGGGCGGGTGGACCACCCCGGCCAGCCCCAGCACCCGCACCACCATCACCACGCACGCCAGCAGGGTGCCCAGGGCGGCGGTGCCGCCGAGCTGCGGGTCGCGGCGCACGCGCTCGCCCATCGCCAGGGTCACCGCGGTGGAGGAGGTCAGCCCGCCCAAAAGGCCGGTCAGCGCGAGGCCGCGCCGCGGCCCCAGGATGCGCACCAGGAAGTAGCCGACGTAGCCGATGGTCGCCAAAAGGACGATGAAGAGCACCACGCTGCGAGGGTTCAGCAGCCCGGAGAGCACCCAGGGCAGGTCCAGCGTGTGATCGGGGATAACCGGCAGCACGATGAGCACGGCGACCAGCAATTGCAGGGTGCCGGTCAGCTCGCGCCGCCGCAGCCGGGCGATGAGCCCGTGGACCCAGGGCTTGGCGATGAGGATGGTGGTGACCAGGACGCCGATCATGACGGCGGCCTGCAACTGGATGTGGACCAGGATGCCCAGCAAGCAGGCTGACAGGGCCGCCACCTCGGTGGTCACGTCCTCACCGTGGGGCTGGCGATCGCCGGGCGTCGTGGAGCTTGGGGGAACATAGAGGCGGCGCAGGTGGAGGGCCGAGAGGATCAGGGCCAGCCCGGCCAGGGCCAGAAGGGGCATGCCGGGGATACGTTCGCCGCAGAGGGCGGCGCCGTAGCCGTAGATGGCGATGAGGGCGAAGGTCCGTGCCCCCTTGGCGTGGGGGTCCAGCTCGCCGCCGGTGGGGATGACGCGGGCGTGCTCCCGCTCCAGTCCGATGAGCAGACCGATGCCCAGGGCCGAGAGGATCTCCCACAACCAGCGTAGGTCCATGGTGGCGGGTCCGGGCACGTTTCCACTATACTCGCAACCTCGGCGGATCTTCACCGGCATGATCGCGCGGCAGGTTGTCCTGTGCCGATCTATTCAGGGGGCAGGCATTTCTGGAGATTCTCCAGCTCTTGCTTCAGTCCGTGGGCCTTCTCCCAGAGCCAGCTGGGTTCCCTCCCCCGTCCGATTTCCCGCTGCGGTCCCAGAACTCAAGTTTCGACGATTCCACGGCCGAGGTCACGCAGCATGAGCACATCTCAAGTTCCGCCGAGCCTTTGGCCACGGCCATGCAGCAGGACCACAACTCAAGTTCCGTCGAGCCCCCGGCCACGGTCACGCAGCAGGACCACAACTTAAGTTCCGCCAGTCCCGCGGCCGAAGCCAACTACGCCGACGTCCGCCCCCTGGTCGAGGAGAGCATCCAGGCCGGCGCCGAAAACGGCCGCCTCGAGATCGCCGAACACCAAAAGGACGACCCCGACTTCGTCCCCCTCTTGGTCGACC
>JBBRLA010000562.1:0-5838 GCA_038231615.1 Polyangia bacterium | reverse complement strand
GGAAACGGATCGTGATCCGTTCGCAAGTTGAAGAAAACCGCCTCTTTGCGCTTTCCATGATTCATTTCGATCCCTACGATCGTATCCATGGCCGCCCTTCATATCGCTTCCGAGATTCCCCCCACTAAGGAGCGGTGCGAGGGGGGAAATGTGCTCTTCGATCAACCAGAGTCACGATGGCAGAGAGCCGTGGTGGGAGCCCGCGCCCCTTACGACCGGTTCGCAAGGGCTGCGGGGCTGCTCGCCTACCTCTGCATACGCATCCCGTGTCTAAACTGCTGGCTCAACGCCGGCAGGCGGCGGCTGATGTGTTGGAGGCGAGGGCGATAGTTATGGCCGCAGAGGCGAAGATGGCGGCGTTCGACGCGGAGATGGAATTCCGCCTCCGCTCGGGCGGCGATGCGACCGATGCGATGCGCCAGGCGGAGCGGCTGACCTATCCGCAGTGGGTCGAAGAGCGAGGCATCGACCAAAAGGCAGCGAGAACCTGGGCGCGCGCCGCCGGCCGGATGACCAAGAATAGAAGACCTGAGGTTCAGTCGATCAGACTGGGCCGAGGTGGAGCGGCTGCCCAGGCATGCGCCTGGACCCCGCATTGGCAGGAAGATCCTGAAGTGAGCGCCGATCGCCAGCCCGAAAACCGTTTCCGATTCGTACGCGCGAACGGTTTTTCACCGCACGGGCAGCCCGAACCGGTTTTCGCAAAACGGTTTGCTACGCTCCCCTGGGGCTGCGTGGATGAGTTGCAAACCCGCGGCCGATGCCGGGTTGGAAGAATCTGGGGATGTGGATATCTGCCGTCGGAAAACGGTTTGGAAAACGGTTGGGAAAAATCGATCTTTGGGGCTTCCGGAACCACGTGTTTTATCGATACGCTCGTTTTAATGGCAATCCGTGTCAGAGCAGCGCGAGGGCCTCTATGACCCCTGAGAAGGAGCGCGCGGTAGCGTCCCTGCTGCGCCAGCTCGCCGCCGTCCTTGATGGCGAGGAAGACCGAGCTGCTCCTGCGGTGCTCGCCCCACTCCCGAAGAAGCGCCGCCGGGTGGTGCCGCCGATGCCGCCGGGGCCGGTGGACGAATTGGCCGTGCAGCAGGCCCGGCAACTTTTGCGAAAGGTATAGTGTGCGCATGCCAAAGAGCCGACCAGACGGAGCAGGAACCAAGGACCGCCACCGCTCAGGCAAGATCCGGATACGTGTCAGAGTGGACGGGAATCGCGTGACCCGCACCTTCGCCGACGAGGCCGAGGCGGACTCCTTTCTGCATGGGGCCCAGGTGATGGCGGCGAGCGGGGAGCGCAGCATCCAGGCGCCAACCCTGGCCACCTGGGGGGCACAGTGGATCGCCAGCCTGACCAACAAGAGCGCCGACGACGACGCGAGTCGGTGGCGCTCCCTGCTCGCCCCTGCCCCGATTGCCCAGCTTGAGCTGCGAGACATCGGCCGACCGGACGTGGTGGCGTACCTGGCCTGGCTCGCCCGCCAGAAGCGCCAGGTGAACGTCGAGGGCCCTGGCCGGCGAAAGCACGCCAGCGCGAAGGCGAAAGGCGATGAGCCGATCTCTCCTCAGACGCGGAAGCACGGGCTGGCCCTCCTGCGCCGGTGTCTCGGCGCCGCCGCCGACCAGGGCATCATCCCCGTCAACCCGGCGATCGGCGTGCGGCCGTGCCGGCAGGAGCAGCAGGCCGTTCGCCGGCAGCCCTGGACCTTCCTCAAGCAGGCCGAGATTGCCCAGGTGGTGACCTGCGCACAACTGGACGAGCGGACCCGACTGCGCTACCAGGCGGCCATCTACACCGGTCTGCGGCAGGGGGACCTGTGGGCCCTCGATTGGTGCAACCTGGACCTGCCGCGCGGTCAGCTCTCGATCATCATCGAGAAGACCGGGGAGCCGCTCTCCATCCCGCTGCTGCCCCCGGCCCTGGACGCGCTGCGTCGGCTGCACGAGCTGGCGGGGGAGCCAGCCGCGGGCCTGGTCTTCCCCGCCCCAATGGGGGGCCGCCGGGGGGAGACCGACGATGGGGGGTGGGCCACCAGCCGGTGCAAGGGCAAGGTGGTGGCAGGCCACAAGGAGCTGGCGGGCATCACGCGCCGGGTGCGATTCCACGACCTACGCCACACCATGGTGTCCCACCTCCTGCGCGGGACCTGGGGTCGCAAGTGGTCGATCGTCGAGGTCAAGGAGTACGTAGGCCACTCCTCGATCACGGTGACGCAGCGCTACGCCCATATGGAAGACGCCCTCAGTGAGGCGGCAGCGCAAACTTCTGGGTCGCAGGTGGGTCGCAGCCCAGAGCCGACTTCCCCCCCATTTCTCGTCGGTGGGCCCGGTGGGATTCGAACCCACGACCAACGGCTTAAAAGTTCTACCTGGAGCGCAAGGATTACAGGATGTTATGCTTCCCTATGACCAACACGTGACCAGCTTGGCCCGCGCCCTCGTCGAAGACGTGGCCGCTGGGCGGCCTGGCGACCCGCGGGCCTTGGCGCTGGCCGTGGTGCAGGAGGAACGGGTGCAGTTGGCAGACCGGGTACTGGCGGGCGGAGTTCATGCACGGATGGCGGCGCTCGGTCTCGCCGATCTGGTGCTGAAAAAAGCAGAGCCTGCTGCCGGCAGCGCCGATCTGGGGCAGGTCGCGGCCAGCTGACTGCGGGTCAACGCGACCAGCCCATCAAAGGACCGGCGCATGTCGGTGGGCTGCGCGGCCACGCCATGGGGAACCTCCTTGCTGGGCTCGACCCACTGCCCGCCGTTGCCGACCAGCCCCCGCCCTCCACGCTACCGCATCCGATCAGGAGCCTATTCTCGACGACATCTTCTGACCTCTGCCTCCAACCGATCGCCCGCGGCTCCTTCCCTCATTCTCCACGATCAGAACACCATCAAACTTCGCGATCATGCTCACTATGTACCAGTGATTGTGGCTGGCCGTTCACAGGCCATGTGTGAACGGCCAGTTACAGCAAATTTACCAAGCCTACGAAGGGGGCTCCTCTTGGTTCTCGCGGGGTCCTCCCCGACCATCAAGGGGTTCGCTTCAACTGGACCTCGGTGTCGAGGTTATCCGGGCCCAGCCGCTCGGTGAGGAAGCACGTATCGGGCACGAACGTGCTTGATAGCGGGCCTGAGTATGGGCCTCGCCGTTGCCCCTGGTGCCGATCGGCAGCATCAGCCGGTAGAAGAGGCTGTCCTGCTCGCTGGGGTCGAAGCCCATCTCGAAGAGGTGAAAGCGCTCGTGCTCTTCATCGTATACGCTCTGAAACTCCTTGCTGTATTAGACCGTCGTCTTCGGCATGACCATGACGTCGATCTGGGGGAACGAGGCGACCTGATCGTAGTTGAAGATGCTCTTGAGCTGCTGGCGATGCTCGGGATAGGGGCTGGGGTAGATGCCGCTCAGGGAGCACCTGCGGGTCGCCCCCTTGTTGAAATCGACCTCCATGCTGATGCTCTTGCCGGGCGCCTCTATGAGGCCGAGGCAGGGCAGCAGCAGATGGATGGTTTCGCGCAGGATCGCCGCCCCCTGGGTTTTGCCCGCGCCCTGCAGAAGAGCGACGACCGCGTCCTCATCAACGCGACGCTGCGACTCTGAGTTTGCTGGCGAACGTCACCGTCGCGGACGCTGATTCGATCTAGGGGGAAGCGTGCAGCACCGTCCCATCGACGCCCACGACGAAGAACTCCGCCGGCCCCTTGGCCCAGACGGACAGGAGGCCATTGCCGGTGCCGCTGTCGATGGGTTGCCAGGTCGTGCCGTTCTTACGTACCAGCACCCCGCCGAAGCCGCTGGCCCAGACGTGGTCCTGGTCGGTACCCGAGATGCTGAGCAGACAGTTGGACAAAAATAGGGGAGGGCCCCAGCTCGATCCGTCGTAGTGCAGGATCACTCCGTTCCCGGGGCCGCCCAGGCAGGGGGGGGTGCCCCCGACGGCCCAGATGTCCTTCGCGCTGCTGCCCCAGATCCCGGAGAGCAAGTAGCCCGGGTCCAGGTTGACCGTAGACCAGGCGGTGCCGTCCCAGTGCAAGATCGCCGGATAGATGGTCACCTTGGGGGGGTTAGGGGGTGGGCTAAATGTGGTCACGGAGTTGCCACCCACGGCCCAGATGTCGTTCGGGGCAGCCCCCCAGATAGAGACGATCGGGTGCGACGCGGAATAAGTCGTGGTTATCCAACTCCCGGCCACCATCTGCCAGCGGACCAGGGTCCCATAGGCCGGGATGATGTTATTGTTCGCATCGAGTTGCTCGCCCATGCCACCCACCGCCCAGACATCTCCGCCGGGCGGCCGGAACACGGCCCAGAGCGGTTTATTGTCCCCCACGCTGAGGTCCGCGAACAGGGCGCCGTCCCAGTGTAGGGCCAGGCCGTTGTCACCGACCGTCCAGATGTCTTCGGGTCCTCCATAGAAGGCCCCGGCGAGGTTCTGTCCGAGAGGGTTCTGCACTGGCGTCCAGTTCCCGTCATCGCGACGCAGGATCGTCCCGCGGTCGCCGAACGCCCAGATATCGGCTCCGTTGCCGACCACCGCGTTCAGGCCGTGCACCGCGAAACTGCTTTCCGGCACGAGATAGGCGCCGTTCCAGCGCATGATGATCCCGCCGAAGCCGACCGCCACCACGTCGTCGGGTCCGCTGCCCCACAGGCTCAGCACGGCACCGTCGCCTCGAACCTCGCTGAAGCTGGGCGAAGGGACTCGTTGTGAATGTAACTGACCGGAACCGTCCAGCGTGAGTACATACACGCGGCCCTGGTCCCCTGCTGCCCAGAGCCGGCCCTTCGTGTCCCCCCACAGAGCGATGAGAACAACATTGTCCGGCAGCAGATAGCGGGTGAAACGATTGCCGTCGTAATGAACCACCACGCTGGTCACGGTCGTGCTGTTGGCTGGTTCAAACTCACCGGCGAACCAAACATCGTTCAGGCCGCGTCCCCACACCTCCGGCAGCACCATGCCTGACGGAAGCCCGGTTGGCATCACACTCCAACTCCCGGTCCCGTCCCAGTGAAGGATCTGCGTGCTGGTGTAGTCGTTCGGTATTGTGACAGCCCAGACGTCGTCTGGACCGCTGCCCCACACGCAGCTCAGAGGGTTTTTGACAGGAACGGGGATGAGCGTGAATTTCCCATCTTGCCAACGCCAGCTGGCACCGGGCAGGCTCGATGAATTGTTCAGGTAGCCGACGCCCCACAGGACCTCGGTCGCGCTCTTTTGCGGATGGAATGGATCAGCCGGTGCCGAGACGCCCCACAGCGACAGGATCGTCCCGTTGGTCATGGACGGGTCGGTCACATTTTTCAGAGAGGTGCCGTCGAAGTGGAGCAGCGTGTTCACCCCGCCCGCCCAGACGTCTTCGCTCCCGCTGCCCCATACTCCGCTCAAACTGTTCTCCGCGCCCGTGTCCACCTTGACCCAGTAGGGTCCGATCTGACGCAAGATCGTCCCGTGGACTCCGACCGCCCAGATGTCCTGCGCCGAGGCCCCCCATACCCCGTGGAGCTGGTTTCCCTGGGGCAAAGGACGCTCCCAGCATACGCCGTCCGGGCTGCAGGTCTTCTGGGAGGTGAACAGGGCCGTGGCCTGGATCGTGCCGCTGCCAACGGTCAACGTGCACGCCCCGGGCGTGGTGCAAGCGCCGGACCAGCCCGCGAAGCCGCTCGGGCCTCCTGCGGAGAGGGTCATTGTCGTGCCGTTCGCCGCGACGTAAGCGCTCGATAAACCACGGATAGCGACCCAGGGCGAGGGCAGGCAGGCTTGCGGGCATGGCAAACCGCAGGCACTGGAAGCAATGGACCGAAGAGCACGCAAGACAGGTGCTCGACCAAGCAGACCGCAGTGGG
>JBBRLA010000561.1:0-5867 GCA_038231615.1 Polyangia bacterium | reverse complement strand
GGCCACGGCAGGCACGCCGAGACTATAGCCGGTCCCGGGCCTGAAATCAGCTTCCCACCAGGGTAGGCGAGCGGCAGAAAACATGCTATTTTGCCATGCGATCACGGAGTATGGATGTATCCCCGTTTGCTGCCCCTGACCCTCCTTGTATGCGCCCTGCTTTTCCCCGTGGTCGCACGAGGCGTCCCGCCGCGCCGCGATGACGAAGCCGAAGACGCCGCCGACCCCCAGCGCGACGCTGCTGCTGCTGCTGCGGTTGCTGTGAAGCAGCAGGTACGCGCCCTGGTAAAAGAGGCGGGGCAGCTCATGGACCAGGGGGACCGGGCAGGTGCCGTGTCGCGGCTCCAGCAGGCCCAGCACCTGCGGCCCGACCCCAGCCTCGACTACAACCTGGGCATGGTCTACGCCGAGTGGAACAAGGCCCCCGAGGCGGCCTCGGCCTTGTCCCGGTTCCTGGCCGGGGCCACCCAGCCCCAGGTGACCCGCGATCGCATCGACGACGCCCGCCGCCGCCTGGAAGCCTACCAGCAGCAGCTCGTCCGCCTCAGCGTGAACGTGCCGCCGTCGGCCACCCAGGCCGGCCTGCCCCCCCCGGCGTGCTTCGTCGACAACCAGTTCGTCGGTCCGGCCCCCCTGGCAAAGCTCTGGCTTTCCCCCGGCAGCCACACCCTGCGGGTCAGCGCCTCCTCGGCCCGCGACTACCACGTGACCCTCGCCCTGGCCCCCGGCGAGGAGCGTACCGTCATCGCCGATCTGACCCCGGTGTCCATGCAGGTCGCCCAGGCCCCCGGGGCCGGCCTGGTCCCCCCCGACCTGATGCTCCAGGGCATCCACCCGCCCGTCCCGCTTTACCAGAAGTGGTGGTTCTGGACCGCCATGGGCAGCGGCGCCGTGGTGGTGGCCGCCCTCATCGGCAGCGCCGCCGCCGGCAGGTTCAACCGCCTGCCTCCCGGCACCGACCTCGACCCGGTGGACGTGGCCCGATGACCCCGCCCCGTCTCGTCGCCCTGTGCGGCCTCTTTGCCAGCCTGGCGGTCAGCGCATGCCAGCCCCTCCCGGATCCGTGCGCCGGCTACACCTTCGCCTGCCTGGCGGTCACCGTCCACAGCGGCCCGCCGACCTACCAGCTCGAGGTATCGGTACAGGATTTTGGCAGCAAGACCCCCCTGACCCCGGTGGTCCTCCCCGAGGGGCCGCTCATCTACCCCCTGCGCTTCGCCATCCGCTTCGGCCAGTTCCAGCGCGACTACCGCGGCCAGGTCACCGTCCTTTGCAGCGCCCTCGGGCAGGAGGGCAACATCTTGGGCCAAATCCGCAAGACCGTGGCCATCGACAACATGGAAAAAGTCCCCCTGTCCCTGGACATCGGCCCCCCCTACGACATGGCCCTGCCTCCCGACCTCACGCGCCTTTCCGATCTGGCCAACCCCGTGCCCGACGACCAGGCGGTCCCCGGGGACGGCGCCAGCGACTAGCCCGGCGACCCCATGCCTCGCCCCCGCGTCATCATCGAGAACCCCCACGACGGTGGGTTCGTGTTCTGGTTAGGTAAGCTTTACCTTTTCGCGGCTTTGGGCATCCTGGCCGTCGCCGTGCACGGTCTTTTCGCGGTCTACATCTACTTTGCCGGCAGCGTCCCCCCCGTCCCCGATTTGAGGACCTACGCCAGTTGGGCCCCCGGCATCACCTCCATCATCTCGGGCGACGGATCCCTTTTGGCCGAGCTGGCCACCGAGCGGCGCGAGGTGGTGCCCTTGTCCCGCATCCCCCGGCAGCTCATCGACGCCTTCGTCGCCACCGAGGACCGCCGCTTCTTCGAGCACGGCGGCCTGGACCTGCGGGGCTTCGGCCGCGCGCTCAGCGCAAACCTGCGCGCGGGCCAGGTCATGCAGGGTGGCTCGACCATCACCCAGCAGGTGGCCAAGGCCTACCTGTCCCCCGAGCGGACCTTCTCCCGCAAGCTGCGCGAGGCGATCCTGGCCCGGCGGCTGGAGGCGCGCTATGGCAAGCGCGAGATCCTCAACACGTACTTGAACCACATCTTCCTGGGCCACGGCACCTTCGGGGTGCAGGCCGCGGCGCGGCGCTACTTCGACCGCAACGTCTGGGAACTGGGCCTCCCGGAACTGGCGCTCCTGGCGGGCATGGCCAAGGCCCCCACCCGCTTCTCCCCCATCGACCACCCCCAGGCCGCGCAAAAGCGGCGGGACCAGGTCTTGAAGAACCTGGTCGAGGCGGGTTTTGCCAAAGAAGATCGCATAAACCCCCTGCTCGGGCAGCCCCTGACCATCAGCCCGTGGCGGGACACCTCGCGGGACGTGTCGCCGTATTTCGTGGACCACGTCAAGCGGGAGATGGGCAAGCAGATCGGCCCCAAAGCCCTTTACGAAGGCGGCTACCGCATCGAGACCACCGTGTTGCCCTACCTGGACGTGCTGGCCGCAGACAACGTGGACCACGCTGTGCGCGGCCTGGACAAGCGCCAGGGCCTGCGGGCCAAGGAGGCGCACCTGACGGGAAACGAGCGCGAGGTCTTTTTGGCCCGCGCCGACGCCCTGTACGAGGCACCGCTTCTGGAAGAGACGCTTTACCTGGGGCTGGTCGAGAAGGTGCGCGGGGATGGCGCTACGGTGCGGGTGGGGCGGCGCAGCCTGAACCTGCCGCTGCGCAACATGGAGTGGGCGGCGCGCTATTCGGCCCATGACGCCACCAACGACCGCACCATCACCTCCGCGGGCGAGGCGCTGAAGGTGGGCGACGTCATCTGGGTCAAGCTGGAGCACCGCAGCCACATCCCGCGCTTCACCGAGTTCACCTACGACGACTTCGGCGAGGCGTCGTGGGTGCAGGAGTCCCACGGCAAACCCCCCGCGGGGCCGCCGACGCTGTCGCTGGAGCAGACGCCGAGGCCGCAGGGGGCGCTGTACACCTTCGATCTGTCCACCGGCTACGTGCTGGCGATGGCCGGGGGCAGCGACTACGACCGCTCGGAGTTTAACCGGGTGGTGCAGGCGTGCCGGCAGCCGGGCAGCGCCTACAAGCCGATCTACTACTCGCTGGCGCTCGACCGGGGGTACAACTTCGACACCCCGTGGGCGGACAAGGCCAAGGCCGAGGTGGACACGGTCACCGGGGAACTGTGGACGCCGCAGAACGTCGATGGCAGCTACGGCACAGTGGTGACCCTGGAGCGGGCCATCATCTGGTCGAAAAACCCGCCGTCGGTGGAGATCTTCAAGACGGTGGGGGCCAAAGACGTGGAAGCCTGGGCCCGGAGGCTGGGCATGACCACTCCCATCCACGCGGACGATGCGCTGGCCCTGGGGGCGTCCTGCGTGCGCATCGACGAGATCTCGCGGGCGTTTGCTATCTTTGCGCGCAATGGGCGGCCGATCGACACGGTGTACGTGAAGCGCGTGCTGGACCGGCATGGGCGGGTGCTGATCGACCACAGCGCATGGGACGATCCGCTGCTGCCCGGGGCGGCGCGCATCGACCGGATGGTGGCGACGGCGGGCGAGCGAAGGCGGCCGGTGATCCCGCCGCGGACGGCGTGGTTGACGGGAAAGCTTTTGCGCGACGTGGTGACCCAGGGACACTCGGCGCCGATCCGGGCCACGAAGATCATCGCGGCGGGAAAGACCGGGACCTCCAGCCGCACCTCGGACGTGTGGTTCGTGGGGTACACCTCGCGGTGGCTGACGACGGCCTGGATTGGCGACGACACCTACGAGCGGCAGTTGGGCTACAAAGACGCCTCGTTCACCCTGAGCGTGCCCATGTGGGCGCGCTACCTGTACGCGGCCAACAAGGACGCGCCGCTCTTGGAGCTGCCGGCAGACAAGCCGGAGGGGGTGAAGCCCAACGATCGAGGGGGGCCGCTGAAGCCGGGATTCCCGCTGCCTCCGTCGGTAGTAAAAGCAGCGGAAACGCAGAACAAGCCCCTGGGGAAGCCCGAGGGCGCCGTCCTCACCGGCCCGCGCTAAGGGTCTGCCCAGGGCAACCCATCGAAGGATATGAACTCCAAGTAGGCCCGAAAAGGGGCCAGATCTGCGGCGCTAAGCAGCCCTCTCTCCGACGGGAGAATCCGCATCGGCCATGGGCTTCTTGCTAAAATGACTCATTATCAACGTGACCTTGTATAGCCCCTCCCGCGGCCCGGATCCGTGACTTTGTCGGGTCAGATATAGGGCTGTGCAGATCATTCATACTAGGCAAGAGCGATGGGGGGGCTTAGAACTCTGACGTCAGTATTTTGGCAAAACTCTGGAATGAAAGAGTGGTCTATGAAAGATAACAAGACTTCCCCTTCCGGCGACAAGGGACCGCAAAAGATCGACGCACTGGGCGAAACCGTCGAGGTCGTGGAACAGGGCACCGGCAAGTGGGTGCTCAACCCCGACAAGAACCCGCTGGGCACCACCACGGTGCTCACGGACACCCACGTGCTCGCCGACGTCCTGGGCGGCAACTTTAAGATCTCCCTCTTCGACGGTCCCCGTTACACCCCCCTCTTGCGCGACACACAGCGCGAGATGGTCGGGATGTGGATGCCGCGCTGCGATCTGAATGCCGACAAGTCCCTGCCCGCCGCGCCGGCCCACGCCGACGATCTGCTGGACCCGGCCTTCCAGTGCATCCAGGAGAACAGCGGCCTCATCAACGCGATCGACCCCATGCTGCTCAAGGACGAAGACATGGGCAAGCTCGCCGCCACCCAGCAGAAGATCGCCGACAGCCGGGTGATCCTCCAGACCTTCTCCCCCATCATCCAAGGGGCCACCGTGGCCAAAGTGACGGCCCAGGTGGACCTGTCCGCGTTCTGCAAGCGGTTCTACGACAGCGGCGGCGACCGGTTGATGGGCAAGAACTTCGTGCTGCATGAGAACCTGAAACCGCTATCGACCTTGGTTTCCGCCCAGACCACGGCCGCCCTGGAGACCAAGCAACTGATCGCCCAGACCCGGCATGAGACCGAGGCCCAGACCCTGGATCGGGTCAAGCAGGCCATCGCCAGCCAGGGCAACGCCCCCGGGACCACCGCCCCGGCTCCCGTGCAGGGCGCCCATGCGCCGGGCCAGAACCCGGTGCCAGCCGGGGCCTTGCCGGTCTTGACGGTCTTGCCCGTACCCCAGCACCCCAAGCCCAAGCGCCGGGTACCCGCCGGCAAGAAGCCTACCTCTGGGTCGACGCCGCCGTCGACCAAGGGAAAATAGCGCAGCTCTGAAGCCGATCGCCTCGTTTTTTTTCCGATTGCCCCTTGAACCGCTCGCAGTGGGGCTTATTTCCCTTCTCATGATAGCAAGTACCCAAGACCCCGGGCCCAACGCCGGGGCACTCCCCTTTCGTCTGCACCGGGCCTGCCTGGCCGATGTGCTGAGCCAGGCCTACCTGTCCCCCGAAGCCGAACTGGCCGCGATCAACGACCAGATCGACAACCGTTGCGCCGACATTGCGCTGCTTTCCGAGCACGAGGAGGAACATCAGCAGGAGCATAAGGAAGAGGTCCGCCGAATGCGCGAGGTCCGCTTCGAGCTGGCGGCCCAAGTCCTGCACATCGCCGATCGCGGGTTGCTCTCGCTGACCGAGCATTCGACGCCAGTCGGCCTGCTGGGGGCAAGGTGGATAGGAAAGCCAGTGTGCGAGGGTCACATGCTGGACTACCTCCGGGTCGCCCGCCACATCCCCGACAAGACCTTGTACTCGGGCCGGGCCGGCATCAAGCTCCTGGGGGACGTGGCCAAGGTGGGCGAGACGGCGCAATCCAAGGGCGTGCCGATCGGGCACTGCAAAAGCCTGGATCTGCTCTGCGGGGTGATCCTGGCGGGCACGGGCCACGCCGCCGTCCGCCGCGGGGCCAAGGCGGC
>JBBRLA010000560.1:0-5867 GCA_038231615.1 Polyangia bacterium | reverse complement strand
TTGCACAGGCGCAGCGCCTCGTCCAAGGTGGAGGCCTCCTCGAAGAGCAGGTCTTCCATCGAGGAAAGCACCGAGCGCAGCACCCGCCGCGCAGCCCGCTGGTCGTCGAGGATGAGGATTTTCATCGGTGTCGGCATGCTGGGTTAGCCCATCGCTTCCAATGAGCCTCCACAGGGTACACCCGGCGGATTTTTACCACCAGCAGGGGTTCTCCTCTCCTTTCGGGCCTGCTTTTCCTGGTCCAGGCGGGCCGCCACCTGCACGTCCGCCTCGATCCCCTCGGCCTTGGGCACCTAGTTTTGGCGAGACATGTGTAGACTGAGTCGGTCGGCTTTTTTCCTGGAGTCCCGAAAGATGCGATTGCAGCCCGTCATCGAAACCAAGCTCAAGGAGGCCCTTTCCCCGGTCCACCTGGAGGTGGTCAACGAGAGCCACATGCATAGCGTGGCCCCCGGTTCGGAGTCTCACTTCAAGGTCGTGGTGGTCTCCGACCGCTTCGACGGCAAGTCCCTCATCGAACGGCAGCGCCTGGTGAACGGCTTG
This sequence comes from Polyangia bacterium, assembly GCA_038231615.1. Classification (GTDB taxonomy): domain Bacteria; phylum Myxococcota_A; class Polyangia; order Palsa-1104; family JAEUJZ01; genus JBBRLA01. The sequence goes on along the minus strand of JBBRLA010000560.1, from coordinate 5,324 downwards.
CTCTCGCAAGAGCTGGCCGGCGGGGTCCACGCCCTGACGATGAAGACCCTGACCCCCGCCCAATGGGAGGCATCGGGGCAGCAGATCGACTTCACCTCCCCGTCCTGCCTCGGCGGGTCGATGAACGGCGCGGCGCGCCCCCGCCGCGGCTAGCGGATCTGGCACACGCGGATCGTCGGGTTCTGGAACAGGTAGTGCCCTTCTGGCGAGTCGGCCTGGAAGAGCAGCCGGCAGCGCCCCTGTGGTGCGAGCAGGAACCGATAAAATTCACTGAAGAGGGAGACTGCCTCGGGGCTGTCCAGATAGGGCTGGTAGGCCAGGCTGGTCGCCACCACGTAATCCCCCGAGCGCAGCGCCTTTCCGGCTTGCCACGCCTTCAGCCAGTCCTCGGTGACGGGATGCAGGTCGTGGTAGCCCAGCCGGTAGGGGTCGGGGTAGTAGTTGAAGTCCGGGAAGTTCTCGTAGATCGGCTGCAAGAAGATCCGCGCCTCCCGGGGCACATTGCCGGCCAGGAAGGCCGCGGCCTGCTCGCGGGTGTCGGGGTAGAGCGACGCGAGCACGTGGGCGGTCTTCCAGACAGGGAAGGCGAGCAGCGCGAGCATACCCAAAAGAAAGAGGCCGCAGCGCAGCCCGGTTCGCACTCGCTCACAGAGGTCCGTAAGCGCCACCACCGCGCAGAGCAGGTACACCCCGACAAGCGGCAACACGTAGCGTTCGGGACACGGAGGAATGCGGTACACCGACTCCATCGCCACGTAATAGGGAACGACGCAGGCAAGCAGCACCAGGTCCTTCTTCCGCCGCCGCCACAAGAGCCACAGGAGACCCGACAAGGCGGCCGTGAGCAAGAGCGGCCCGGTGGCGGGGAGGATCGAATGGGCGAAATGGTATGCGTAGAAGGACGACCTGCCGGTGACCTTGACGCCGAAGTGCCCGATGACCAGAAGGTGATGTCCCTCATACGAGATGGAGTCGTAGATGTCGCGGGCCTCAAAGAAGAGTCCAGGAAAGCATGCGAGAAGCCCGAGCAACGCGCCCCCGGCAAAGGGCAAGAGGGTCTGCTTCACTGGCGGGCGCGGGCGCGACGTGAGGCCGTGAGCGGCCAGGAACGAGATGAAGAGAAAAGCGGCGTTGTATTTGTCGGCGAAGGCCAGCGCAAGCAGCAAGCCGCAGACAAAGTAGTGCTTGCGCGAAGGGTGTAAAGGGCTGTCGGCCGAGCGCCGTGCATCGACCAAGCGGACCTGCACCCACAGGTTCAGGGGGAAAAAGAAGGAGAGCATTGCGTCGGGAGTGCCGTACTTCGAGCTGATCACGTGAAGCGGCAGCACCGCCAGAAGCGCCGCCGCGCCGAGCGCCGAGAAGGGGCCGACAAACTCCCGGGCCAGCAGGTACAGCGCCAAAACCGCCAGTGAGCCAAAAAGAAAGCTGACCAAGCGCTCCGCCAAGATGACCGTGGCGCGCGGTAGCACCGCGCCTGGATTCGATAGCGCGTAACGAAGCGGTGCGCTGTCCGTCGACGCCACCGGCGCCTGAAGACCCATGAGCTTCCCGACCGAAAGGCCTAGGAAGGCCAGTTCCTTCAGGAGCGGCGGGTGGTAATAGGTATGCATGTGGTAGTTGCCCCGCAGCAGGCCCTGGATCGTGCGGGACGCCGGCACCTCGTCATAGTGCCAGGCCTCGGGCAGCCCGAAGTCGAGGTGGTAGAGGCGCAGCTCGGCGCCTAGCAGCAGGACCAGGATCAGCAGCGCCTGCGTAAGGCGCAGTGCGACACGTCCCTCGGCCCGCGGCGGCCCTGGCATTCCGAGCATCCCTGAAATTGTATCGGAGATTCGAACCTCCTCGCAGACCAACGAAGCTCATCTCGCCGGGCCCGGGCAACGCTGAAATTGTATCGGAGATCCGAACCTCCTCGCAGACCCCACGCTGTCAGCGCGCACAATCGTCTTCAGACACGGCGAACCTTGGTCGACCCCAGTGGAAGCTCATCGGAGGCATTGGCGAAGGACGAGCGCCACAGGGTAACTGCTTCAGCGGATGTTGCTGAAAGGATCGCGCAGATCCTTGAGAGACGATCGCTTGGGCTCCTGAGTATCCCCCCGCTCGGTCCTCTCGCTGGCCGGTCGAGACGGCTCCTCGGGGGAGCGCCTGGGCCTCCTTGGGGCTGACCCGGGGTAGGACGACCTGGGCGCGGCCACCGAGGACACCGCTGTCCGCTCGCAGCGTTCTTCCAGGACGCGGATGTCGGCGTTGTCGGGGGAAAGGGTGCGAATGGTCTTCGCCAAGCGGCGCAACTCGTCGCAGAGTTTCAGCCGCTGCGCGGCCTTGGCCTCATCGAGCTTGGCGACCAGATACTCGCCGCGAATGGTCTGCGCCTGCTCGCTGGCCTTGGCCCGGTAGCTCGATCCCTCGACGATCTCGGCGAAGAGCGCCAGCGCCGCCTCGTTGTTGTGCCGTTCGGCGGCGGTGCGGAAGCTGTCGTAACGAAGCTGGTTCTCCAGTTCCATCTGGGCGCGGACCCGCCGCTCGGCGATCCCCCAGTCCCCGTTCGGGTGCGCGCGCATTGCCTCGTCCGCGCCGAGCAGCGCGGTGCGCCAGTCCTTTATTGCCAGGGCGCGATCGATCTCGGAAAGGCGCTGCGGGATGTCGTCGACCGGGGCGCTTGACAAGGGCGGCGGCGTGGAGATAAAGCGCGCTAGTATATAGCTGGCCGAGAGCACAATCAGCACCCCGAACAGGGGCGCCCAGATGGCCCGCAACGGGCTCCGCGGCGGCGGACGCGGGACCAATTCCACCTCTTCCGTCGACAGCGTGCTGGCAGGCTCGTGGGCCAGAGAAGGTAACCCGGTCGCCGCGGAGGATGGAGAAGGTCCCGCGTAGGCGGCGATCGCCCCGTTGATCTTGGGACCCGGCGTCGCGGAGACGAGGTGGCGGATCGACGGAGTGACCAATCCGGGCGGCGGCGGCGGCACGACCAGATGGCGGCTGGGCTGAGTTGACCGCTGCGGGGCCCCGGGCGGCGCATCTGGTAGGTCGATGATGATCTGGGCAGCCTCCAACGTAGGCGGCTCCTGGGCCTTGGCGATCACCTCGCCAGTGGCCGGGGGCTGCTCCTGCAGGTTGGCCGGGGCCCGACGTTTGGCACTGGGACTGGTGGACGCGGGAGCGGATACCGCGCCTGAGGACCGGGCCGGGGAAGTGGCACCCGGGGTGGTCCCACTACCGGCAGGGGTCCCGGCGCCCGAGGTCGTCTTCTGCGCAGCGGCCATCAGACGCGCGGCGGCGGCGGCGCGAGCAGAGGCGATGGCGCGGGCGGCCTCGGCGGAGCGCTCCGCGGCGGCGGCGGCAGAAGTGCTGGCGGACGGAGTCAGGGTAGCAGTGGACGGGTCCGGGGTGATAGTGGACGGGTCCGAGGTGATAGTGGACGGGACAGGAGTCCCAGGGGGCCGGACAGGAGTCGCAGGGAACGGAAGCTGGATGGGCGCAATCACCAGCAGATGTGTCTCGCCCATCGCAGGACCGGCAGCCAACGCCAGTGTAGTGCGAACGTTGTTCTGTACAGGACTGACGGTCGATGCCGCCCCGGCCTTGTCCAGGGCCTTGTCCAGCGCCGGACCAGCGGCATGTTCCTGCGTCACCGCCGGAGCTTGGTCCAATGCTGATGCAGGGTGCGGCTGCACTGCCGAGATGTTCTCGGGCAGCTGCGTCACCGCCGGAGCTTGGTCCAATGCTGATCCAGGGACTGTGCCTGGCACCGGGCTGGCAGCATGCTCCTGCCCCAGGGATGCGGCCTGGTCCGGCTCTGGTCTGGCTGGCACCATGGTCGTCTTGTCCAGAGCCGTGCCAGAAGACGCAGCAGGAATTCTCGCTGCCGCCGTTGACGCCTTCGCCGACACGGCTGGCTTCGAGCCGCTGGTGATCCGAATGCGCTTGCCCGACACAGGCTTGCCGCCTGACGCGACACGTGGGCCTGAGGCAGGCCGAGGCAAGGTTTTCGGAGCGTCTCCACGGGCCAGCGCCGCCAGCCTCGCCGCAACAGGAGACAAGGGCTTGCCGCTGCTCACCGCCGATGTAGTGGCGCCGACCGCCGGGGGCGCTCTTTCCTCCGCCGGACTCGCCGCCCCTTCGACCGCCGGACTCGCCGCCCCTCCCACCGCCGGACTCGCCGCCGCCCCAGTTGTGGCCACTCCCACCGACAGTGTCAGCACCGCGGCCGACTCCGCCAGGACCGCTTTCGGCCCAACCCCGCCGTCCTGGCCCGGGCCCTGCGCCGCCTTGGTCGCCCCCCCCAATGGCTCGGTCTCCTGCCCGATGATCTTGCTCGCCTCGCCACCCGCCTCCGCGCTCGCCGCCGACAGAGGCGCTCGTCGCCGGGTCCGACGCGCATTCCGACCCGAGTCCGCCGATCCTGCTTCCTCCTCGGGTGCGCCAGGCTCCACCACCAGGCCGGCAGCGTTCTCCCGTTCGATCAGCATGGCCAGTGAGCGCAGCACCTGAAGCAACGCCCCCGCATCGGGAAGCCGCTCCTCGGGCCGGACGGTACAGGCCGAATCCAGCAGTTGCCCCAGCGCCGGTGCTAACGCCGCGTTCGGCGCCGGTCCCTGCCGCACGAGCTGCGTCAGCCCGCTGCGCTCTCGCATAACGCTCGTCGACGGCGCCGACAGGAACGCTGGCCGCCCGCTGACCACTTCGTAGAGGATGGCCCCCAGCGCGAACACGTCCACGCGCGGATCCGCCTCCCGGTTCTTGCTCTCGACCTGCTCCGGGGCGACGTACCAGCCCACCCCCGGTGCCCGCGTGGGAATGCCCCGCATCGCGCCGACGCGGAAGTGGTGCAGCCCCAGGTCCGCCAGCAGTACCTTGTCGCCGCGGCCGAGCACGATGTTCTCAGGCCGGATGTCCCCGTGGGGCACTGCACGCTGGTGCGCCGCGTCCAGCGCCTCACACAGCGTCTGCAAAAGCGAGAGCGCCGCCCGCACCGGCAGCACCCCCCGCCGCAGCCGCTGCCGCAGTGTCTCGCCATGCCACAGCTGCGTGACCACGAAGAGCGCCCCCTCCAGCGTGCTGGTCACCTCCTCGATCGCCGGCAGCCGCGGATCGGCGAGCTGCTCCACGATTTTGTGGTCCCGCGAGAAGCGCTCCCGCGCGCCGATCAGCTCGGACGCAGCGACGGGAAACACACGAATGACACACACCCCCCCCTGGATCAGGTTGGAGCCACCGTAGACTGTACCGAGGACGCCCCGCCCGAGTTCACGTTCCAGGCGGTACGTCTCGTTCAGGACGCTTCCGATTCCATAGGCATGAAGCATCTGCCGTGTACGAAG
>JBBRLA010000559.1:0-5895 GCA_038231615.1 Polyangia bacterium | reverse complement strand
GCCGCGGGAGGGCCCACGCCGACTCGCGAATGCGAGTCGGTGGGGAGTGCCCCCACACTCCCCTCGGTCACGTACAGTAGTACGCTCCCTCAGTCGCTGTGGGGGTGCGCCAAAACCTGCTCCGGCCATGTGCTTCTGGCTGTATAGACCGGGACTGCCGCCGGTATTTTCCCAGCCCATTGTGCAGGGAGCAACTATGTGCTTCTTGCTGTATAGACTGGGGCCACGGGATCGCTGGATGGTGCGATCTCTGCCGCGCGTTCTCGCACATCGGAGCGAGGCCGCACACCTTGATCCGGTTTGGGAAGTGGATTCGGTTTAGCCTGGGCGCCCGGCCCTCACTGGAGGTACGGTTCGCTCGCCAGCGGGTAGGGCGGGTCGAAGGTGAAGGTGCAGTCTATCTTGCTGTTCACTGTCCGCGCGACCGGGTCGTAGGTCCCCAGGCACGAGGGGAGCATGCCAGCCTTGGCCATGTCGTTGAAGCCCTTGCACGCGCCGCCTCCCGCTGCGAAGGGGTTCTCGACGCAGACCCGGATCGGCCGGCTCACGCCGCGGTTGCCGCTCTTGTCGATGGCCCGCACCGCGATGCAAAGCGGGCCGCTCATCGGGGCGTTCGGGAACACGTTCAGCGAGTCGAATTGCAGCCCCCCGCAGTTGGCCGCGGTGACCGGACCAAGGCTCCAGATCTCCCCCGGGATCGCGTAACTGAACTTCGGTTCGCTGCTGGTGAACCCCGCGCACAGCGGAGCCGGGGGCATGGCCATGTCCTTGCCCTTGGCGCAGACCACCGGCCCGGGGATCTTCAGATCGTCGCTGTAGAACGGAGTGCCGCCCCCACCCAGCGGAGACAGGTGGATCACCAGCGCCTGGTTGGAGGCGACGATGGCGCCGACCGGCGTGAAATTCGGGTTCAGGGCGTTGCACTTCCCCTTTCCGTCGATGTCCGCCACCAAGGGCGTGTTCCCATTGAGATTCAGCGGCGCCACCAGCAGGTCCACCGTGGTGGGATCGATCCCGGCGGACAGCGCCGACTTCAACCCCTCCGCCTGGTTGTTCGGCAGGTCGGTGATGCGCGCCCGCACGGTGAATACCTGCTGCAGGATCTTCTTGTCCTTGGCCATGTCGGGATCCTCCCCGACCGGATTGAACTCCTTGGAGCACTTGAAACCCAGCGCGTTGTCGGGGGTCGCCACCATCACCTGGGTCTTGGGCGGGTCGAGCGCCATCACCGGGGGCGTGTTGTCCAGGATCACCTCGCCCGCGGCGAACGTCGGGTTCCCCAGGCGGTCCCTCGCGGTGTAGGTGATGAGCGGGTAGGTCAAAAGCTGCGGGTCGGGCAGCCGGTTGGTGTCGAAGCGCCCGGCGAAGGTGTTGGTCATGCCGACCCGGGTCATCGCCACCTTGTAGTGCACCTCGTCGCCCAGCCACACGGCGAAGACACTGCCATCGTCCACGCCAATGGGGTCGGTGACGTCGATGGACATGTCGATGACGCGCCCGACGATGGTCCCGAAGACCGGTTGTTTCACCACGATGATCGGCCCGGTTTCCTTGACGGTGAAGGTGCGATCGGTCTGGGTCGATGCGCCGTTGGCGTCGGTGGCCTGGAGGTGGACCGCCTGGACGCCAGCCAGCGCCGCCGCGAAGGACTTGGAGTGGAAGTCGATCATCGCGGTGCCGACCCAGTCATTGGCGCTGATCTTGTCCAGGCTCAGCGGGATGTCGATGCCCTGGATGGTGGCAGTGAAGGTCTGCATCGCCGATCCGGCAATCGTGGGGAGGGTCTTGGCCTCGACGACGATGGGGGCCGAGCCGCGGTAGGCGGTGCCGGCCGGCTGAGCAACGGAGATCACCGGGCCCGCATCGTAAGTGACGGTGACGACCTTGGTGTTCTTGACGTTCTTGGCGTTGATCCCCTCCACCGTGATCGCGACCGGGCCCGAGTTTGTCGCGCCCAGATTGATGAACCCGGCGAAGGTATTCATGGTGCCGGCAAGCAGGGTCAGCGTCACCGGCTGCGCCTGCCCGCGCACCCGCACGTCCACCGTCACCACCGCCGGGCCGGTGCCGGGGGTCACGTCGGCGACGACCTGGAGCCGCGGGGTCACCACCTTGTCGCCCTCCTTGGGCGAGGTCACGGTGACCGTCGGGCCCGAGGGGTTGGTCGGCTGAGGCGTCCCGCCCCCATCGTCGCTCCCGCCCGTGAGGTCCGCGTTGCCCACGTCGCCGCCATCGGTCAGGACCGGACCGGTCGGCGCATCCGAACTGCACGCCACCACGAGCAATGACGCCAGAGAAAGCATGACCGCGCGCGCCCGCAAATCAAAAGGCATTCTTGATTCTCCTTAGTGTTCTCCCTTTCAATTAAACACGACGAAATTTGAGTCGGCAATGACAATCACCGCCGATGGCCGGCTGCCTGTTGATAAACCTGCTGTTCATGGCCGGGGGAGGTCGGGGCCGATTGCGCTCTGGGAGGACAGGTAGGTACCGACCCGTTCCCTTGGCATGGCCCCGTAGTTTGGTCGATCGGGTAAGTAATTCAGTCTCCCCGGGCGCAGGCGGGGCGTTCGGTGCAGCGCGTGACCCACGGGGCGATCGCCGGGTAGGGCGACAGATCGACGCCCATCATCGGCAGGTAGGACATCCATGACGTCAGGTGCAGGTCGGCGAGGGTGAAGCTATCGCCCAAGAGGTACTTGCGTTCGGTGACCGCGTCATTGAGCATGCGCATGAGGCCGTCGATCTCGACCTTGGCGGCCTCCGCGGCCTTGGCGTTGTGCTGCTCCGCCGGCACCCACGAGGCGGTGTTGCGGGCGTAGCGGCCCGCCGCTTCGCCCAGCGAAACATTGCACCAGACGATCCACTTCATGGCCTCGCCGCGCTTGGGGCCCGGGGCGGGGAAAAGCCCCTTCTCCACGCCGAACATCTCGCCCAGGTAGATTTGGATCGCCGCCGATTCGAAGATGGCCACGCCGTCGTGGACGATCACCGGGACCTTGCCGTTGGGGTTGATCTTCAGGAAGGCCGGCTGCTTGTTCTGGTGGGCCTTCAGGTCGATGTGGACCTTCTCGTAGGGGATGCCCAGCTCCTCCAGGGTCCAGTGGATCGGGGTCGCGCTCGACTGTGGGCTGTAGTAGAAGATCAGGCTCATCGCAGGCTCCTTTTGTAGGTGTGAGTGGGTTCCGGTTGGAACGGAGCGAACCTACTGTGCATGCGAACAGGATTCAAGAGGTTTTTGGCTTTTTTGAGATCTCAGGCGGCCTCGGAGAGGGAGGTGGGGGAGGGACGGTGCTGGATCTGCTCCGAGGTCTTGCCGAAGCGGCGCTCGCGCCCGGCGTAGTCGCGCAGGGCGACATCCAGATCGGCGCCGGTGACGTCGGGCCACAGGACATCGGTGAAGTAGAGTTCGGCATAGGCCGACTCGAACACCAGAAAGTCGGAGAGACGGCGCTCGCCCCCGGTGCGGATGATCAGGTCGGGGTCGGGCAGGTCCGCGGTGGTCAGGGTGCGCCGCACCAGGGCCTCGTCGATCTCCTCGGGGAGAAGCTGCCCGGCGGCGACTTGCGCGGCGAGCTGCCGGGCGGCGTGGCACAGATCGTGGCGTCCGCCGTAGGACAGGGCCAGCGTCAGGTTAAGATCGCGATTGTGCCGGCTGGCCTGGATCAGCCAGTCCACTGGCTGGCGCACTCGCTGTGGCAGGTCCTCCAGCTCGCCCACGACGCGCACCCGGACGCCGTTCTTCAGCAGGTCCGCGCCGTCCGTGCGCACGGTCTCGCCGATGAGGTCGAGGAGGCCGGTGACCTCCTCCCGTGGGCGCTCCCAATTGGCCACGGAGAAGGTGTATAGGGTCAGGTAACGCACCCCCGCCTGGCGCACCGCCTCGACGATGCGGCGCACAGTGCGCGTTCCCGCCCGGTGCCCCAGGACGCGCGGCAGACCCCGCTGCTCGGCCCACCTGCCGTTGCCATCCATGATGATCGCCACGTGATTCGGTAGGTTCTTCATCGTGCTCAAGGTTCTCATGGGGTGGTGAAGCCTGGACGAAGGCTATGGGAAGATCTGGTGAAGAGCGGCTGAGGCCCGTGGCAGCGTCAAGCGAAACTCGGTGCGGGGCGGTCCCGGGGCGGCCACCTCGATGTTGCCACCGTGCTGCTCGGCCACCGCGGCGACGATCGCCAGCCCCAGGCCGCTGCCGCCGGTGTCGCGCCGGGTGGTCACGAAGCGCTCGAAGAGCCGGCCGCGCACCTCCTGTGCCACGCCGGGACCTGGGTTGGCCACCTCGACGAAGACTTGGGTGTCGGCGACGCGCACCCGGACCGAGATCGGCGGGGAGTCGGGCGGGGTGAAGCACAGGGCGTTGTCGATGAGGTTGTCGATGGCCCGGCGCAGCCAGGCGGCGTCGCCGCGGACCACCGCACCCGGGGCGGCCTGGACCTGGATGCGCACCTTGTGGCGTTCGGCCTGGGCCAGGTGGGCGTCGGCCGACAGGTGGGCCAGGTGGCCGACGTCGAGCAGCTCGCTCTCGACCCCGCGGGCCTGGAGGCGGGTCAGGGCCAATAAATTGTTCACCAGGCCCAGCACCCGCTCGGTGGCTTCCAGAATGCGGCCGACAAAGCGCCGGGCGGTCTCGGGCTCGTCCAGGGCCCCGTCTGCCAACACCTCGGCGGAGGCGCGGATGGCGGCGACGGGGTTCTTCAACTGGTGGGACAGATCGGTGGCCAGGCGCTCGGCCAGGTGGCGCCCCTCCAACTCGCGGCGCATCGATTCGACGGCGGCGGTCAGGGTGCGCACCTCACGGCCGACCGGGCGAGGCAGCACCGCCTGACGTTCGCCGTGGGCAATGCGCGAGGCGGCGCCGGTCAGCCGCTCGATCGGCTTGGCGATGGCCCTGCCGATGAGGGCCGAGGCGCTGGCGGTGCCGATGACCAGGAGCAGGGAGAGCACCGCGGCCCGGGAGGCGACGTCGCGGAGGATCTGCCGCCAGCCCAGGGTTGGGCGCAGGACGCGGACCTCGCCGAGGATGCGGGGGCTGCCCAGGCCGGCGATCAGCGTCGGACCGAGGATCGGAGCGCGTTGCTCGGCCCCGACGGGCAGGCGCCGTGCCGGGTCGCCGGGGTCGTGGGAGTCCCGGGACTCATAGACCAGGCGACCGGCGGCGTCGTAGATCTGGACCCTGAGGCCGTCGTCATGTTCGTTGGAGGACGACGCTCCGCTAGCGAAAACCCTGCGAGCGCGCAGGGCGGCGGCGGTCTCTGCAAGGGGGCGGTCCGAGGCGGATAGCAGGCGCGCGACCAGGGTGGCGTCCTCCCGGGCGACCTGCTCGGAGAGCAAGGCGGAGCGGCTTTCCAGGCGCTGCACTGCGATGAGGCCGAGCATGGCGGCGAAGACCCCAGACACCGCGGCCATGGAAACGAAGACCTGCATGCGAATGGAGATCCCCGAGCGCCGCCCGCGCCACAGACGAAGCAGGACGAACCCGGCGAAGGCGGAAAAAGCGATGCCAGCCAAGACAGCGATGAAAAGTTCCATGGCGGACCTATCTATCTTAACTATAACTAACCAGTGTCTCTTTGAGCCTGGATCAAACGCTTTGGCACCGAGCGACGGCCGCCCCGGTGTCTAGTTGTCGCACGATCAACGCGTATCCGATTAAACCATACACGGTCAAGTTGATGAAAAGCCATTCAGCAAGAAGCACATGGCCGGGCAGATTTTGGCGCACCCCCGCAGCGACCGAGGGAGCGTACTACTGTCTTGAGGTTCGGCTGATGTGCCACCTCACCGACGATAGAGTTCTATTCGGTCGATTGAGATGAAATTGTCCTAGGCCTCCCGTCGAGGACCAAAACAAGGAGAGGGCAGCTCTCTCTCAGCAGTTTCATCTCACGTATC
>JBBRLA010000558.1:0-5902 GCA_038231615.1 Polyangia bacterium | reverse complement strand
TAGCCGGACCAGCGACTGGCCGCCCACCCGCCAGGCTGGACCTGGGCGAACCGGGAGGCAAGGATGCGGCCGGCGGGGGCGCGGTGTACGGGGCCGGCGCACCAGCCTGGGGCGCGAGGGTCGGCTGGGCGGCCTGCGCCATCACCGTGGCCTTGTCCGAGATGCGATCGGCGCTCACGACGGGGCGGTCGATAGGACGCAGCGAAGCCGAGGCCCGTTCGTCGCCGGGACGCAGCGGAGGGAAGGGCTTTTCGTCGAACGCCGCCAACGACGGGGTCGTCGGACGCGGCGGGGCCTGCGGGATGGAGTCCCGATCCGGGCCGGGGGCGGGAGGCCGTGGCAGCGCGGGTTCGCGCACCAGCCCTTCGCCTGCCGGGGCGCCGGAGCGAGCGCCTTCGCCGGTGGACCGCATCTCGGCCCGGGGCGAGGCGGTCGGGCGCGTGGGCATGCTGGGCACCGGGGCGCGGACCCGTGGCGGGGGCAGGGCCGCGGCATCCGGGTCGACGGCCTGCTCGCCGCTGTCCTCGGACCCCTTTTTGACATCCCCGGACGACTCGTCCTGCGAGATCGCCGGGGCGATGGCGGGCGGCTGCTTCGGCCGTGGCGGCGGCGGCGGCCGGTTGGTCGGCGGCGGCGTCGCGGTGGAGGCCTCGTCCTGGGGGGCACCCGCGCCCGCGCCAGCACCAGCTTCCTCTATGGAGAGGATGAAGTCGCCGATGTAGATCTTGTCGGTGGCCTTCACCACCAGCGGGCTGGTGATCTTCCGCCCGTTGACGTAGGTGCCGTTGGTGCTCTTGAGATCGACGATGATGAACTTCTGGTCCTTGAGAACGATCCGCGAATGCCGCTTGGATACGTTTCCCTTGGGCAAGATGATGTCATTGCCCTGGACTCTTCCGATCGTCACCTCGGGCTTGTCGAAATCAAGGCGCTTTTGTTCACCGCCTTTTTCGTTGATCAAGATGGCGAACATCTCAGACGGTTCTCCTGGCCGTTTTCACGATCTCACGAACGCGCATATTCTGCCACAATTGGCGAATCACGTTACGATGGCGTCCGCCGAAACCACATCATGCATGTTGAACTTCTGGATGATAACAAAATCGCCAGGTTTCTGAAACATCGCCCATTTTAAAGAGGGAACCGACCATGAGATTGCGCCGATCCTCATCATCCGGTGTCGCTTCCATCGCTTTTTTCCTGGCCTTCAGCCTGAGCCTGGCAGAGGCCGCGCCGCGCTACTATATCGTCGTGCGGGACGTGGAGGGCCCGGGGCCCAAGGATGATCCCACCGTCGCCATGGCCCGGCAGATCTTCATCCAGGACCTGAGCCAGCGCCCCGAGGTCACCCTGGACCCCGCCGGGCTCCCCGCGGGAGGTCCGGCGCTGGCCGAAGAGCTGAAAAAACGCCGGCTGCGGGGCTACCAGGTGACGCTGCGCCTGCTGAACGTCGGGCGGGCCCTGAACACACCGCCGCCGGGCAAGCCCTTCCGCGTCCTGGAGCGCAGCGTGAAGCTGACGGTGGTGGGGAGCACCCTGCCGGGTGACCTGCTGGCCCTGGGGGGCGACGGGGAATCGACCATCCAGGCGGACGTGGGCCCGCGGATCAGCGAGAAACAGGAGCGTGACCTGCTGAGCGACGCGCTGCATGACGCCATCGGCCAGGCGGTGGCCCAGGCGCTGCGCAAGCTGGAGATGGGGAGCAAGACGCCGCCGCCGGAAAAGTCGCACCAGAAGGCCCGCAAGGGGACGTGAACCGGCAGGCCGCCCGATCAACATGGGTTCAGCCCGAGCCCGAGGGCGGCTGCCGGGCCGCGGACAGGTCGGCCTCCATGTTGGCGAAGAGCTGCGCGGCGGTATGGACGGTGAGGGCGCGGGAAAGCCAGCGCTGGAGCAGGAGTGGGTCGGAGGTGGCCTCGATCCGGGCGCGCTCCTGGTCATTTAACTGAATGTCGCGTCGCGAAAGCACAATCCACAGGGCGGGCTTGACGCCCACCGCGCCGATGTCGTCCAGGTCCTTCATGGCCCCCATTATGCCCGAGGGCCGGCAAAAGGCGCCTCGATGGGACCCTGGAGCGGCATTTTCCGCCATTCTGATATATATTCGAGGCGTGCTATCTCGCTGCCGGTTCATCGTGGGTGCTGTACTCGTGTTTTGCCTGCTCCAGCCCTCCGTCTGCCTGGCGGATGAGGCGCTCGAGGCGGCCAAGGCGCGCTACGAGCGCGGCGAGAAGAACTTCGAGGCGGGCAAGTTCCTCGACGCGGCGGCCGACTTCGAGGAGACCTACAAGCTGAGCCCGCGCAATGCCCTGCTCTACGACGCGGCGCGGGCCTACGACAAGGGGGGCAACACCGCGCGGGCCATCGAGCTGTATGAGGCGTTCCTGCGCACCGGCGACAACCTGTCCGAAGAAGCGGAGATCCGGGAGCGGCTGGAAGATCTGCGGACCAAGGTGGCGCTGGTGCTAGTGCGGGCCAACAAGGACGGCGCGCGGGTCACCATCGACGGGAGGGATCGCGGTACGACGCCGATGATCGCGCCGGTACCGGTCGGCAGCGGACTGCACAAGATCGAGGTGCACCTGGGCGATCTGTCGTGGCGGGTGGAGCAGGAGTTCGAAAACGGCCTGACCCACACGGTAAATGCCGAGTTGGCGGCGGCGCCGGTGCTGCCGGACCCGGAGAAGCACAACCGGCGGTTCGCGGCGGTGCTGGGGCTGGGCGGGGTGGTGGATGTCACGGGCACGAACTTCCCTCCGTCGCAGGCATCGCTACTTTTCGGCTTCGAGTACCGGGCGGTGGAACGCAAGAGCTTCGCCGTGGACGCGGTGCTGCGCATCCCGCTGGAGGTGGGCCAGAGCTGGACCAACTCGGGGCTCGTGCCGGGGGTGCGCATCGTGCTGGACCTGTCGCAGCGGGTGCCGCTGTAACTGGTGCCCAGCCTGGAACTGGGCTTCTCGGTGCTGCACTTCGACATGGGGGCACCGCCGATCACCGCCAAGCGGCAGCCCTGCGAGAACATGACCACCTGCACGCTTTACGGGCTGCGCATCCACCCGTCGATCAACCTAGTCTACCACTTTCTGCCCGACTGGGAGGCGCGGGCGGAGATTTTCGGGCTGGACGTGGACATCAGCGGCCCCATCCCCAACCCGAGAGTTACCTTCAGTTTGAGCATCGCTTTTCGTTTCTACTAAACAGAAGCACCGGGACCGGTCCAGGTGCTTCTGTTTAATTGCTGTCACGTCCGAAAACGGCCAGACATCGGGGTGCGGGTGGGTTACATCAAGGACATGGACCTTGACCCAGCCGCCTGCTATCGCGCCCTGGCCACCCGGGATGGGCGCTTCGACGGTCACTTCTTCGTCGGCGTGCGCACTACCTTTATCTATTGCCGCCCGGTGTGCCGAGCGCGCACCCCGGGACAGGGGCGCTGCGTCTTTTACCACCGCGCCGCAGAGGCCGAGCGCGACGGCTTCCGGGCCTGCTTCCGCTGCCGGCCCGAGCTGGCGCCAGGCCTCTCATCGGTGGACGCGGTGCCCCGGCTGTGCACCCTGGCCGTCTCGCGCATCGAGGCCGGTGCCTTGGACCAGAGCTCTCTCGAAGAACTGGCCGCGGAGCTTCAGGTCTCGTCGCGTCATCTGCGCCGGGCGATGACCACCGAGCTGGGGGTCTCGCCAGTGGAACTGGTGCAGTCGCGGCGCCTGGCCCTGGCCCGGCAGCTCCTCGCGGAGACCGACCTGTCGATGGCCCAGGTGGCCTTTGCCAGTGGCTTTTCCAGCGTGCGCCGCTTCAACGCCCTTTTCCAGTCTCGCTGCGGGGCCTCGCCTTCGGCGCTGCGACAGAAGCGGCCGGGCGACGCGGTGGGGCCCGAGACGGGCGCCCTGAGCCTGCGCCTGTACTACCGGCCCCCCCTGGACTGGGAGGCGTTGCTCTCGTTCCTCGCGGCCCGCGCCATCCCCGGGGTCGAGGTCGTCCGCAATGGCACCTACCGACGGACGATCTGGATGGGCCGGGCGGACGGCAAAGATAGCGTGGAGCGAAGCGGAACGCCGTTCACCAATGACAGCCAGCAGATCGGCTGGGTGGTGGTGTCCAAAGACGAGCAGCGGCCGGCGCTGCGGGTGGAGATCTCGCTTTCCCTTCTGGGGACGCTTTTGCCCCTGCGCGCCAGGCTGCGGGCGCTCTTCGATCTGGATGCCGAGCCCGCCGCCATCGCCGAGCAGCTCTGCCGGGACCCCCGGCTGGTGCCCCTTTTGGCAGCGCACCCGGGGCTGCGGGTGCCGGGGTCCTTCGATGGCTTCGAGACCACCGCACGGTCGATCCTGGGACAGCAGGTCAGCGTGCGGGCGGCGACCACGCTCAGCGGGCGGCTGGTGGCCGAGCTGGGCGCGAAGGTGGAGACCCCGCATCCCGGTCTCGATCGGCTCTTCCCGCGCCCGCGGGACCTGCTTTTTGCAGGCGAGGAGCGCATTTGCCGCATCGGCCTGCCCGCGACCCGCGCCCGGGCTCTGCTCGCGCTGGCCCGCGCCGTCGCCGAGGAGGGGCTGGTCCTGTCGCGACCCGCGGACAGCCAGCGCACCATCGAGCGCCTCCTCGCACTGCCGGGGATCGGGGACTGGACCGCGCATTACGTCGCCATGCGGGTGCTCGGCTGGCCCGGCGCCTTTCCGGCGGGGGACCTGGTCTTGCGCAAGGCCCTCGGCGGGGTCAGTGCGCGCGAGGCCGCAGCCCTGGCCGAACACTGGCAGCCGTTCTCGGCCTATGCCGCCGTGCATTTATGGGCATCGGGGACCGGGGCCACAGCGGGGAGACGGGCGACAGAACTTTCGCCAGGAGCGAACCCATGAACCAATCATCCTTCATCGATGAACCGCGGGGCTTGCGGAGCCTCGCGTTCGACAGCCCAATCGGGCACCTGCGCCTGGTCTTTCGCGACGACGCCGTGGTGGGCCTTTACCTGCCGCAGCACAAGGGCGCCCCGGCGCTCGGCGAGACACCTGAAAGGGCCGACGTCGCCGACCACTCGATCCCGCGCCGCGTCCGCGCACAGCTCGACGAATACTTCGCCGGCAGGCGCGCCGTCTTCGACATCCCCCTTTGCCTTGCCGGCACCGACTTCCAGCGCGAGGTATGGGGCGCTCTTTTGCGCATTCCGCTGGGACAGACGCGGTGCTATGCCGACCTGGCGAAACAGCTTGGCAGGCCGCGGGCGGTGCGTGCCGTAGGCGCCGCCAATGCCAGAAACCCCGTCTCCATCCTGGTCCCCTGCCACCGGGTCATCGGCAAGGATGGCACGCTGGTCGGCTATGCCGGCGGCACCGAACGCAAGCGCTGGCTCTTGCAGCACGAGCAGGGCATGCGCGCTGGAGTGGCCCCGCTGCTCCTCCCTTGGAAGTCTCCCCTGCCGTGACGCTGGTCGTGTGCTCGGCGATGCCGTTTTCAAGTGGCAGGCCGATCTGAATGTCGCCGGCCCGCGCGGCCCGTCTTTACCGCGGCGGAAGTGGCACCCAGCGGGTCCTGCCTCGCGTATGCTTTGCGGCATGGACGATCCCCGCGTTTACTTCGCCGCGGAGCGAACCCTGCTGGCTTGGATCCGCACGGGTCTGGCCATGATGGGATTCGGCTTCGTGGTAGCTCGGTTTGGCATTTTCCTCCATGAGCTCGCCGCGGCGCGGACGCCGGCCGCGCCGCATGCCCCGGGGGCATCGCTGTGGCTGGGAACGGTGCTCGTCCTGTGTGGGGTGTTGGTCAACCTGCTGGCCGCACGGCAACACGTTCGGCTCATCCGGCGACTCGCTAGCGGGGAGCCATATCGACCCGCCATGTTGCCTTTGGAGGTGATCATATCCATAGTAGTGTCGGTCCTGGGCCTGGGGATGACTGCCTACCTGTTTCACTT
>JBBRLA010000557.1:0-5904 GCA_038231615.1 Polyangia bacterium | reverse complement strand
CAACCTGATAAAGAGCATGGCCCGCAACAACCTGTGGGCCAACCACCGACTGCACCGCGCCGTCGCGGCCCTGGACCCGGAGGCATATCGCGCGCCGCGCACCAGCTTCTTCCCCAGCCTCCACTTGACCCTGGTCCACATCGCCTTCGTCGACCTCTACTATGTCGGCGCGCTGACCGCCTTGTTCCAGGGGGGCGAGGGGCAAGCCACGGACGCACCGGCGCTGTGGGCCGAGCGCGAGCGCTGGGAGCACGACAGGGGCTTTCCCGACGTCACGCAGACCCAGCGCGCCGTCGATCGCCGGCTGCTCTCGTTTGTCGCCGAGCTCTCGGGCGACGCGGATCTCGATGTCCCGGTCCGCCTACCCCGACGAGATCATGTCCAGAGCGAGCGCCGCGGGGACGTGCTCCTGCACCTGCTTCAGCATCAGATCCACCACCGCGGTCAGGTCCACGCCATGCTGTCGGGCACCGCAGTGAAGCCGCCGCAGCTCGACGACTTTTTCCTGGCCGACGACCTGCCCATGCGACAGGACGAGCTGCACGAACTCGGCCTCCCGCTCTACGCCTGATCGGCTCGGGTGACAGGAAGAAGCCCAGGCCGATCGAGGTGTCGGAACGATCGGGAAAGACGACCAGCGTCGCCTTCAGGTGCCTCGACGCCATCGATGGCACGCTGGTGGTGGACCAGAGCCCTGGTTGAAGGAGTTCGGTCCGCGCGGCGAGGTGACGCAGCCGGCCTGGGCCACGGAGCTGATGCGGACGGAGTGGGGGTAGCGCGGGATTGGCGCAGGCCCCCCCTCCCCCTGTTCGGATCCCCTACACCCCCTGTTCAGAATCACCGCAGTGGCCCTAAGGGCCACATCCCCTAACTCCGCATTCTACCGTGATTCTGATCCTGGCATGGATTCTGCTGAGTCATCTGGCCATGGAATCCACGCAGAAACGAAAAGAGCGGCGAGACACCCCACGCAAGGGGGCGCAAAAGAACCAGACAGGCGAGCAGCCGAGCCGCCTGACTCCCGAAGAAGAGGTCCGCCTGGAGGCGCAGATCGCCGAGGTCCGCAGCATCCCCAGCCGCATCGCCGCCCGTCTGGAGGACGACTACGAGCAGGGCCAAAAGTGCGAGCAGATGAAGCGGGAGGGCTTGTGGACGCGGGCGCAGCGGCCGCGCGGAATCAATCTTCTCGATTTTGTCTCCGCGCGCAGCCAGGTGCCGCGCTCCACGCTGGAGCCGCGGCTGCTCATCGCTCGCGCCTTCACCCTGGATGTCATCCAGCAGGCCGCGGCCAAGGGCGGCTGCCTGTCGGTCTTGGCCGAGGTCGCCAGGGCCCGCCCCGAGCTGCGCGGAGAGCTGCTCGACATGGCGCTGGGCACCGGGGCCAAGGGCGCCACCTTCGCGGTCATCCGCCAGGCCCGAATGGCGGGCAACCGCGTCATCGAGAGCTACTTCAAAAAGAAAAAGCCCGCCGACAGCTTCCAGGCCACCATCGCCGACGCCCGCGCGATGATGCACCACCAGGTGGCCGAGTCCTACGAGCAAAAGGCCAACCAGGCGCGGCGCAAGGCCGCGGAGAACGCGGGCGACGGCGGCGGCGATGACAGCGTCGAGGGAGGCGAGCGGGCGGAGCGGGGCAAGAAGGGCTCGATGGGGTTCTTGCTGCGCGATGGCGAGGTGGTCTACAAGCAGGCGCTGGAGGCCCGTGTCGCGGCGGAGCAGGCGCAGAAGCTGGCGCAGGCCCAACTGGAGCAGGCGCAGGCGCAGGGCGAGGCGGCGGCGGCGCAGGCTGCGGCCGCGATGCAGGCCGAAGCCGCGGCGCGGGCGTTGCAGGAGGCGTCCGCGCGGGAGCAGGCGGCGCTGCGGGCGCGCGAGGCGGCGCTGGCCGAGCGGCAGGAGGTGCTGGAGCACGGCGCGGAGCTGGCCCGGCAGGCGGCGGCGGCGGGGCAGCCGCTGGGAGATTATCTGCTCGCAACGCTGGCGCAGGTGCGCGCCGCGCAGGCGCGTCTGGAGCAAGGACAGAAGGAGGCGCTAGCCACGGAGGCGGCGCTGGCCAAGGCGGGGCAAGAGGCCGCGGAGAAGACGCAGGCGGCCGAGGCGGCTCAGGTGCGCGCCGCCGAGTGGGAGCAGGCCGCCGCGGTGCACACCCAGCAGACGGAAGCGGCGCTGGTGGCGGCGCGGGCGCAGCGCGAGCAGGCCGAGGAGATGCTGGCGACAGCCAAGCAAAAGACAGCCGCGGCGGAGCAGAAGCAGGAGGGCCTGAGCGAGCAGCAAAAGCAGGTGCGGGCGCGCGAGACGGAGCTGGCGCAGCGCGAGCTGGAGCTGGCGGAGAAGGCGCAGGGGCTGGTGGTGCGCGACGAGGCGCTGCGCACGCTGGAGGGGCAAGTCAGCACGCTGGAGGCGGATCTGGTGCGCAGGGAGAAGGAGCTGGCCGAACGCAGCTTTCGGGTGAACCGGGTGGCGCTGCGCGAGCTGAAGGTGAGCTGGGACGAGTGGCCGCAGAGCCTGGATGAGGTGATGGTGTTCATCCAGGCGTTGAGCAATAAAGTGGTCATGATGTGCCAGCGGGACGGGCTCAAGTACCTGGAGCGGGACGAGGGGTTGCTCTACTCGGAGCTGGAGGTGGCGCGAGATGCGAACCGGGCCTCGATCACGGCGCGGGCGGCGATGGACAGGCTGATCGGGAAGATCATCAAGGAGTACGAGCTAAGCCGCAGCGAAGAGCTGGCAGCCTACGACGAGCGGCGCCGCGTGGCCAATCTGGCGGAAGAGGAGGCCGCGCGCTATCGCGCGGGATTTCCCGCGCCACCCGGGGACGACGACGACGATGATGATGACGATGATGATGACGATGATGATGACGGAGGTGGCGGAAGCGCGGGCGGTGGCGGAAGCGCGGGCGGTGGCAGCTACAGCGCGGGCGGTGGCAGCTACAGCGCGGGCGGCAGCAGCGGCGCTGACGCCCGGAGCGAAACCAAGAGCGCGACCGGCGCCGAGGCCAAGCCCCCTGCGCCTCGAAAGCTCGCCCCCTCGCCGCAGGAGGGCGACACCACGGTGGGCGGCGGCGTGACCCTGGAAGGCGCGGGCGCGGTCAACGGGCCCAAAGTTCCCATCGAGGTGTGCCTGGGCGGCGACAAGGGCGTCAAGAAGCAGTGGGGCCTGCTGGGGGTCAGCAAGAAGGGCGGCGGCGTGTTCGTCGATATCAACCGGCCCCAGGTCATCAGCGTCTATGGACTGCAAGACTATGGAAAAAGCAGCACCATCTTGACCTTGGCCGAGATGCTGATGTCCAAAAAGCGCCGCATCAGCCACGTCCCCGCGCCCTACGGCGGGGTGTGGGCCCACTTCGGCGCCGGGGAGTCCTATCCGCCCGGCATCTACAAGGCCCGCCTCCCTAACAATGAGAAGAACAGCGTAAAGTATCTGGTCAACGTGATAGGCGCCCTGCCCGAGCCGATCCAGGCCCAGATGATCGTCATGACGCCGCCGATGACCGATGAGCAGTTCGAGGAGCGCAAGGCCCAGTTCCCCGGCTTGGAAGTGGAGCAGTTGGCGATGACGGTGGAGGACTTCGGGCTGCCGGGCATCCGCAACTTCATGATGGCGGCGGACAACTCGGCCATCTACATGAGCGTGCTCGATCAGACCCTGCGGGGCCTCCCGTCGCGCTCGACGCGGGACGAGGTCGAGGCGGCGCTGCAAGCGGCGAACTTCTCGGCGCAGGGGCGCGGGCTGGTGATGGCGCGATGGGGCAACTTGCGCCCCTATCTGAGCGGCACCCAGAGCATCCGCCACCGCCTCAAGCCCGGGGTGCTCATCGTTTTGGACATCCGCGGCGATTGGATCACCGAGCGGGAGGCCATGGCGCTCTTCGCGGTGCTGATGAACACCTTCTCGCTGGCGCGGACGGCCGATGGCAAGAAGTTCAACAAATTCATGGTCTTCGATGAGGCACAGAAGTACATGGCCAAGGGCCGGGTGAGCGCCGAGATCGTGAGCATGATCCGGGAGATGCGGCACCGCCGGATGACGGTGATCATCGCCAGCCAGGACCCCGAGGCGCTGGAGTTTGAGGTACACAAGCTCTCGACGATCACGGTGGTACACAAGACCCGGTCGAAAGATTCGCTCAAGATGCTTCAGCGCGGCAACGTGGCGTGGGAGGAGGTGACCATCGGCGACCTGGCGAAGCAGGAGCGCGGGGACGCCTACGTGGCCACGGCGAAGGCCTCGGTGGACGAGTGGACGCTGGTGGCGCAGCCGGCCAGAGTAAGGCCCACCTGCGCGATGCCCGGCGGCACCACCGAGACCGCCGTGGCCGAAGACATCTAAACGAAGCTGCCGGATCCGGCAGCCGGCACCAGGCCCCCAGCACCCCGCCCCTCTCTGCCGGATCCGGCACCCGGCCCTCTCTGCCGGATCCGGCACCCAGCCCTCTCTGCCGGATCCGGCACCCGACATCAAGCCCCAACCCCTTTGCCCTTCTGCCGGATCCGGCACCCAGCACCCGCAAACGCCAGGCCCACGCACAAAACTCTGTCGCCCAGCTTCAACTGCGCGTGCCACAGAGCAAAACGCGCGTGCCACAGAGCAAAACGCGCGTCCCACAGAGCAAAACGCGCGTCCCACAGAGCAAAACGCGCGTCCCACAGAGCAAAACGCGCGTCCCACAGCTTCAACTGCGGATCGCAGAGATTCAGACGCGTGCTGGCCGGTTTATGAGGCGCGGTCGATCTCGGTGGCATGCGGGACTTCGATGAGGCGGCCGCTGGCCACATCGTAGTGTAGTTAAGGGGATGGCTCCCGACAACGCCCCGGCGAGATATGCTGTGGCCCATGCTGGAGCTGATCGGGACCGAGAACATCACCATCGAGTGGACCGGGAGCCTTGATCGAGTCACGGCGGCGTCGCTGGTCGGCGAGCTCAAGCTGGAAGTAGATGGTGCCGACCGCATCCCGGTCAGCTTGCTCATCTTTCAGATGAAGGGTCTACACCTGCGCGGCCTCCCGTTCCCCTCGTTTCACTACGGTGAAGCCCTCTGGCGGATCGGGGTGATACACGAGGGCGTGCCCTCGTGGTTCGCGTGTGCGTGCGATCTGGACAGTCGCTGGATCCGCTGGGGCGGCGCCCGCTGGGTTCACTATCCGGTCCGCAGGGCCCAGTTCCACTTCAGCCAAGCCTCGGCCTCCACTGTCGTTGAGGTCCGCGGTCATGACTGCGGAATGACCGTTCATGCCACGCCCGCCGAGTTCACGCCTCCGGCCGAGCCTCCTCGGCCGCTCTTTGTGCGAACAGCGACTCGGTGTTACCGAATTCCTTGGCGCGAAGACCCAGCACCTTTGCGAAATGCAGCGCAGCTGGAGTGGGAGAATCAGGCGCTCGCAGTGGCGACCTTCGGGGCCAACGTTCGCTGGGACTCGCTGGGATTATTGCATCGAGGACGCATTCATCGGTGCGGACTCAGCGTGCCCATAAAAGTCCCGAGGTAGCATGGGGCTGCCCTGCTCCAAGGGCGTCGGCAAGGGGAAGCCCGCGGATCAGTGCTTGCCACCGCCGCCGGCGCCACCACTCTTGGCCGCAGCACTGATGGTGCCTACTCCATCATCCGGTGAAGAGGCGCAGCCGGCGGCTCCGAGCAACAACGCCGAGGTGAGCAGCAGAACGGTTTGGGCTTTCATGGGCATCTCCAGTGTGTTTTGGTTGATCGAAGAGCGCCCTTTCGTTCGAGCTCACTCTTGCTTCGTCAGGAAGGCAAAGCAAGGGGCATGCCACAGCTCAAACCTGAGAAACTACTGATGATCTGCGAAGGTGTACGAAGGGGGCGGTGTACGAAAATTGCGCAGTGCGCAGGTTTTGCTATGTCTGCACCGGCTGGAGCGGCCCTGGCCCAAAACGCCGTCCCCTCT
>JBBRLA010000556.1:0-5929 GCA_038231615.1 Polyangia bacterium | reverse complement strand
GGTCGCAGGTGGAGGATAACCATGTCAGCCCGAAAGTCGAAGTCTTCGAAGCGGCCCAGGTGGAACATCCGGCGACGGCCCAGGGCCAAAAGGAGGCCCAGGGCCATGGCCAGGGCGCCCAGCACGGCGAAGAGCCCCTGCTCCTTGGATCGGGGCAGGAGCCGCAGCATCGTCCACCCGAGGAGGTAGCCCACCGGCACCATCAACATGGTGAAGACCACCACGGCCAGGCCTGTGCCCCGGGCCAGGTGGGCGGGGTCGACCAGGTACATCCAGCTCCAGTCGGGGTAGGCGACATAGAAGTAGGTCGCCACCGGGGCTACGGTCAGGACCGCGAAGGACAGGACCATGCTCAGTTCGGGGCGGCGCAGGGGCTGGGCGCCGCTGAGAAGCTGGGTCCGGGCGCACGCGGTGAAACACGCCCCGACGAGAAGGCTGAAGATCAGGTTGAAAGGAATCGTCGCCAAGATCAATGGTCCTTCTCTATACAGCGCCTGGGCGCTTCGCGACAGTTGTAGGTCAAAAACAGGGTTTTGCGGGTCTGGAAAAGATTTCCAGAGGGCAATGTTGCCCGAACCGCTCGATCTGAGATATGACCTAGTGACCTGTTATGCAGCCGACCGCCATGCGGAGGACCCCGTGAACGCCCTCATCAACTACCTGATCGACAATCTGATGCTCGATTTCCAGGGTGATCTGACTCTCGAAAAAGTGCGTGAATACCTTCGTCATGATGAAAGTCGGGACGCACGCGCCCTGCTCAACAAGCTCGTCGAGGACCGGGGGGTCTCGGACATGATGATCACCCTTGCTGACTGTCTGAAGGAATACCTTCGCACGGGCATCAACGAGGAGGTCGTACGCGAGCAGATCCGGATGTACACCGAGAGCTGATCCGCCCCCTTCCCACAGAGATTCCCTCACCGCAGTACCCAAGGGGCCTCGCCGAGGCCCTCTCGCCACAGTTTTATCTGGCTTGACAGCCGCGACAACTCGGCTGGGACAGGCTTCAGCTTTTCGACAACCAGGAAAAGCTGGCCGGCGACAATAGAGGCCAGTCAGAACGCTGTTGGGCGGGCGCGACTATTCGCCGTGTGCCTTGGCTTCGTGACCGTGGCCGGCACCAGGAGGCGGGGAAGGACGGGTGACGAACCCGGTGGGCGCCGGGCCAGTGTCGCGCAACGGGTCGATGGCGCCGCGCGTGGTCACGTCGAGCAGCGTCGGGATGATGAAGATGGAGAGGAAGAGCAGCCCCGACAAGAAGACGATCACATTGAACTTGTTGTCGTAGCGCAGGTGCATGAAGAACATCGCCACCAGCGTCCCCTTGATCGTGGCCACCAGGAGCGCGATCACCGTGTTCCACAACCCGAAGTCGAAACGTGACACCGCCACGGTGATGGCGGTCAGGATCATCAGCCCCACCCAGATCCCGACATACAGCTTCAGCGGTAGAACGTGGGGTTCGTCTTCGTCGTGTGCGTGCGTCTCGGCGCTCATGTCAACCCACCAAGTAGAGGAGCGGAAAGAGGTAGATCCAGATCAAGTCGACCAGGTGCCAGTACAACCCCACCAGTTCCACCGGGAAGAAGTACTTGGAGCTGAAGTCGCCTCGCCCTGCTCGCACGGCGATCCAGGTGATGGCGATCATCCCGATGATCACGTGAAGCCCGTGCAGGCCGGTCATCAGGAAGTAGATCCCGAAGAAGATGTGCGGCGCGGTGCCAGGGATGTACCCGTCGTAGTGATAGTACTTCCCGGGCAGCAGGCCATGCTCGAACTTGGCGCTGTACTCGAAGTACTTCACCACTAGGAACGTGGCGGCGCAGAGCAAGGTGATGATCAGGAACACCACGGTTTTCTTTTTCTCGTTGGTCTGCGCGGCCCGCACCCCCAGGGCCATCGTCAGAGACGAGAAGATGAGCACCATGGTATTCAACCCACCCATCCATACGTTCAGGTGCTCATGGGCCCCCTTAAACATCTCGGCGTGGGTGGTGCGAAAGATCGCATAGGCGCAGAAGAGGCCGCCGAAGAGCAAAACTTCGGTGACCAGGAAGAGCCACATTCCGAGCTTGCTGGCCTCGGCTTCGTCCCGCGCGGTCGGGAAGTGGTGCGGCTGGTGGTACTCATGCGGGTGCGCGCCCGCGGCTGTGGCGATGGCTATGGTGCTCATTTTCGGTCGTACGGCCCGCCGGTGACAACCGGCTCATAGGTGAAGTTTTCGGTGGGAGGCGGAGAGGACGTCATCCACTCCAGCGTCGTGCCGTGCCACGGGTTGGCCGGGGCCTTCTTGCCCGACTTCAGCGAACTCAGAAGCACGTAGGCGGTGATCATGAACCCGACGCCCAATATCCACGATCCGAAGGTAGAGAAGGCGTGCATCGGCTGGTACTGGTCCAGATAGTTATAGTAGCGCCGGGGCATCCCCTGCGTCCCCAGGAAGAACTGGATGAAGAAGGTCGCGTTGAAACCGATGAAGGTGGTGATGCAGCCGATCTTGGCCAGCGTCTCGTTGTACATCTTGCCGGTGAACTTTGGCCACCAGTAGTGCAGGCCGCCGAAGAAGGCAAAGACCGTCCCGCCCATCATCACGTAGTGGAAGTGCGCCACCACGAAGTAGGTCCCGTGCAGATGCACGTCCACCGATAGAGCCCCCAGGAAGATCCCCGTGAGGCCGCCGATGGTGAAGAGGAAGAGGAAGGCCAGGGCGTAAACCATCGGGGTGTCCAGGTGGATCTGGCCCTTGTACATGGTCGCGGTCCAGTTCAGCACCTTGATGGCGGTCGGGACGGCCACCAGGAAGGTCAGGAACGAGAAGATCATTGCCGACAGCGGCGACTGGCCGCTGGTGAACATGTGGTGCCCCCAGACCAGGAAGCCGATGATCGCGATGCCGATGGAAGAGAGCGCCACCGCCCGGTAGCCGAAGATGGGCTTGCGCGAGAAGGTCGCGATCAACTCGCTGGCCACGCCGAACCCGGGGACGATCATGATGTAGACCGCCGGGTGGCTGTAGAACCAGAAGAAGTGCTGGAACAGGATCGGATCGCCGCCCATCGCCGGGTCGAAGATGCCGATCCCCAGGACCCGCTCGGCGATGAGCAGAAGCAGGGTGATCGCCAGCACCGGCGTCGCCAGCACTTGGATCACGCTGGTGGCGTAGAGCGCCCAGATGAACAGGGGCAGCCGATAAAAGGTCATCCCCGGCGCCCGCAGGCGGTGGATGGTGACGATGAAATTCAGCCCGGTGAAGATCGACGAGAACCCCAGGATGAACACCGCCAGGGTCATCGAGATGACGCTGTTGTCGCTCATCGTCGAGTAGGGTGTGTAGAACGTCCACCCGGTGTCCACCGCCTTGGTGAGCATCGAAAAGAGGGCGAAGCACGCCCCGACCACCCAGATGTAGAAGCTGCACAGGTTCAGCCGCGGGAAGGCCACGTCCTTGGCGCCGAGCTGCAGAGGCAGAATGATGTTCCCAAGCGACGCCGGGATCGACGGGATGATGACCAAAAAGACCATCACCGCCCCGTGCAAGGTGAACAGGCGGTTGTAGGTCTCGGCCGAAACGATGTGGTTCTTGGGCGCGAGCAGCGACAGACGCACCAGCAGCGCGAAGATGCCTCCCATGAGGAAGGAGGTCAGGATCGCCACCAGATACATGATCCCGATGCGCTTGTGATCCATGGTGAAGGCCCAGGATCTGAAGGTGCGCGGCTCCGAGAAGAAGGGCACCGTGGGCTCGCCCTCGTCCCATTTCTTGGGCTCGCCGGTCAGGGCTGATGATGGGTTGTACTGAGTCATGGCGACCTCGGTTACTTCAGCGAC
Organism: Polyangia bacterium; assembly: GCA_038231615.1. GTDB lineage: Bacteria > Myxococcota_A > Polyangia > Palsa-1104 > JAEUJZ01 > JBBRLA01. The sequence goes on along the minus strand of JBBRLA010000556.1, from coordinate 2,098 downwards.
TTGATGTATTCGATAAGCGCGGAAATCTGCCAGTCCTTCAGCACCCCCTCGAAGGGAGGCATCACCGGCTGGTATCCCGCCACGACCTTCGCGGTCGGCTTCAAAATCGACTCGCGAATGTAATTCTCGTCCACCAGCACCTGCTGCCCATCGGAGAGCTTCTCTTGCGTGCCGAACTTGTGATACAGGGCCGGGGCGATGGTGGCCCCGCCCGGCGCAGCCGAGTGGCAAGTGACGCAGGCATAGGCGGAAAAGAGCTTCTTGCCCTGATCGGCCATCGGCACCCCCGGCTCCGGCCCATCGCTCTTGTCGAACCACGCCTTGTACTCGGCGGGCTCCATCACGATGACCTTGGCCAGCATGTCCGAGTGCTGGGTCCCGCAGTACTCGGTGCAGAAGATGGTCTGCGTCCCGGTCCGGGTGGCCTCGAAGGTGATCACGGTGTAGCGGTTGGGAATCACGTCCTGCTTCAGGCGGAAGGCCGGGACGAAGAAGCTGTGCAGCACGTCCTGCGAGTTCATGATCAGCTTGATCGGCTTATGTACCGGCACCCGCAGCTCGCTGGGCACGGTCTTGCCGTTTGCGTACTCGAAGCTCCACGACCACTTCTTGCCGATCACGTGGATTTCGATGGCATCCTTGGGCGACACGAAGAGGTTCAGATAACCCTTGTACCCATAGGCGAAAAAGACGATCAGGATGAAGAGCGGGATCACGCTCCACGCCACTTCCAGCGTCGTGTTGTGGCTGATGGGGACGGCCTCCGCGGCACCCGGCCGATTGCGGTACTTCCAGACGAAGTACCCTCCGCCGAAGACCACGCCGATAAAGACGGCCAAGCAGACGTAGTAGATCAGGTAGTAGAGCCAGTCCACGTCGGCAGCTACCGTCGAAGCCTGCGGAGGAAAGAAGATCGTTCCGTTGGGATCAGTCATGGACCACCGATACTCGGCGCTCCCGGCGCCACATTACGAGAAGAAATGCACCCAGGATCACCATCGTCAGGACACCGCCGATGCGCATGATGGCCATCGGCGTGATTCCATAGCGGCGGGCGTCCGGATCATAGTGGTAGCAAAGCAGGAGGATTCGGTCGATCGGAGAGCTGATGCCTCCCTTAGACGCCTCGACCAGCGCCAGGCGCAGGTCCCGCGCCGGGAAGTCGATCCCGTACAAGATCCGCGAGAGTTTCCCCTCCGGGGTCAGCACGAAAATCCCCGCGGCATGGGCGAACTGCTGGGTCGGCGCGTCGTAGCGGTAGTGAAAACCCACCGCGTCGGCGACCTTCTTGATGTCCGCCTCCCGGCCCGTCAGGAAGGCCCAGCCGCCATCGGCCACCGGCTTGCCCAGCCCCGTGAGATAGGTCTTGCGCTTGGCCGCGGCCAGGGCCGGCCCCTCCTTCGGGTCGATGGAGAGCGTCACCACCTGGAACTCCTTCCCGATGGTGAAGTCGACGCCCCGGATGCCGGACAAAAAGGCATTCAGGATGAACGAGCAGAGTGTCGCGCACGAATAATAATTCAGGGTCAGGATCGTCGGATGTCCGGCCTTCACGTAGTCGCGCAGCTTCACCTGCGCGCCGTTCTGGTCGACGAAGGGCACGTCCAGCGGCACATCCGCGCCCAGGCGCCCATCGATCTGGATGCCCTGCAATTCGCGGGGGACCGGCTGGTCCGCCCGCGCCGCGCTCGCCATGCTCATGGAGAGTGCGACACACAGGCTGAGTTCAAGCCCACGGATGGCGGGCCGTCGGTGGGGAACTCTGCTCACTTCGGGGACTCCTGCACCACCAGCTTCATGGCCTGGTCGATGGGCATACGCGCCTGCCCCTTTTTCTGGTCCACCCATCCGTAGGTGGACAGGGTCTGCTCCTCCTTGGCGCGCAGTGCGTCCAGCTCTGGCGAGGGCCTCGACAAGACCTTCTGATAGATCTCCGCATCCACCGTCTGGTAAAAGATCGTCGAGAGCACCCCGCCGCATACCGCCAGCACCACCACCATGGCCAGCCCCGCAAGGGCCAGCTTGACGTTGGAGGGCTGCTCGTGTTCGACCGACCAGTCGTGTTTCTGCTCAATCATTATTCTCGAACTCCAAGGAG
>JBBRLA010000555.1:0-5930 GCA_038231615.1 Polyangia bacterium | reverse complement strand
GGGCGGGAACGGGGGCAGGGGCGGGCGGTGGCGCAGGGATGAACGAAGGGGCGGACGACGACGCGGACGGGATCGCCGATCTGGATCTGGGGCCAGAGGCCTTCACGCACAGCCTGGCGATGCAGATGGCTGCGCAGGGGGTGGCGCTGGAGGACAAGGAGGAACTGCTGAACAGCCGGGAGCAGGCCCTGGAAAAGCAAAAGAATTTTCTAGAGAAAGAGAAGCAGGAGCTGGCCGATCGCGAGACCCAGGTGACACAAAAGGAAGCGGCAGCGCGGGAGCTGCGGGAGGCGATTTGGCAGACCGGCAACGAAGGGGAGGGTCTGGTCGGCCTGTCGGAGCAGCGGCTGCGGGAGGCACTGGGGTTGCGGGACGCAGCGCAGGCCGAGACGGCAGCGGCCCATGGCGAGAAGGAATCCGCGGCGCGGGTGCTGGTGGAAGCCCAGGCCGAGCGGCGGGCGATCGAGGCGCTGGCTGCCCGATCTGCCGTAGACCGTCAGACGGCGATCGGCGAACGAGCGCAGGCGCAGGTCGAACTGGCGGAAGCACGGGGGCTGAAGGCCGACCTTTTGGCACAGAAGCCGGTCCTGCTCGCCGAGCAGGCCGCGTTGGCCAAGCAGCAAGCCTCGCTGGTGCCGCGAGAGGCCGAGCTTGCCGCCCGCCTGCGCGAGGTGCAAGCGCGGGAAGAGACGCTGGCGCCGCGCGAGGCCGAGGCGAAGGAAGCGGTGGAACTGTACCAGAAGGGCGTGACGGAGAACGAGCAGGAGCGGAAGCGGCTGCTGAAGCTGTCGGAAGAGCTGACCGAGCGGGGACGGATGGTCGGTGGCGGCATCGTGGTCCTGCCCGACGAGCCGGAAGATTTGATGACCACGCTGGACGGCATTCGCGAGAACGCGGAGCGCCTGATGTTGCTGCAAGAGATCCTGGACGTTCAGCTAGACGAGGAGGATCAGTTGAAAAGCGGAACGCTGTGCCAGGTGGCGATGGAGGCGTTTATCCGGTTCGAGCGGGCGAGCAAGGACCTGGACCCCCTCTTGCGGACCACGCTGAAGATCCTGAACCAGCGGCACCATACGAAGATGGAGACCGCGGCCAAGTGGGGCGAGACGGAGCAGGCGAACTACCGGAAATCGAAGGGCGAGCCAGAGCCCAAGCCAGCCGCCAAGGCCCAGACCCCGGGGTAGCTGGATTGGGGGGATTGCCCGGCCCCCAACGTTGGGGGCTTCTGGGAGCGCCTTTCGCTTTTTCGCTTTTTCTGGCTTCGACTTCGTCGCGGCCGTCTTCGGTCGGCTTTTTCTAGTCGCCTCTGTTGTCGCGGCCGTCTTCGGCCTTTAGCCCCCCAATGTTGGGAATGGTCAGGCTCTCCAACGTTGGGGAGTCAAGTTCAGAAAAAATGGCTACCGGGCTATTCAAGCGTGGGGGCGTAAGGGTGGGCGCCCGACGCGCCAGCGGTGGGCTCCCTGGAGCTGGGGCCCCACGCGGACATTACTTGTGCGCACAACTGCATGCGAGCCACCATCATTCTTTCGGCTGACTCCATCCAATCCCCCAGTCCCTCCATCCAATCCCCCATCCCGTCCATCCAATCCCCCATCCCGTCCATCCAATCCCCCATCCCGTCCATCCAATCCCCGATCCTGTCCAATCCCCCATCCGACGGGATGGTCTGCTTGCACATATCCCCAACCTGCTAGCGCCCCTTGGGCACCGCTGCTAGAGTCCCGCCCATGCGGCACTTCCACTCCTATGGTCCGGTTGACCCTGAACTTCATTACTGCGTCCCCCGAACCGAGCTGATCTCCCGCTGCGCCGACCAGCTCGTCGGCAGCCCGGACAAGGGCGGCCATTACTTCACCATCTGGGCCGCCCGTCAGACCGGCAAGACCTGGCTCATGCGCCGCGCCATGGACGAGATCCGCAAGCGCCACGGCGACCGCTTCCACGTGGCCACCCTGTCCATCCAGGACATCGTCTTCAGCGACACCGATCCCCCCGGGGAGTTTCTCGCCCGCGTGCCCGATCTGTTTCGCATCTGGCTGGGCCTCACCATCCCGGCCCCTACCACCTACACCGGCTTCGGCGACCTGTTCCGCAAGAGCAACGCGCTCTTCGACCGCCCGCTGATCCTGCTCATCGACGAGTTTGACCGCCTTCCCTCGCCTGTCATCGACGCCGTGGTCAGCCAGTTCCGCGCCCTTTACCTCAACCACGAGGGCGTGGTGCTCCACGGCCTGGCCCTGATCGGCGTTCGTGCACCCTTCAATGTCCAGCGCGGACTGCATATGCCGAACCTCACCCAAGATGAGGTCGTCGACATGTTCCAGCAGTTCCGGCAGGAACACCAGCAGCCCATCCAGCCCCAGGTCGTCTCCACCCTCTACGATCTGGTCCGCGGCCAGCCCGGCCTCATCGGCTGGTTCGGCGAGCTGCTCACCGAAAAGTACAACCCCGTCCCTCCCGCCCCCATCGACCAGCGCTGCTGGCAGCGGGTCTACGCCGCCGCCTGCCAGATCGAGCCCAACAACACCCTGCTCAATCTCCTTTCGAAGGCCAAGGCGCCCTACCTCTCGCAGGTGGTTCAGATCTTCAACCGCACCGACGTCCCTTTCTCGTTCGGACAGGACTGGTGCAACTACCTTTACCAAAATGGCATCATCGACTTTGAGGAGACCCCCGGCACCGATGGGCAGCCGCTTTACGTGTGCCGCTTCTCCTCGCCTTTTGTCCAGCAGCGCCTCTTCAGTGACCTCAGCAGCGCCATCTTCCAGCGCCCCGGTCCCGGCGATGTCTTGCCCCTGGACTTGTTGGACGACCTGGACGACGTATTTACCCCACAGGGTATCATGACCGTTCCTATTCTGTCCCGCTATGCCGCCTATCTGTCTCGGTTGTCGGCTGCCGGGGCGGCCCCCTGGAAGGACCAGCCCTTGCGAAAGGACCTTCGGCCCATGGAGGCGGTGGGCCACTTCCATCTGTACAACTGGCTCTCCGCCGCGCTGGGCAAGACATGCTTGGTCAGCCCCGAATTTCCCACCGGCAATGGCACCGTGCATCTGGTGCTGCGCTGGGAGGGTCACACGAGCCTCATCGAGGTCAAGAGCTTCACCAACCTGCGCGAGATGAAAGCCGGGCAGCAGCAGGCTGCCGGCTACGCGGAGCGATTGAAGCAGTCCACCGCCACCCTTGCGGTCTTCGTGCCCACCCGTGACGAGGAGACTCTGCGCAAGCTCTCGGGGCCGCGAGTGCTGGGCGAGGTCACCGTACACACCGTGGCCCTGCCCTTCGGCGGCTGAGAGAGCAACAGGTGGCCTACCGAAGTGATCGAGGAGGAGCACGGGATGCTGCCGGGACAGGCTGGCAGATCTTTCCGCGGGGAAAGAGTATCAAATCTTTGCCGGGTTGGGCCGACGCAGGGTGCAGAAGAGCGCTTGCGGCTTCACTTCCAGCGTGCCCTGGTAGATCGTGTCGATGATCGACTCCACCGTGAACGCGGTACCGAAGATGCCGCGGATGTCGTCGGGGCTGAAGCGGTGCGGTCCTTCGATCCCGGGCTGCTTGACGCTGAAGCACTTGAGGAAGAAGCAGCCGCCGGGACGCAAAAATCCGTGGACCGCGCGCACATAGTCAGGGCGGCGGGCAGGATCGATCACGTGGAAGCAGCCGCGGTCGAAGATCAGGTCGAAGGGGCCGATCAACTTGCTCTTCAGGATGTCGTCTTGCTGGAAGCGAATCGCCACCCCCTGCGCCGCCGCCCGCGCCTCTGCGCCGGCCACCGCAGAGGCGGACAGGTCCGCGGCGGTGACGTCGAATCCCCGCCGGGACAGGGCGATGGCTTGCGTGCCGGGCCCTGTGCCCAGATCGAGCACCCTGCCCTCCGAAAGCCCCAGATGATCCAGCGCCTGTGCCAGATCCGGGTCGAGGTCCGGGTAGAACCACGGCATGGATTCGATGGCCTGATCGCTATAGTATTGCTCCCAATCGAGGATGCGCGGCGGGACGGGTGTACTCATGAGCATAATCTTACGCGGAGACGGGACTTCGTCAATCGTAAGCGTGCAAACTACCTGACCGATGATTGCACTCATCTGCATTGACGTAGACGGCACGCTGGTGGGCTCATCCGGCGTGGTCCACCCCGACGTCTGGGCCGGCGCCGATCGAGCCCGGGCAGCCGGCATCCATCTGGCCCTGTGCTCGGGCCGGCCGGCCTTCGGCGTCTCGCGCGGATACGCGGAGCGGCTGGACCCGCATGGCTGGCACATCTTCCAGAATGGCGCCAGCGTTGTGCACCTGCCCAGCGCAAAGTCCATGTCGACGAGCCTGGCTAACCAGACCCTCGCGATGCTAGTGGCCCGGGCGCGCGAGACGGGACGGGTCCTGGAACTTTATTCCGACACGGACTATGTCGTTGAGCGCCCCGCGGAAAGCGCCCGCCAGCACGCGCGGCTGCTCGGCGTCCCCTTCCTGCCACGGCCATTCGAGTCGCTGCCGGGGCCCATCGTGCGCGCGCAGTGGCTGCTGAGCCGCGCGGAAATGGAGGTCGTATCCGGCGAGCCGCATCCGGGGCTGGAGGTGAATTCGTCCACCTCCCTGGTAATACCGAGGACGGTCTTCGTGAACCTCACCCCCACCGGGGTGGACAAGGCCAGCGCCGTACGCGCCGTGGCGGCGGCCTACGGCATCGCGCTCGACCAAGTGATGATGGTAGGCGATGGGCAGAACGACATCGCTGTGATGCGGGCAGTCGGCTTCCCGATCGCGATGGGCAACGCCGAGCAAGAAGTCCGGGAGGTCGCCCGTCACGTCGTCGGTCACGTGGATGAAGGCGGGCTGCTCCAGGCCCTGGAACTGGCCCTTTCGGGTTGAAGGCCGCCGGCCGACCTGCGGCGGTCTCCTCGGATCCCGATCAGGTCGTTGGCGGAGGCTGACCGACTACCTGTCCGTGCCGCTGCCAGGCTCCGTGTGCCCGCGTACCCTGACACTCTGGCCGGCGAACGCGATGGCAAAAAGATGAATCGGCGAGGCCCCCTCTCTTCCTCAAATCAGACGCCGCCCGCGAACCCTTGCACTTCGGGCCAGCGTACGGCCTGGACCATCCGCGATAGGTGCCGCACGTTCTCAGTGACAACGATCGCCTCGCTGCGGATCGCCTGCGCAGCTAGGATCACGTCGCCATCGAGAGCATGGCCATCCGCGGTAGGAGTACCTGCGTTTCGCAAGGACGCCCAGAGCGAGGCGGCATGACGCAGCGTGGCGGTATCCAAGCAAACGTACGTAAACTCCTCGGCCATCAGATCGAGACGCCTAAGGCTCGAACTGGCCTTGATTCGAACCAGCTCCCGCCGTAGCTCGTAGTCAGCGATCTCTGCGATCAGGATCTCATGGGAAGGGGGATCTTGTGTGAGGAGGCCGTGAAACCAGGAGCGGACATCCTCGTGCTTCCTGGGATGACACACGAAACCCAGCACGTTGGAGTCAAGCATGAGCTTCATTGCGATGGATTATGTAGGCGCAAAGGCTCGACCGAGTCCAACGTCTGGGCTTCGTCGTCCTGACCCAGCCATTCCGCGAAGAGCATGGCGACTCGCTGGTAGCGGCTGGCACGTGTGGTCGCCTCCTCCTCCGGGGAACGTAGCGAAGGGGCGGTGCCGCCATCGTCCAGGGAACTGCCCTGCCTGACGACCCGTTCGGCGATAGGGGGGCGGTACTCTATAGCAGCCCTGCTCATAGGCTCACTTTATGACCAGCATGCGGCTCTTGCAAGCATTCTCCATTCCTTCGTGAAGAAGCGACGTGAGGCGACCATGCTCCTGGAGCCACCACACAATCACGTGGGTGTCCAGGAGGTTCACGGCTTATCGTCCCTTGCGCTGTCCCACTCATCCGTGCCCACGACTGGAGAGACGATGTCGCCGCATTCCTCGATCTGG
>JBBRLA010000554.1:0-5933 GCA_038231615.1 Polyangia bacterium | reverse complement strand
CCAGTTCGATGAAGGCCCCGTAGTCCTTGAGCGACACCACCTTGCCCTTGACCACCGTCCCCGGAACGTACTTCTCCGCGGCGTGCGACCAGGGGTCCTCGGTGATCTGCTTCAAGCCCAGGCTGACCCGCTCGGTCTCGGCGTTGAACTTCAACACCTTGACCCGCACGTGGTCGCCCACCTGGAAAAGCTCGGAGGGGTGGTTCACCCGGCCCCAGCTCATGTCGGTGATGTGCAAGAGGCCATCGATCCCGCCCAGGTCGATGAAAGCGCCGTATTCGGTGAGGTTCTTGACGATCCCCTCGACGACCTGGCCCTCGGTGAGCTTCTCGAGCGTCTGCTCCTTCAGCTCGGCGCGCTCCTTTTCCAGGAGCACGCGGCGAGAGAGCACGATGTTGCCGCGCTTCTTGTTGAACTTGATGACCTTGAACTTGTAGTTCCGGCCAATAAAGGCGTCCAGGTTGCGCACCGGCCGCAGGTCCACCTGGGACCCGGGCAGGAAGGCCTTGACGCCCCCCTTGATCTGGACCGACAGGCCGCCCTTGACCCGCTGCTGGATGGAGCCTTCGATCAGCTCGTCGCGCTCGCAGGCGGCGGAGATCTCGTCCCACACCTTGAGGCGGTCGGCCTTTTCTTTCGACAGGACGCAGAGCCCGTTGTCGTTCTCGCGGCTCTCCAGGTAGACCTCGATCGGGTCCCCCTCTTTGATCGTGGGTTGTCCATCGGGGCCGATGAATTCGACCAGGGGGACCTGGCCTTCCGACTTGTACCCGATGTCGACGACCACATAGTCCTTGGTGACCTGTATGACCCGGCCGCGGACTATTTCGCCTTCCTTGATGTCTTCCCGCTTGAGGCTCTCCTCAAACATTGCGGCGAAAGACTCTTCCTCAGGATATGAGGAAGTGGGGGTTACCTGAAGTTCGGACATGCGATTTATCGAGCTCCCTTCGGTCTCGCCATTGGCTTTTTACGATGGCGGACTACTTTACCAGCGGCTTTGAAGTGGGTTTGTCGCCATGTTGAAGAACAAAGACGATCGGATGGGTTGCGGTTGCCGTGGTGAAGCAGGTGCGAACCTTATGCCCTGCCCAAGGAACCGTCAAGTGAATTTCATGACTCCAAATATTCGCATGAATGATGTACCGCGGCGCCTCGCGTTGCTCCTGGTCTGGCTAATGTTCACCGGTGCTGCTTGCCGGCCCCACGCACCCCCCCATGTAGGTCTGACTGGCAACCACGATCCCCCGAGTGAAGAGCGGGTGATGCGCCTGGTCCAGCGGCTTTCGCGGCGCCTGGTTGCGACCAAGACCCTGTCAGACGCCCTGGAGGTGCTGGGAAGGGAACGGGCCCGCGGGGAGGAAGGGCGCACCCGCCTGCTTCTGGAGGCGCTGTGGGTGAATGACGACCCCCTGTTCCGGGAAGATCTGCTGAACCGCCTGCTCGACACCCCGCGTCCGACGCGGCCACCCTACGTAGACCTGGAACTGGGGCTGGAGGAGTCCCCCCCGGCCCTCTCGTCGGTAGCTGCCCCGGGGGCCCTGAGCAACCTGGGCGAGGCGCTGTCCGGGGAGGGGCTGGTCCCGGACCTGCTGCAACAGGCGCGGGCCTTCACCGATTCCGGGGAGTTCCTTGAGGCCGCCGGGGTGCTGAGCCTGACCCAGGAGGTGCTGAAAAAGGAGCCGCTGCCCGACTCCGGCCTGCAAGCGGCCTGGAGCCACCTTTCCCACCACCGTCGCTGCGTCGCCCGCTACGTGGACGCCGCCCGGCCGTCGCTGCGGCGCTTCCCCAAGGAGAACCCTCTGGTCAGCTCCCTGTCCCCGGAGCGGATGGTCGAGGCGGCGCTGGCGGCGGATCCGGGCGATCTGCCCTGCGTGGTGTTGGCCATCCAGATGCTCAGCACCCAGGCCCAGAAGAGCACCACCGCGACCTGGGCCGCCGCCACCCTCCTCTCGCCGCACCTGGTCCAAACGCACTACGCCTCGGCCAACCCGCTCCTCGTCAACCGCGCCGAGCCGCGCCCGGCGGTGCGCGGGTCGCCGCAGGAAGCCCGGCGCATCCTGCAGCAGGGCGTCGGCGACTTCCTGCTCCTTTACCCCGACGAGACCGTGCGCCTCCTGCCACTGCTTTCCCGCGGGCCGGACATCCCGCTTTTGCGGGACCGCCGCGAGGAGGTGGCCCTGGGCCTGCTCTTCTACGCTCCGCCACAGGCGGACGCCGCCGCCCAGGTGACCTGGGCCTATCGGCACCACAACCCCCTTTTGGCCGCCGACCCGCTGCACTACATCGACTACCTGGGTCAGCTCGGGTCCTCCCGCGCGACGTCGGCGTCCCTGACCGAGGCCCTGCGCGACCCACAGGCGGAGGTGCTGGTCCACGTGGTCGAGCTGCTGGCCCGCTACCCGTACCAGGCAGTGGATGCGGCCCTGTCCCCTGCCCCGCCGCCGACCGTGGCCTCCCTGGCCCCCAATCCCAACGACGTGGCCCTGGACGAGACCGAATCCGCCCGCGCCGTCGAGCGCCGCCAGATTCACGAACGCACGCTGGCGCTGCGGGCCCTCTTCAGGCTGCCCTTGTGGCCGGCGCCGCCGGACGAGCAAAAGGACGCCCGGGAGACGGCCCTGAGGCTCCACCACTGCTGCCGGGGGGTAAAGGGGGCCTGCGATCGCCTCTCGGTGGAACGGATCAGGGCGTGCCCGGTATGGACGCCCCTGCGCTGGTGGTAGGCCGGGAAAGCAGGCGCCGGCACAGCGCCTCGACCTCGTCGATCACTTGAGACAACGGAAGGGCGCTGGTATCCACCAGGATGGCGTCCTCCGCCTGCCGCAGCGGGGCCGTCGCCCGGGTCTCGTCGCGGCGGTCCCGTTCCTCCTGTTCCCGCAGGGTCGCCGCCAGATCCGCATCCACCCCCCGCCGCAAAAGCTCTTCGTAACGCCGCTGCGCCCGCACCTCCTTGGTGGCGGTCAGAAAGAGCTTGATCGGCGCATCGGGCAGCACCACCGTGCCCACGTCCCGCCCCTCGACCACGCAGGGCCCGGTCTGCGCCAGCCGCCGCTGTAGCGAAAGCAGGGCCGTCCGTACCTCCGGGTGCGACGAGACCAGCGACGCCCCCAGCGACACCTCCGGCGCGCGGATCAGCTCCGAGACGTCCCGTTCTTCCAGGAACACCCCCCCCTCCTCCGGCCCGCGGCCGAAGCGCAGCGGCAGGGACTTCGCCATATGGGCCAGCGCCGGCCCGTCCTCCGTGGAGACGCCCTGTTCCTGCGCCAAAAGCGCCAGGCTGCGGTAGATGGCCCCGGTATCCAGCAAAAAGAAGTGCAGCCGCGAGGCCAGGGCCCGCGCCACCGTGGACTTGCCGGCACCCGCCGGGCCGTCGATCGCAATGATCGCGGCCCGGTCGATCCTGGCCCCAGGGGACGGCCCGCCGTTCGGCTCGTGCACGCAATCCGCCATCAGTTCCGTCGCACCACCACGCCCATGTCGCCCACCGCCAGCACGGCGTGGATGCCGGCACCGCCCAGCCCGAAAAGGTCGGTGCCGACGCCGCTGCTCTCGCGGGTCCAGGCCCCCTTGCTGTCCCGGTGGGCCACCACCCCGCCTGTCCCCACGGTCAGCATCTCCCCGTCCGCCGCGATCAGCGCCAGAAGGTCAGCGGGCGCGCCGGCCATGTCCGCCTTGATGAGGTCCATGGTGAAGTCCGGGGTCCACTTGCCGGTGTCGCGGCGCAGCACCCGCCCCTGGCTCCCGCTGATGAAGATCACGTCGGCCAGCGCGGCGATGCCATAGTAGGTGCCCATGCCATCCGCCGGAGACAACGTCGCCGTATCCACCGACCACGTCCCCGTGCCGTCGCGGTGCACGATGCCCCCCTGCTCCCCCACGGCATAGACGTCAGTCACCGTCTTGCCATACACCCCGTGAAAATTGGCCTGCATGGGGGTCGTCTCCAGCGTCCAGCTGCCCCCGGACAGGTGTGCCACCGTCCCGTTGTCTCCGACGGCGAACAGGTCCGTGCCCACCACCGCCATGCCGTAGATCGCCCCAAGCATGAGGTCCGCCGCCTCGGCCTTCCATACCCCCGCCTTGCGGTGCAGGATCACCCCTTTGGCCTGGCCGCCCGCGGCATAGACATCATCCGGCCCCAGTGCCGTCACCGCGCTCAGGTTCTCCTGCGTGGTCGAGGTCTCGGCGGTCCAGACGCCTGCCGCGGATCGCGACAAGATCGTCCCGCCGACCCCCACCGCGTAGGACTGAGACAGGGCGGCATCCGCCACCCACACCGCGCGCAAGGCGCTGGTCGTCGGCGTCTTCTCCGTCCGCCAGGTCATCATCGTATTTCCCCCGTCTCCACCTTTAGCCTGGTCCCCTCCCGCTGCATCCGCCGCCGGCGGCACCGGGGTAAAATCGGGCACCGATATATCCGGGACCGGGCAACCCGTGGCAAAGGGAACGAGGAGGCAGAACAAGGCCCCCGTACACAGACGCTGCATGTAGGTCTCCTTACTTGGTGGGCAAACGTTGTCGCCAGCAGCCGGCCTTGTCAAGTCGGACCTCTCCTGTTGACAGGAGCAGAACCCCTGCGTTACCCCCTAAAGAGCCCATGCCAGCCTTCACCCAGCCCCCCGAAAAGGGTCAGTCTCCTGACCTCGCCGCCCGTGCTGATACCGCCCCTGCCGGTAACGCCCCTGCCGGTAGCGCCGCCCCTGCCGGTAGCGCCGCCCCTGCCGGTAGCGCCGCCCCAGCCGGTAGCGGCCCTGCCGGTAGCGCCGCCCCTGCCGATAGCGCCGCCCGCGCCGATGCCATTGTCGCCGCCGTCTGCGCCGGAGACGTCCGCATCGCCGCCCGCTTGATGCGCGGCCTGGACGACGGCCTCCCTGGTGCCCGCGAGGCCCTGCGCCGCCTTTTTCCCCGCACCGGCAGGGCCTTCATCCTGGGCATCACCGGCAACCCCGGCGCCGGCAAGTCCACCGTGGTGGACGGCCTGATCGCGCACTACCGAAAGGCCGGTCAGCGGGTCGGCGTGGTGGTCATCGACCCCACCAGCCCCTTCTCCGGCGGCGCCATCCTGGGCGATCGCATCCGCATGCAGCGCCACTCCACCGATCCCGGCGTCTTCATCCGCTCCCTGGCCACCCGCGGCCACCTGGGCGGCCTGACCCGATCCACCGCCGAGATCGTCGCCGTCCTGGATGCCATGGGCCACGACATCGTCATCGTCGAGACCGTGGGCGTGGGACAGGGCGAGATCGACGTGGTGTCCCAGGCCGATACCGCCGTGGTCGTCACCGTGCCCGGCCTGGGCGACGAGGTCCAGGCGATCAAGGCCGGCATCCTGGAGATCGCCGACGTCCTGGTGGTAAACAAGGCCGACCGCGAGGGCGCCGATCGTTCCGTCCGCGACCTCATGACCATGCTCGACCTGCGCAGCCGCGGCTCTGATCGTGAAGCGCGAAGAGCCGCGGCGATAGAACCGGTGGAGATCATCCGCACCATCGCCACCTCCGGCAAGGGCCTCGACGAGCTGGCCGCCGCCATCCAGCGCCACCACCAGCGCATGCTCCCCCGGACCCAGGAGACCCGCCGCCGCCGCGCCTGCCGCGAGCTGCGCGATGCCCTCCTCGACCGCCTGGCCCCCTTCCTGGACCACGCCCTTATCCACAACGCCGATCTGGTGGACCGGGTGGCCCGGCGGGCAGACGATCCCTACAGCGCCGCCGAGCGCCTTTTCGCCGACCTTTTCGCCCGCCTGCTAAAACCCGCCCGAGCCGCCCCGACGGACGTCACCGGGCGGGTGCCTACCTGAATCAGGGGCCCCCTCAGTCCGTGAGCGTGAGCGTGAGCGTGAGCGTGAGCAACTTTTAGCCGGACCTACCGATGATTTGGCCCATGGCGACCTTTCAACGGCTCGACGCCTATCAGCGAGGCAATGAGCT
>JBBRLA010000553.1:0-5945 GCA_038231615.1 Polyangia bacterium | reverse complement strand
GGTCCTCCGCGGCCTGATCGTCTTCATCGTCGGCCTATGCCACCAGCAGCACCACCCCGGCCACGGTGACACAGATGGCACAGATCCGGCGCAGGTCGAGCATCTCGGTCCCCAGCATCAGCCCGATGGGCACGGCGAAGAGCGGCGAGAGGGACACAAGCGGTGCCGCGACACTGAGATCGGTATGAGACAGCCCATACACGAAGATCGAGCTGCCGAAGAACGCCTCGATCAGCGCCGTCCCGGAAAACGCCAGCAGCCGCCGCGGGGGCCAGAAGATCGTCTCCCGCTTCGCCTTACCCTGGGTGCCCCAGCGATCCTTAAGGGCGATCAAACCTCGCTGCGTGCCCAGCATCAGGAGCGCCACCGCATAGCGGATCGCGTTGGTCAGAAAAAGCGGCAGCCCCGACGCGCCCCGCCGGGTCGTATAGGTGTTTCCCGCCCAGAAGAGCGAGGCCGCGACCGCCAGCGCCACTCCGACAAGGGAAGTCTTCCGGGACCGCGCCTCGGTCTCCGCCGACCCGGGGCGCAAGAGCACCAGCCACGCCACCCCCGCGATGCAGCAGGCGGTCCCCGCGGCCCGCGCCGGGCTGACCACCTCGCCCAGGCTCAGTACCCCGGCCAGCACGGCCCACACCGGGGACACCGAGGCGATGGCCAGCGCCGTCGAGGTGGTCAGCCTGATCGCCGCCAGGTAGAAGAGCAGGTCGCCGACCCCATACGAGCACACCACCGACAAGCAGAGCCACAAAAGCCGGTCCCCGCCGATGTCCCTGATTCCCTGCTCCCCCGGCAAAAGGGCGGCGCACATGACGAAAAGCGGCAGGACGATGACCGCCCGGGCCAGGTTGACCTCCACCGCGCCCACCCTGCGCGCCTCCCTGGCATAGATCGACGACCCGTAGGCCCACGTCAGCGAACTGCCCAGCGCCCCCAGGGGACCGAGCAACGCGGCGATGCCGCCCCCTGCGTGGGCGAAAACGGGCGCGGCGGTCAAGCCGACCGCGGTGGCTACATTCATGGGCCGCGCATGCTATCAGAGCCCGCCGCCACTTCCCACCCGCACGGCACGATCTGGCGTTCAACCAGCCCGCCTCAGACCCGCTCGACCAGCGCCGCCGCCCCCATCCCGCCGCCGATGCACATCGACACGACGCCGTAGCGCCCGCCCCGCCGCGCCAGCTCCAAAAGGACGGTCAGCACCAGCCGCGTCCCCGTCACCCCCAGCGGGTGCCCGAGAGCGATGGCGCCGCCGTTCACATTCAGCTTTTGGTCCGGTATCCCCAGCTCCCTTTGGCAGTACACCGCCTGGCTGGCGAATGCCTCGTTCAGCTCGAAAAGGTCGATCTGGTCCATGTTCAGCCCCGCCTTGTGCAGGAGCTTGCGGATCGCCGGCACCGGCCCGATGCCCATGATCTCCGGCGGCACGCCCGCCACCGCGAAGCCGCGGAAGTAGCCCAGCATCTGTCCCAGCCCCCGCGCCCGCTCTCCCGAGGTCACCACCACCGCCGCCGCCCCGTCCGTCAGCGGCGAGCTGTTCCCCGCGGTCACCGACCCCGTCGGGTCGAACGCCGGCTTCAGCGCCCCGAGCCGGGCCAAGTCGGTATCCGCCCGCGGCCCCTCGTCCTTCTCCACCCGCAGCTTCCGTGACCGCCCCGTCTCGTCGAAGAGCACCGTGTCCAGTGCCAGGATCTCCTCGGCCAGGCGCCCCTCTTTCTGCGCCGCGAGAGCCCGCTGGTGGCTGCGGTAGGCGAACTCGTCTTGCGTCTTCCTGCTGACCTCGAAGCGGCGGGCGACGTTCTCCGCGGTCACGCCCATCGGCGTGTACACCGCCGGGTGCTGGTCCACCATGCCCGGGTTCAACGACACCTTGTTCCCGGTCATCGGGATCATCGACATCGACTCGACCCCCCCGGCGATGGCCACCTCGATCTGCCCGGTGGCGATGCGGTCGGCCACGATGGCGATGGCCTGCACGCCCGATGAGCAGAAGCGGTTCACCGTCATCGCCGGGACCTCGACCGGCAGCCCGGCGCCCAGCGACACGATGCGGGCCACGTTCATGCCCTGCTCGGCCTCGGGCATGGCGCAGCCGAGCACCACGTCCTCGACCTCGGCGGCGGTGATCCCGGACCGAGCCAGCGCTTCCCTCACCACGGCGATGCCCATGTCATCGGGCCGGGTGTCCTTCAAAGACCCCTTCACGCCACGGCCGAAGGGGGTCCGCACTCCAGAGACAATCGCGACGTCACGCATGGCAGGAAGTCTTCAGCAAGTGCCGCCGGGTTGCAAGGAATTCCGGGCGTGCGGATAATCCCGCCCATGCCCACCCACCGCTCGTTCGCCTGGCCCTTTTCGCTTCCCGGCTGGCTTCCCCAGGCCCTTGGGCTGCCGCTCTGTCTGGCCTTTGGGCTACTGCTCGCATGCACCGACCCGGTCCCCGACATGCCGGCGCTGCCGCAAAGGCCCGCGTGGGACCGGACTTTGCCCGAGACTAGCACCCTGCTCGACGCCCAGCAAAAACGCGGCTACCAGGTGCTGCGCGGCATCATCCACCTGCATTCGGTCTACTCCCACGACGCCTGCGACAACGACCCGCGGCCGGAGGGCCTGCCCAACCCGCCCTGTTACCAGCACCTGCGCGAGGGTTTGTGCCAGACCCGGCAGGATTTCGCCATGCTGACCGATCACTCCGCCGCCATGTCCAGCACCCCCTGGGCCGCGCTCTTTGTCCAGCAGCCCGGCGACGAGACCGTGACCGAGGGCGTTGACCAGGTCGGCAGCCGCCTCCGCTGTGACGACGCCACCGGGGCCGCCGGCCACCGCGTCCTTTTGACCGTGGGCGGCGAGAACGCCCTGATGCCGGTGGGCCTGCATCGCCCCGTCGGCAGCACGGACCAGGAACGCGACGCCAACATGACCGCCGAGACCCCCGAGGCCATCGCCAAATTCCACGATGCCGGCGCGCTGGTGCTGGTGGCCCACGGCGAGTCGCACCCCCTGGATCTTTTGCGCACCCTGGCCGATGGGGGCCTGGACGGCATGGAGGTCTACAATCTGCACGCCAACATCGACCCCAAGATCCGCGGGCCCTACCTGGGTCTTTCCCCCTTCGGCGCCATCGAAGGCATCGCCCCCTGGCTCTTCGGCCCTACCGTCGATGCGGGCGGCCCCGAACCGGACCTGGCGCTGCTGGGCTTCCTGGAAGAGAACGCCAACCAGATCGGCAAGTTCGACACCCTGCTCGGCGACGGGCACCACCTGGCGGCGATGATGGGCTCGGACATCCACGAGAACACGGTGAAGCAGCTTTTCACCGACGGCGAGCGTGGCGATTCCTACCGGCGCCTGATGCGCTGGTTCGGCAACCGCCTGCTCGTGCCCAGCGCCGCCTCGCCGGTGACCCCCGCCGCCCTGCATGAGGCCCTTCACCAGGGGCGTTCCTACGGCGTCTTCGAGATTTTCGGCTCCCCCGCCGGCTTCGACTTCTATGCCACCGGCCCCACCACCGTCGCCGAGCTGGGCGATACCACGGGCCCCACCGCCACGCTGCACCTGGCGGCCCCGCAGTTCACCATCGCCAAGGAAGCCGCGGTGGCCGACGCCACGCCGATCTTACGCCTGCGCATCCTGCACATCCCTCCCGGTGCCACCGCCGGGGTGGAGGTCGCCACCCGTACGGTCACCGCGGCACAGGTGCAGGCTGGCGCCGAGTTGACCTTCGCGGCCCCGTCCCTGCCGTCGGGCGCTTACCGGGCCGAGGTGCGCATCACCCCAGCTCACCTCTTGCCGCTCCTTGGCGACAGCGCCCAGAAATACAACCACGAGTACCCCTTCATCTATAGCAGCCCGATCTACGTGGGACTGACCCAGTAATCTCAACCGCGGCGCTTCGCGCTTCGCGATCGACAACCGCGGCGCTTCGCGCTTCGCGATCGATAACCGCGGCGCTTCGCGGGCAAGTAATCTCAGTTCAGGTCCACTACCCACCAGGCGCCTTGTTCCTTCCGCAACTCTACGTGGAAGCGCGGGTCGTACTCGTAACGGGCCGTGTTCCCGTTGACCTCCGCCTGCCGCCCTCGGGACAGCGCCGCCCGCATGAGCCCGATGCGCTCGCGCAGCTCGGTCTCGATCAGCGCCCGCTGCGAGGGACTCAGGACCCGCAGCACCGCCTCGTAGCTGCGCTCGTCCGCAGCCGCGACCAGGATGCGCAGCGCCTCCTCGGGAGACTCCGGCCGCGCCGCGCGCAGGTCGGGGTCCAAAAGCACCCACGACCCCGTTCGCCCAGGCACCCACAAAAACGTCGCCTGCCGCGCCCCGCCCTTCACCACTGCGTGCACGGTCACCGGTTCTGCCAGCCGCTTCTTCAGCGCCGCCGCCTGCTCCGCTCGCTCCGTCGGGTTGTTCCGCCACTCGTAAAGGAACCGCGGGTAGGGCAGCTTCTCCTGTGTCGGGCCATCGAGCAGTTGATACGCCCCCCGGGGATTGTCGCTGACCAGCGCCTGCATGTAGCGCCGCAGCATGGGCTCCGGCGACGGGGGCGGCTGGTGCCCGCAGCCCGGCATGACGGTCAGGCTCAGCGCCAAAAGGACCCCAGGACGAGCCAGGACCGAAAGGAGGGGATTTCTACCGTGAACACGCATATGCTAAGCATTCTTCCGCTCGGCTCGCTGCCCGAGAGGGAATCGCCCAAGTGTACGACAAGTGGGCCGCCAGCGCAGCCCGCGCCGAATCCGCACTGCGGAATGGGGCTGCATCCGGCGCAGCCAAGCTTCGTTCACACTACGAATGGTGAACTGCTGTTTACACCGTTGACCTTGCCCTCGCGAAACCCCCTGCGAAGGGGGACTATTTTTCCTGGCTTCCTGGCACGCCGCTTGTAAGATATAAAAACGGAACAAAGGTAAGTTGTGCTGGAAGATCGGCCTCTGTCACCGCGGCGCTTCGGACTTCGAGAACGTACCTGGAGGACACTCATGTTTACTGCCCGGATTCATAGCCCAGCGCACATGTACCGGCTGGCGGCGATGCCCATCGCCTTTTTCGGGGCGCTTGTTCTGACCTTGGGGCTGGGTGCCTGCAACAACGATCCCAAGCCCAGCCGCCAGTACTGCGACCAGACCGGCTGCTACGCCTGCATGGGCGACCAGTGCTATCCGATTCCCGGCAACCCTACGATGCCTCCGCCAGGGCAGGTGACCACCTGCGACAACGACTCCGCCTGCGGAGACGGCAACGTCTGCAACCTCGGCACCTGCCAGGCGGGCTGCAAGGCGGACGGCGACTGCCAGAGCGGCTACACCTGCATCTCCGGCCGCTGCCGTCCGGGCGGCTCCGCCACCTGCGGCGTCGCCGGGGCCTACTGCACCGCCGGCACAAACTGCGGCACCAGCAGGTCCTGCGTGGCCGGCGCCTGCGCCTCCGCCTGCACCGACGCCAGCAAGTGCGTCCTGGGCCAGGTGTGCAGCAACGGTGCCTGCATCGAGGACCCGGCTCCCCAAGCGTCGCAGTGCCAGTACAACATGGACTGCGGTGGCGGCTCCGGCTTCCGCTGCATCAACGCCTACTGCCTGAAGAACTGCGCCGCCAGCACCGACTGCGACAGCGGCGCCGCCTGCGTCAAGGGCGCCTGCCGCGCCGACCGCCGCCCGTCCTGACCCCCTTTCCTCCTGACTGCGACTTTCCGACTTCCTCCTCCTTCTTCGTAGGGAACCTGTCCCATCTGATCCACCCCCGCGCAGTCCCACGTGGCGTGAAGGTGGGTCCCAGGTTATGATCAGTCTCCTTTGGGACTCATTAGCGGCATGATGCAGCCTCCCTCGGTCCCCGAAGCGGACCTTTTCCCCATTCGTCAGGCGATCTCCCGGGTCGCCCGGCGCCTGCGCCTCCAGGCCGCCCTCACCGGCGCTGTCCAGGGCGCTATCGTCGGCACCGCCGTCCTCGCC
>JBBRLA010000552.1:0-5949 GCA_038231615.1 Polyangia bacterium | reverse complement strand
GGCGAGCGCAGGGGTGAAGGGCCGCGGGGGCCGTGCAGCGACCCTCCGTGCACAGCGCGCTGCTCGGGCAGCGCTCGCGCAAGAGCGTCAGGTGGCTGTCGGGTGCGAGCCCGCAGACCACCGGGAAAGACAGGCCTTGCGGCGCGTCGAGGCACTGGCGACCCCCGATGCTGCAAAAGGCGGCGTCGCTCATGTAGGCCGGATTGGGCGCCGTGCAGGCGGCCAACAAGAGGGGCAGCGCCGCGCTGGTCCGGCGCCGACCTTGCATCAGAAGCGTCCTTCAAGTCCCAGCATCGCCCCGCCCGCTGTCGGGACCAGCGAGACTCGCGGCGGCGGCGACTGTCGCTGCTGCCGTCGATCCAGGTAGTAAAGAATCGCGAAAGTACCGCCGCCTGCCACGACGCCTGCGGAAAGAAGCCCGAGCCCGGCGCCCAGGTTGCCCTTGTAGATTGTCGGACAGTTGCGGGGGTTCACCGACGGGTCGCAATTGGTCTGTCCATCCTTGCCGGCGTAGACCAAAAAGGGCACGGCCGCGACGACGAAGAGCCCGCCGACCACCGCCGCGGAGATCCAGCCATAGCGGTAATACAGGTGATGCGCTTCCGGGGTCTGCTCTGCCGAAGGAATGTTCGACGGCGCCACCGGTGGGGCCGCCGCCGCCGCCTTGGCCTGCGCGGCGGCGTTGGCCTGATCGGTGGGTCCGGGGCGGGCAATCCATGGCCCCATCCGCGCCGCGGCGCGGGCGACGGCCTCGTCTGCCTCGCGGACCGTGCAGATGTCGCAGTTTTCAGCGGTGCGCCAGATCTCGGCGCCCCCCTGGTCGATGAGACGCAACTGGATGCTGTAATTCTTGCTCGACACGTCGATCTCGGCCAGGGCCAGACGATCCACCTTCAGTTCCGTTACCGCCCGAGTCAGGCAAGTCCCTCCCTGGCAGCCGAGGAGTTCGTTGTTCGCCTGGAGGCGGACCCGGACGTCGGAACCGGCCATCACCTCCACTCCGGTGACGGCCCCCAGCTGCAATCCCCTGGCGATGGCGTCTTGAAAGCGGTCGCGCAGTTCAGGCGCTGCCGACACGGGAAGCCGCGGGGCCAGCGGCGCTACCTTGGCCCCGTGCGCCGGGGCGGAGGCCCCCAGGGCGAACCAGGCCAGGGCCAAGCCAGCCAGAAAACGCGGATAAATCATGACCTGTAGTCTAGCACGGGTTGCCCGGAAGGGAAGGATTGACACTTGCGGTCAGAGCCGGCTAACTAGGCCACTCTTTTCATCTGAGCCCCACGCTCAGGCCCACCCTTCTGCACCCGAAAGGCCCGACGATGAAGCCGCTGTCAAGATTGCTGAAAGATCGCGTCGCCGTAATCACCGGGGCCGGACGAGGAATCGGGTATTCGGTTGCCCTTACTCTGGTGCAGTCCGGGGCCCGGGTGGTCATAAACGATGTGGAACAGCAACCCGCCGAAGAGGCAGCGGCAGCCTGCAACACCGTCAGATCGGGTGCCGCCGCGATCTCGGTAGGCTCGGTGACCGACCCGGCCTATACCGACGCGCTCATGAAGGTCGCCGCCGAACGCTTCGGCAAGCTGGACATCCTGGTCAACAACGCGGGGCTGACGCGGGACCGGATGTGCCACCTGATGACCGATGAGGCGTGGGACATGGTCCTGGATGTCAACCTGACCGGCACCTTCAATTGCATCCGTTCGTGCGCCCCGTACCTGCGTGACACCGCCAAGGCGGAACTGGATCGCGACGGGCGCGTGGCCTATCACCGAAAAATCGTTAATTTCTTCTCGACCGCGGCCATTCGAGGAAACCCCGGCCAGATCAATTACGTCGCCGCCAAGATGGGCAACGTGGGCATCACCCGAGTGGTCGCTCAAGAGTGGGCGCGCTTCTGCGTCAACGTCAACGCCGTGGCCCCGGGCTTCACCAACACCCGCCTGACCGCGGCCAAGTCGCCCGGCGACGAACTCGGGGTGCCCGAGGAACAGCGTCAAGCCACGCTGAAACGAATCCCGATGGGGCGCTTCGGCGAGCCCGAGGACATCGCCAACGCGGTCCTCTTTTTCGCTTCGCCCCTGTCGGACTACATCACCGGCCAGACGATCAACGTCTCTGGCGGAATGCAGATCCCCTGACACGCCGCGGCAACCCAGAGCATCCGTACCGGTGCAGTGCTAAAGGTCTGGTTGAATCATGAGGGTCCTCGTGGTCGGTCCAAGCTGGGTGGACAGCTCCGAGATGGGCTGCGTGCGGGGCCTGCGAACGCTGGGGCACGAGGCCGAGATTTGCGACTTGCGAAAATACATCGGGGTGCCAGGGCCGCTGCAACGCTACCCGATGGCCTATCTGGTCGCTGAATACCTGCTCAAAAGCACAGTTCGCGAGCCGTTCTATCTGGCGCAGCGCGTGCTCTTGCAGAAGGCGCGGGAGTTCCGCGCGGACCTGGTGTTGGTGGTGCAGCTCCTATGGGTGCTGCCCGAGACGGTGGCGAAGCTCCGGGAAGCGGGCACCCGCTGCGTCGGCTGGTTTCCCGACGCCTTCACCAGCTTCGGACGGGGCAGCTTCCTTTTGGCGCCCTACGAGGCGCTCTTCTTCCAGGACCCCTACATGGTCGAGCGGCTGCGCACGTCGTTCTCGGTGGACAACATCCATCACCTGCCACAGTGCTGCGACCCGGACTACCACAAGCCGGTGGCGCTTTCGGAGGCCGACCGGGTGCGCTACCAGGCGGACGTGGCGACCTTCGGCAACTACTATCCATACCGGGCGCGCCTTCTGGAGCCGCTTCTCGGCGGGGATTTGAAGGTCAAGCTGTGGGGCGCCCGGCCGCCGCGCTGGCTGCACCACCGGGCCCGCGACTTCTGGGCCGGGGCAGTGGTGCTGGGCGATGAGAAGTGCAAGGCCATGCTGGCCTGCTCGATCGCCTTGAACACCAACCACTACGCCGGCATCGGGGACGTGAACAAACGCACTTTCGAGCTGGCGGGGATCGGTGCGTTCCAGTTGACCGACGACCGGGAGGCCCTGCGCCGCTACTTCACCCCGGGGGTCGAGGTGGCGACGTTCACCGGGCGCGGGGACCTTTACGAAAAGGTCCGCCATTACCTGTCTCGTCCAAAGGAGTGCGCCCAGATGGCCCGCCGTGCCCGGGAGCGGGCCCACCGGGAGCACACCTTCAAGAACCGCCTTCTGACGCTGCTCTCGACCATCAATCCGGCGACCCCGCCTGACGTCGCCGGATGATCGCGGATGTGGGGCGGGCCCTTGATCTTGTGCCCGTCGTTGCGGCACGCTTCGCCCCGTGATGTGGAAGAACTCGCCCGGCACGCCCGGTCTGAACGAGCGCTGGCTGACCGTGGCGCTGCTGATGTTCCTGTGTTTGCTCTACATCCCCTTTGCTGGCAATTATGGCCTGTGGGATCCTTGGGAGACCCATTACGGGGAAGTCGCCCGGCAAATGGTCGAGCGCAACGACTGGATCAGCCTGTGGTGGCCCGGCTCGCCGCAGGACGCCGCCACCTTCTGGTCCAAGCCCGTGCTCACCTTCTGGCTGATGGCCCTGTCGATGAAGATCTTCGGCCTGGGTCACCCCGGCGTGGCCCACGCCGCCGAGATGACCGTCGGCTGGACCGCCGAGTGGGCCCTGCGCCTGCCCTTCGTCCTTCTGGGCCTCGCCGGCGTGTGGGCGGTGTGGCACCTGTGCCGGCGCATCGCCGGCCGGGGCGTCGCGTTCTGGTCATCGGCGGTGCTGTGCACCAGCACCCAGTGGTCGATGATCAGCCGCCAGGCGATGACCGACATGGCCTTCGTTACCCCGATGACCGTGGGACTGGTCTTCGCCGGGCTGGCGCTGCTCTTGCCGAAGGAAGAGGTGCGCCGCGCCCTGCCCCGCAAGGAGGCGCAGGTCCTGGGCCTGCGGATCTCTTGGCCCCACGATCCGGCGTTCTACTGGGTGGTCGGGTTGTACGTCCTGTGCACGGTGCCCCAGCTTTTGGTCAACTGCATCCAGCTACAGAGCTGGACCTTCGTCATCGGGCGTCACAGCTATCGCACCCTGGGTTTGGTGCCCATGCTGCCTTTCGTAGCGCTCTTCCTGCTCTCCCTGCCTTTCATGGCGGCGGCACGGGATCGGCGGTCGATCTACCTGTGGGTCACCTACATCACCGGTGGGGTGGCCACCTTGGCCAAGGGGCCGGCGGGGATCGCGCTGCCGGTGCTCATCGTGTTCTTCTTCCTCCTGTGCACCGGCCGCTTTGCCGAGTTCCTGGGCGAAAAGCGGGAGCAGCCGCCAGGCTGGGGCAGTCTACAGCCCGAGCCGCTGCGCTTCCTGGCAGATCATGACGGCCTGCAAGTGGTGCTCGGCATCCTGCTCTTCATCGTCGTCGGGGCGCCGTGGTACATGGCGATGCTGGTGCGTCATGGCATCCCTTTCTGGATGGAGATGATCGGGGACAATTACGTGCATCGGGTGCAGGGGCGGCACGGCGACCGGGGCAGCTATGAGTACTATCTGCGGCAGCTCGGCCTGGGCCTGTTCCCCTGGTCGGGGGTGGTCGCGGCGTCGGTGTTGGTGGCGGGGCGCTGGCTGCGGCAGTGGATCGGGACGCCGCGGCGCGGGCTGGTGGTCTTCTGCCTGGTGTGGTTTGTCATCGACTTCATGATCGTGGCCCTGGTAAACACCAAGTTCCACCATTATATCCTGCCGGCCCTGCCGGCGTTGGCCATCCTGGCCGGGCTGTTCCTCGACGAGCTGTGCAAAAGCCGGGCGGGGCGCCTGCCGCTCGACGGGGTGGGGGCCTTGCTGCTGGTCGGGCTGCCGATCACCTGGCTCTCCGGGCGAGACATGGCAAACTTCCCGGCGCGCATCGGCTGGCTTTTCAACTACGACTACGTCAACGCCCCCGGAGGCGGACGGCCCTGGCCGCTGGTGTCCCTGTACGGCGAACGCTACGAGTACGGGCCGCAGATCTTCACCCTGGTGGCGATCGCCATGGCGGCGCTGGGACTGCTCGGCTTTCTTCTGGGGCGCTACTTGCCCCCGCGCCGGGCACTGCCGGGTGAGCTGGCGGGGACCATTGCCGGACCCGCCGAGCAGGAAGCGCAGCGGGGCCTGGGGGCGGACGGGGCGGCCTTTTTGGGGCTGTTCTTCGTCGGCTTGCTGGTCGCGGGCCTGGTCATCGCACCCCGCGCCGACGCCGTGACCTACTGGTCCTCGTCGAAGCTACCGACCTCCACGATGCTACCGGGCTGGATGCGGCTGGGCTATCTTGTGCCCGCAGGGGCGGCGACGCTCTTCCTGCTTTTGTCTCTCTGGCTGGCGGCGCGGCGGGGACTGCTGGCGATCGGCGTCCTGCGGGGGCCGGTGACCTTCGCCGCGGGGCTGGTCTTTGTCGCCGGGATGGTCTGGAACTGCTGGGTACTGGACCGCTTCATGGTCGACATCTCGCCCCACTGGAGCCAGAAGGGGGTCTTCGCCACCTACTACCGGCTGCGCAAGGGGCCCGAGGAGCCGGTGCTGGCCTGGCAGATGTACTGGCGCGGCGAGAATTTTTACACCCGGAACGACATCTACGACCACAAGCTCGACGCGGCCGAGAAGACAGTCTTCCTCGGCGACCACCGCACCGACAAGGTGCAGGCCTATTTCAAGGCCCACCGGGGGCGACGGGTTTTCGTCCTGCTGGAGCGCAACCAGCTCGAGACCGTCCGCGGCCTCCTGCCCACCGAGTGCCGGCCCAGCCTCCAAGTGGTGGACGAGAGCAACAACAAGGTGTACCTCGCCGTCGCCCAGCTGTAAAAATAAAAAGGCCCATCATCCGGCCAGGCCAGGGATGATGGGCCTTGAGACTGCCGTCAGTCCGTCAGGCGGGTGCTAGAAGTCGCCGCCGAAGTCCTCGCCGCCACCGCCGCCGCCGCCCTCGCCCGCCGCCGCGCCCTTGCCCTTTT
>JBBRLA010000551.1:0-5953 GCA_038231615.1 Polyangia bacterium | reverse complement strand
GCGATGTCTTCCCGCAGCGCCGAAAGTTCCTGATCCAGGCGACAGTTCGCCTGCCAGTCCGCATCGCTGAAGAAGCGCCTGAACTGCGCCTCCATCGCCGCCTGATCCGAACCGAAGAGCAGATATCGGCCATCCCGCGTCGGCAGAAAATAGTGCGGGTCGCGGCGCAGCAGAGGCAACGTGAGGTCCAGCGTCTGCAAGAGTTCCGGCGGCATCAGTCCCAAAAGGTACGCCCCCGTCGAGGCCGCCACTTCCTTCGCCTGGGGAAAAGGATGCTCGGTTTTCGCCGCCCCGCCGACTCCGTCCTTCTCTTCCAGCACCAGCGTGCCAAGCCCGGCCCGCTGCATCAGCGTCGCCGCCACCAGTCCATTGTGGCCGGCGCCCACGACAATCACGTCCGCCTGCGCGTCACTCATGGGTAGATCTTACGTGTTGACCCACTCTTGTCGAGTAGGGAATGTAGTGAAGAACAATGCTCAGCGGACGATGAAGGTCCCGCGCATCGACATGAAGTGGCCCGGGACCGAGCAGATGAACTCGTAGGTCCCGGGTGGCGGGGCGGGGAAAGTCACCATGACCGTGCCCCCCGGGGAGGAGAGCGTCGTGTGGGCGATGATCGCCGGATGGTCCGGGATGTAGCCCTGGTCGATGGGCACGGTGATGCCCTGGCGCCCGACCTCGTCCATGAACCCCGGCTTCAGCAGGATCCAGTTGTGGGTCATCGCCGGGCTGCTGGCGCCATTTTTCAGCACCACCGTCACCTTGCTGCCCGCCGGGACCACCAGCTCCTTCTGGTCGAAGGCCATGGTGTCCCCAACGGTGGTCAACTCTACCCGCACCTCCTTGGTGCACGCCGAAACCACCAGCAGCGAAGCGCAAAGGAGGGTAGCAATCTTACTATGTCCAAGCATGAGCATCTCCCAAAAGCTATCGTTTCAGGGAGAAGCGGACCTCGGCGGGCTTCCCGGCGGCGACTGTGACGGTCTGTTCCGGGGCCTTCAGATGGGCATTCCACACCGCCACGTGGTAGGTCCCCGGAGGCACGTTGGCCAGGGTGAACTTCCCGTCCCTGTCCACCACCGCCGAGTAGGGCGTCGGGCTGGCGAAGACGAAGCCTTGCATCTCCGGGTGCAGCGCGCACAGTTGTATGTACAGCCCCGGCTTGGTGAAGGTGTGGTCCTTGCCCTGCTCGGCCCCGAAGGTCCCCAGGTTGTAGCCGCCCTGGTCCGGAGAGAAGATGTTGTGATTGACCGCGTCGTGATTGGCGAAGTGGACCGTGTCACCGATGTTGACTGCCAGGACGTGGGGCAGGAAGCGCAGCCCCTTCTGGTCCATCTGCACGGTCTTGGGCGCGGCCTTGCCCGGCGCGTCGGTCAGGTAAATCACCGTCTCTTCCAGGAACTTGGCGGGGGTCACTTCCACCGCGCCGGTCACGGACCCCCCATCGGCCATCGCGGCCAGGGGGCAGGACAAAACCAGGGCGGCGAACAGGCCCGCCCGGTTGCCGCGGGACGAATGCTGCACAAGGCGCTTCCGATAGACCTCTTTCATAGGGACCTCCTTCAAGGGACGGTTGTTATCTCAGAACGCAAACCACAAGTTCACATTGATCGACTCGATCTCCGGTCCCAGCGCCAAGCCGGGCAGGGGCGTCGCCGATCCGCCGGACGGTGCCCATCCGGCATCGGGCGCGCCATCGGCGTACTCGATCTGGCCGGTCAGGGTGAACTTCAGGTTGGGCAGGACCAGCGCGGCGACACCGGGGATGATCCGCAGGTTGCTGCTCGATCCGCCGCTGTCCGGCTCCAGCCGGACGTATTCCACGCGCACCGCCGGCACCAGCCAGGGAAAGATGATGTACGAGATCTCGTCGTACTGGCACAGGGCGTTCACCGAGGAGCCGGTCATCCCGTCGGGGATGGCGTGGTCGTGACGCTCCTGATACACCCCGGAATTGATTTCAAGCGAGTGGATCTGCAGCCGCAGGTTGGCGCCGTAGGCATAGGTCGTGTCATCCAGCGGGCCGCCCTTCGGCAGCGAGAAGTGCGACGCCGAGCGCGAGAAGAAGTAGTCCAGCGACAACGCCGTCTCTTCCCACGGGCGCATCGGGTTCTGCTGCTGGTACTCGCCCTCGCCGTCCATGCGCAGGCCGCCGAGCTTGATGCCTATCTGGGCATAGACGTTCTCCGCGGTGCGCACGTCCAGGTTGGCCCCCGCGGCCACGCCGACCGCATAGCGGAAGCGCCCGCCGAACATTCCGTTTATCTCGACGCTGGGTTCCTGGTCCAGCACGTTCCACGAGCTGCTGGTGGCGCCATAGAGCGCCGTGACCGAGAGCGAGGTGAACAGGTTGTCGCTGACATAGGACGAGTGGTTGCCGAAGCTGGTCAGCGTCGGTGCCCGCTTGCCGACCCACAGGTTCAGTGCGTGTTTCAGGCCGAAGAGATCGTTGAACAGGACATACCCCTCTTCGAGGCTGAGCCCGTTGGCGGAGGAGAAGGTCACCTGGCTGAAGAAGGTGATGTGTTCGGTGAAGCTGCCGGCGCCCCACAGGTGGCCCTCGGCGATCAGGTCGTGCAGCGAGACCACCGATCCGTTGTCGGCCTGTGCGGCGCTGGAATTCTGGTCCGGATGAAAGGTCGCGTTGCCATTGAAGGCCATGGCCAGCGGCACCGAACCCATGAGGATGCCGGGCCACACCGAGCCTGGAAAGAGTGCCTTCTGCGCCTCTCCACCCAGGGGAAAATTCTCCTGCTTGATGACGTCGGCATCCACCCCGGGGAAGCGATAGCCATTGCGGCGAAAGGCCTCGCCGAAGGGGTTGAGCTTCGGGAAGATGGTGTGACAGGTGGTACAGCTCGTCTGGTACTTGCGGGCGAAGGCCGGCAGGGCCTGCGCCGCCGGAGAGAGCAGGAAAAGGATGGCCCCGAAAAGGACGGCGGAGACCCAGGCAGCGGAGTGCGACTGAGTGGGCGATCCGGCCCCCGGCCCGGGCCGCCGCCGTCGATCCTGTGGATCGAACCGGGTTGGCAGCGGAGCGGGCGAGGCGCAGACATGCATCATCTTTCTCCAAGGTCGCAAGGGTCCCGGCGAAAGGCCGGTACGGGTGTGTGGATGTGACGGCTTCAAACGAACTGTAAGTGCCGCCCCTGCATGAATCCTTCGCCCTTTTTGGCGAAATTGGCGAAGGGTAGGCGGGTGGCGACTTCCCCTCAGCGTACCTGCCGCGACCTGGGTATACTGGGAAACACCATGAAGCCTAGCCTGTACATCCTTCACGACAAGGCCGACGAAAAGTACGAAAAGCAGCTCAGCAAGCACCTGTTCATCTACGAGCAGATCAAGGAGGTCATCACCGTCGGCCGCGAGCGGGACATCGACGCAGGCGGCGATGTTGTAGCGCAGCGCCAGGCGGCCATCGACGGCGCCGACATTTTGGTCTTGTTGGTGAGCCCGGACTACAACTCCGTGTACAAACTGGCCCGGTCCGCCATGGCGAACAAGAAGCGGCTGGTCCCGGTCATGGTCCGCCCCACCGAGTGGAAGGACGGCGACTTTGGCGGACTCCGCCCGCTGCCCACCAATGAGAAGTCGGTGGAACAGTGGAAGGACGCGGACAGCGCCTGGGTGGACGTGGTCGGCGGCCTGCGCGGGGTCTGGGAGCGAGTGATCAAGCAGGCCGAAGAGACTCGGCAGGCCGCTGGCGCCGCCATCCCCTACCAATCGCCGGCCGTGCTGCCGCCGCCCCCCGCGGCCCTGCTTCCAGGCACCAAGATCAAGGTGCTTTTCCTGTCGGCCAACCCGGATGACACCGGCAAGCTGGCGATCACCGAGGAGTTCCGCCAGGTCAAGGACCGCATCTACGGATCGCGATACCGCGATGCATTCGAGTTCATCTTCGAGCCCGAGGTGCGGGTCAATCAGCTTTCCAGCGCCCTTTTGCGGCACGAGCCGCACATCCTTCACTTCAGCGGGCACGGCACCGCCCACGGGGCGATCCTGCTCACCGACCCGAACAGCCCGGGTCACAGCCGCCCTCTGGACGCCAGCACGCTGCGCGAGTTGATCTCGGTGCTGGGAAACGGGCTGCGCTGCGTGGTCCTCAACGCCTGCTGGTCGGCGGCGAACGATGGGCAAGCCCGGGCGCTGGCCGATGTCGCCGGCTGCGTCATCGGCATGTCCGACCAAGTCCGGGACCGGTCGGCCATCGAATTCGCCGCCAGCTTCTATGAGACGCTGGCGTACGGGAAACCGATCGACGCCGCCTACCGAGTCGCCAGGGCCAACATCGGCGCGATCGGCCAGAGCGACGCCGCGGTGATACGGCTCTACCACCGGCAGAACGTCGATGTCACCACCCTTACCCTGATTGCTCCCTGACTTCCCGTTCAACCACCCCCACCGACCCCAACTGAAATGTCGGTTCACAACCTCTTAAACTGGCACTAGAATAAAAGACCGTAAAAAGCATGTATATGTAGTTGGTACCATCTCGGCTGCCCGCGGAGGACCAGTGGGGGAGCCCCATCTCATCGGCAAGCGCATCGGCAACTACCGGGTCACCCGGAAGATCGGCCACGGCGGCATGGGCGACGTCTACGAGGGCGTTCACGTCCAGATCCGCCAGCGCGTCGCCATCAAAGTTCTGCGCGCCGAATTCTCCAAAAAACCCGAAGTCGCCACTCGCTTCCTCAACGAGGCCCTGGCGGTCAACATCGTGGGTCACCCCGGCCTGGTCCGCATCCATGACTACGGCCTTCTGCCCGGCGGCGTGGCCTACATCGTCATGGAACTGCTCGAGGGCGAGTCCCTGGGCGATCGCCTTCGGCGCCAGACCAAGCTCCCGGCCTGCGAGTCCCTGCGCATCGGCAGGCAGATTGCCTCGGCGCTGGGGGCGACCCACGACACGGGCATCATCCACCGTGACCTCAAGCCGGACAACGTCATGCTGGTGTGCGACCCCGAGACCACCGGCGGCGAGCGGGTGAAGATCCTCGACTTCGGCCTGGCCAAGGTCGCAGCCGAGTTCCGCGACGTGGTGCTGAACGAGGCGGACACCTATCTGAAAACCCGCAGCCACCTGATCATGGGCACGCCGGTCTACATGGCGCCCGAACAGTGTCGCGGGGCGGCGGGGGTCACGGATCGGGCGGACGTGTATTCGCTGGGGATCATGCTCTATCACCTGCTGGCGGGCAGGCCGCCCTTTCGGGGGCCCTTCGTGCAAGTCATGGCCATGCACCTGGCCGAGCCGCCCCCGAAACTCCTCGACGAGGCGCCCGGAGTGGCCGCGGACCTGGCTACATTGGTCCACACCATGCTGGCCAAGGAGCCGCTTTTACGCCCGTCCATGCAGCAGGTGGCCGAGGAGATGGAGCGCCTGGGTGCCCCCAAGGCGACCGGGTGGATGCCGGCGGTGTTTGCCCCGCCGGCGTCGCTGGTCAGCGTGTCGAGCAGCCTGCTGGGCCTGGCGGCCGCGCCCCGGGCGTCGTTCTCGCTGGCCGACGCCACCGGGCAGACCGGAAAAAAGCCGCGGCAACGGCGGCAACAATTCTTGCTCGTCCTGGCCGGTGCGGCGCTTTCTGGGCTGCTCTTCGCGGCGACGTGGAGGGTGACGCGCCCGCGGGTGCACCATCAGCCGCCGAAGCCCCCGGCGGCGGTGGCGGCGGCAATGTCCGGCGGGCACGGGAAGGCCGATCCGCCAAAATCCATGGACGAGGCGGGAAAGGCGCACGCCCAGCCCGAGGAGCCAAAGAACCTCCCGGCCCGGCCCGAGGAGCCAAAGAACGATGATCCGATCGTGAATCCCCCGCACAACCCCCCGCCGGTCGTGTCTCCTTTTCGGCACAAGATCCGCAAACCACCATCGATCGAGCGTCAGACAGGGACTTCGGCCTGAGTGGGAAAGACGACTAAGTTGTTGTAGTACGAGGTAGATTGGAGGCTCATCAGT
>JBBRLA010000550.1:0-5987 GCA_038231615.1 Polyangia bacterium | reverse complement strand
CAGCGTCGGCCCCAGGACCCGCGGCGCATGACGCAGCTCGCCGGGGGTGCGGCAGCCGGTCAGGAAGGTGACCGCGCGGACCCCTTCGATCACATGGCGCAAGAACGCCAGCGCGCCCTCATAGCCGCCCTCCTGATGCGCCCGCAACACCGGCGCCGCCAGCCCACCCGCGGTGGCGCCCAGGGCCAGCGCGTGCGCCACGGCCACTCCCGTACGGAGCCCGCCGGTGGCGATGATCTCCATCCCCAGATCCGCCAACAACCCTACCGACGCGGCCGTCGGGATGCCCCAATCCCAAAGCTCCTCGCCCAGGGCGCGCTCGCTGCCCTCCGCCCGCCGCGTCTCCACCCCCACCCACGAGGTCCCGACGGCCCCGCTGACATCCACCGCCCCGATCCCCAGCGCCCGCACCGAGAGTCCCACCGCCCGCGAGAGCCCCGACCCGGTCTCCTTGACCACCACCGGCACCCCCAGCTCCCCGTGCAGGCGCTTCAGCACCTCGCGCCCCTGGCGAAAGTCCCGGTCGCCCCCCGGCTGGATCAGCTCCATCGCCGGGTTCAGGTGGATGCACAGCGCGTCGGCGCCGACGCCCTTGATGATCAGCTCGCGGATGGCCCCGACGGACATCTCCCGGGCCTGCACCAGCCCCAGGTTGCCCATGATCAAGGTGGTGGGCGCCACGTCCCGGACGACATAAGTGGACCGGGTCTCCGGCCGCACCACCATCGCCCGCTGCGAACCCAGGCCGAAGCCCAGCCCCAGGGTCTCCGCGGCCCGCGCCAGATCGCGGTTGATCTCCCGCGCCCGATCGGTGCCGCCGGTCATCGCGCTGACCACCACTGGCGCCTTGAGCTTCTTGCCCAGAAGCATCGTGCTCAGGTCCAGGTCGTCCACGTGGCGATCCGGCAGCGCGTCATGGACCAGATGGACCTCTTCCAGAAGGCTGCTCTTCTTCTGAAACTCCACCTCGCCGGATGCGCACAGGTTGATGTGGTCGTCCTTGCGCTGGCTGATGATGCCCTTCTGGGCCGCCTCGCCGCGTCCGACCGGCGATTCATTTCCGTTCATGAACTTGATGGCTCCGTATCACGTCACTGGTAAGGGCAGGGGGTGCATCCGCTGCTGTAGCAAACTGTGCGCCAAGACCCTGGCCTTGGGGCTGTCCCAAGGCTAGCGCGATTTTCTCGATGTGCCGGTGAACTTCTCGTGCGCTTTCGCACCGCGAAGCCCGCCCTTCAATGCCTTCAACTTGACACGGCCCGGCCCAAATACCATGCTGCCCTCGGGAATGAGCGAAAGAAGCGCTCCGCTACGGTCGATTTTACGCGCGGCGGCGCAGGTCCTGTCGTTTGACAGCGCCCACCTCGCCAGGCTTACCGATGACCGGCAATCCCTGGCACTGGCCATCGCCGTGGCCGCCCGCGCGGTCCCCGAGTTCGAGGCCGTCGAGACCGCCCTGGGCTGCCAGATCAGCGGACTTCAGGTGCCCATCTGGGTGACGGAGAGTGTCCTTTGGCGGGCACTGCGCGAGGAGCGGCTCATCATCTCTCACGATGTCACCGAGGTGGCCGGCGGCGCCCTCCCGGCGGAGATCGTCCGGCAGATCGCCGAGATCATCGGCCCCCGCACCTTCGCCATCGCGCCGATCATCGGCCGCAGCGGCGCCCTGGGCGTCATGTTCGTCGAGAAGGTCGGCCAGGTCGAACTCTCCGCCGACGAGCGCGGCCTGCTCCTCATCTATGCCGAGCGGGTCGGCGCGGAACTGGAATCAGAGGCGCTCCTGGACGAAGCCTCGCGCCTGGAGCGCCTGGGGCAGGTGGCCGCGCCCCCGCCGACCCTGTGGACCTGCGCCCCCGGCGTCGGTCCCGAGGCCGGCACCGGGGCCCTCATGCCCTTGCTCTGCCGGGGCGGCGCCGTCGATGGCCACCCTCTGTATACTGTATTGGGCCTGACTTCTCAGGAGGCCCTGTGGAGCCTGCCGATCCAGCTCCGGCTTCTGGCAGGGGAGACCGTGACCCTTTCGGTGAACGCCAACAACGGCCCGCCGCCGCCGCCCCACCACGACGACGCCCTTTTGCGCACCGCCGCCGGGCTCCTGGGGACCCCGGTGCAGCAGCCCCCCGAGCCCGTGGCTCCCAGCGTGCGGCCCCTGCGGGTGACGTTGCGCGCCGGCCCCGCCCCGATCATCCTGTGCGCTGTGGAAGACCTGAGCTTCAGCGAGCGCCTGCGCCGCGAGACCCTCTTGGCCCGGGAGCACCTGGCCAAGGTCATGCACTCGGTGGGCGACGCCATCCTGACTCTGGACGGCGAGGGCGTCATCCGCCAGGCCAACGAGGGCAGCCGCGCCGTGCTGGGCCTTTCGCCGGCACAGCTTTGCGGGCAGTCGGCGGCGGCGCTGGCGGCGACCGACCGGGGCCGCGAGCAGCTCGCCGGCCTGCGTCAGCGCCTGCAGAAGACCGGGTTCGCCGAGAAGCAACTCCGCCTGCTCCGCGGCGATCCCACCCAGGGCCGCCAAAGCTTCCCGGCCCACCTGTCCGCTCTGCTCCTGGCAGACGAGCACGGCCGTCCCGCTGGCGCCGTGTGGCGCATCCATGATCAAACCGAACGCAAGCAGGGCGACGCCGAGGGCAAGCGCCTGCGCCTGCGGCTCCTTCACTCCGAGCGCCTCTCCGCCCTGGGGGAGATGGCTGCTCGCATCGCCCACGAGGTGCGCAACCCGCTGGTCTCCATCGGCGCCGCCGCGCAGGTGGTGGCCGAGGAACTGCCCCTGGACAGCCCGGTCCGCGGCGAGGCCCTGGCCATTGGCAACGAGGTGCGCCGCCTGGACAACATCATCACCGACTTTTTGCGCTTCGCCCGCCCGCGCCGCCCAGGGGGCCTTCTGGCGGAGGTCGACCGGGTGCTGTGCGAGGTGGTCGATCTGATGCGCAAAAAGGCCGGCGCCGTCACCCTGAAACTGAGCCTGCCGGTGGCAGCCGGCGTCGGTGTTGGCTCTGGGCCCGGCGCCATATTGGCCCGGATCGATCCCGACGGCCTGCGCCAGATCTTGTGGAACGTGCTGCTCAACGCCTGCGAGGCCTCCCAGACCGGCGAGGCCGCCCGCAACGTCGTCGAATGCGAGGTACGCCGGCAAAAGGGCCGCCCCGGACAGGACGAGCGCGTGCTGATCACCGTCGCCGATCACGGCCCCGGCGTATCCGACTCGGTGCGTCGGCGCGTATTTGATCCTTTCTTCTCGACCAAGGCCCGGGGCACCGGGCTGGGCCTGTCGATCTGCCGACAAATCGTCGAGGAGCACGGGGGCCGGATCCGCCTCCTCAACCGCCAGGGCGGGGGCACCCGGGTGGTGATCGAGCTGCCGGCGGCAAAGAGGTCCATGATGTCGATGCTGCTGGAGACTGCGAGCTGACATGAACGAGTACCGGACCCTGATCATCGACGATGAGGAGACCTACGCCAGGTCGCTTCAGCGGTTGCTCGCGCGGCGCGGCATCGAGGCCGACGTGGCTGTCACCTCCGCCGACGGGATCGGTCGCGCCCGACAGCGCAAATATACCCTGGTGCTGCTGGACTACCTTTTGCCCGACGGCTCCGGCCTGGACCTCATCGCCCCGCTGCGCGCCCTGCGTCCGCCCCCGCAGGTCCTCATGATGACTGCCTACGGCACCATCGACAACGCAGTGGAGGCCATGCGCCGCGGGGCCACCGACTACGTTACCAAGTCCACTGCCCTGGCCGACGTGGCCGATCGCGTGGCCGAGGCGGAGCGGGTGGCCCGGGCGGCGCGCATCTGCGTGGCCCCGCCGAGCAGCAGCACCCCCGGCGGCCTGGCTGAGCTGATTGGCGAGTCCCCCGCCATCCGCGAGGCCGTCGCGCGCATCCGCGAAGTTTCCCAGTCCCCCGACACCACCGTCCTGCTCCACGGTGAGAGCGGCACCGGCAAGGGGGTGGTGGCCCGCGCCATCCATGCCCTTTCCGCCCGCGCCGCCGAGCCCTTCATCTCCATCGACTGCGTGGCCTTGCCCGCCCCCCTGGCGGAAAGCGAGCTGTTCGGCCACGAGAAAGGCGCCTTCACCGGCGCCGAAAGGCAGAAGCCGGGGCGTCTGGAGATCGCCGGCAAGGGCACCGTGCTGCTCGACGAGATTGGCGACATGGAGATGTCCCTGCAGGGCAAGCTCCTGCGGGTGCTGGAAGAGCGCACCTTCGAGCGCGTCGGGGGCGTGCGCCCGATCGCCATCGAGGCCCGGGTGATCGCCGCCTCCCACCGGGACCTGTCCGCGCTGGTGGCCGAGAAGAAGTTCCGCCTGGACCTGTACCACCGCCTGTCGGTGTTCCCGATCTCCATTCCGCCCCTGCGCGAGCGCGGCGACGACATCGTCCTTCTGGCCAACCACTTCGCCGCCGAGTTTGGCAACCGCCTGAACAAGCGCCTGGAACTGTCCCGCGAGGTCCGCGAGCTGCTCCTTCACTATGACTACCCGGGCAACGTCCGCGAGCTGCGAAACATCATCGAACGCGCGGTCATTCTCTCGCCCCCCGAAAGCAGCATTCTTCTTCCCGAGCTGTTACCGCCGCGCATCGCCGAAGCCGCCGTGTCCCGACGTGTCGGCGGCCTGGCCGAGTGGGTCATGCCGGTCCCTGGCACCGGCACTTCCGGGCGCAACCTGACCGTGACCTTCGAGCCCGGCCGCGACACCCTGGAAAACCTCGAGCGCCGCCTTCTTGAAGAGGCCCTGCGCGTCTCTGGCGGCAAGAAGATCCGCGCCGCGGAGATTTTAGGCATCTCCCGCTTCGCCCTCCTGCGCCGCGTGGAAAAGTACGGCCTCTAGAAACCTTTTGCTGGCCCGACCTTGGCGTCCGTGCGACCTAGCACCGCGGTGCGGGATCGCACGACGCTACGACCCGCGGCGCAATTCGTGTAGAAATTCCTACATGCCATTCGATCTGGAAGCCTATCTGGCCGCTCGCCGGAGCGAAGTCGAGACCGCCCTGGGCGGGGTCTTCGCCGGTGAGGCCGACGTACCCGAATCCTTGCGCAAGGCCATCGAGTACAGCCTCCTTGCAGGAGGCAAGCGCCTGCGCCCCATCCTGGCCCTGGCAAGCTGCGAGGCCGTCGGCGGCCACCGTGACATTGCCCTGCCGCTGGCCTGTGCCCTGGAGATGATCCACACCTATTCCCTGGTCCACGACGACCTGCCGGCCATGGACAACGACGACTTCCGCCGCGGCCGTCCGACCAGCCACAAGGCCTTCGGCGAGGCCGTCGCCATCCTGGTCGGTGACGCCCTTTTGACCGATGCCTTCCGCGTGGCCGCCCGCTCCCCGGCAGATCCCCGGGTCGTGGTGGCGGTGATCGCCGAGCTGGCCGGGGCCGCCGGGGCCGCCGGCATGGTGGGTGGGCAGATCGTCGATGTGGAATCCACCGGCAAGTCGATCGGCGGCGTTGGCGGCGGCGGTGGCATTGGCGATCGCGACGCCCTGGACCGCCACCTTTCCCGGTTGCACCGGATGAAGACCGGGGCGCTCCTGCTGTGCTCCATCCGCGCCGGGGCGATGCTGGGCGGGGCAGGGGACGATGCGATGTCGCGCCTCTCCCGCTACGGCGAGGCCTTGGGCCTGGCGTTCCAGATCGTGGATGACGTCCTGGACGTGACCGCCGACCTCCAGACCCTGGGCAAGGACCCCGGGTCCGATCGCGACGCCGGCAAG
Organism: Polyangia bacterium; assembly: GCA_038231615.1. Taxonomy (GTDB): domain Bacteria; phylum Myxococcota_A; class Polyangia; order Palsa-1104; family JAEUJZ01; genus JBBRLA01. Next base: position 278 of record JBBRLA010000550.1, on the reverse strand, counting down.
GTGACTTTTGTCGATCTCCTGGGGATCGAGGGAGCCGGGCGCCGCGCCCGCGAGGTGATGATGGCCGGCATCGACGCTCTTTATCCCCTGGGTCCGGCGGCCGAGCCCTTGCGGGCCCTGGGACGGTACACGATCGATCGCGATCGATAGCCAGCCAGCCCAATTGCTTTGCTAGGCTTTGCTAGAAACGATAGCCGACCAGGAGCCACAGGCCCAGGTACAGGTCCTCGGCGCTCTGGATGGGCACCGGCAGGCTGGGGCTGGCGGTCGTCATCCCT
>JBBRLA010000549.1:0-5992 GCA_038231615.1 Polyangia bacterium | reverse complement strand
GTTCGCTTATTCTTGGTCCAGCGGACGATATTCAATCTACTTGCGGCCGTTTGCGCAACTTCCATTCGTCTTTTCTGACGCGACCGGGGACGATTCCTGCCGGCATCGGCGGTTAATCTCAGGCAAAGCTGGCGATGGAGCGGCGCGGGCGGGTAGACTGCCCTTCCTCCACATGCTCTGCCCAGATGAAATCCTCGGCCTTGCCGGACGCAGCCTGGAAGGCCGGGTGCGCCGGGCGCTTCACCACCTGCCCCCGGACGCGGTGCAGGCCCTGGACGCCCGCCTGCGCGGCGACGCCCGCGACAACGACCTGGTCTACGAGTGGGGCGAGCACGGCGAGCAGTCGGCGGTCATCCGCATCTTCCTGCGGCCCCTGTGCCTTCTGCCAGAACAGCTTTCGTACCTGCACCACGTGTCGCTGTCCATCCTGGATGCCCTGAAGCGCCTGCCGGAGATGTACCTGAGCGACAAGCATGTACGCCGCACGCTGCCGCTTTCGCGCGACGAGGACGCCTTCCTGCGCGAGGTCTTCACCCCGACCCACCGGGACAGCCACCCCCTCTTCGGCCGCCTGGACGCGGTGTGCGACCTGGGATCGGCCCGCTGGCGCGACACGCTGAAGTTCCTGGAGCCCAACCTTTCGGGCGTGGGCGGCATCCACATCGCCCCGGTGGCGGAGTCGCTGGTGATGCGCGACGTCGTACCCATCCTAAAGGGCCGCGATCCGGGCCTGCACCTGGAACTGCCCCGGGACCAGCGGGACCTTTTTCTGCAGCTCCTCCTGGACCATGCCCAGACCGTGGGGCGCGCCGGACGCAACTTGTGCCTGCTGGAGCCCAAGTACCAGCACGGCGGCCCGCAGGAGCAGTCCGCCCTGTGCCGGCACCTGCGTCGGCGGCACGGTGTCACCGTGGTGCATGCCGACCCGCGCGAGCTGCGCCTGCGCAACGGCGAGGTCTATTACGGGGACACCCAGGTCGACGTGCTGTATCGCGATTACGAGGTCCGCGACCTGCTCAAGCTCAGGGCCGAGACCGGCTGCGACCTGTCGCCGCTGCGCCTGCTCTTCCGGCAGAACCGCGTGGTGTCGTCCATCGGCGGCGAGCTGGATCACAAAAGCGGCTTCGAGCTGCTGACCGACCCGGACTTCGTCGAGCCGCGCTTCTCTGCCGAGAAGCGGCGCATCTTCGCGCGGCACATCCTGTGGACCCGCCTGGTTTACGAGCGGCGCACCCGGCTTCCAGACGGCCGGAAGGGGGACCTGCTGGAGTTTGCGCGGACGGAGCGCGAGCACCTGGCGCTCAAGCCCAACCGGGGCTACGGCGGCGCCGGCATCCTCCTGGGCCCGGCAGTGACTCCGGCACAGTGGGACACCGCCCTGGACGAGGCGCTGCGCTGTGCCAACGACCCACAGCGGTCCTGGGTGGTGCAGCGGCTGACCGAGCTGCCGGTGGGCGAATTCCCGGTGATCGACGCGGCCGGCCAGGTCCACGAGGAACCCTTCTACACCGTGCTGGGCTTCGCGCCCACGGACGAGGGGCTGGGGGTGCTGTGCCGGGCATCGCAGCGGCAGGTGGTGAACGTGGCGCAGCGCGGCGGGGTGTGCGCGGTGCTGCTCGGGCATCCCCCGGAGTCCGAAGAGGCGCTGCGCGGCCCGGCCAAGGTCACCCGGGGCCCCGAGGTGTGGCAGGCCTTGCGACAGGAGATCGCCACCCTGCGCCACCTGGACGCCACCATTGACCTGCTCGGCTGGGATGAAGAGACCTACCTGCCGACCGGGGCCCGCGGCGAGCGCGGCGAGCAACTGGCCACCTTAGAGGGGCTGCGCCACAAGCTGCTGGCCTCGCCCTGGCTGGGGGATCTGGTGGCGGAAGCGCAGGCCCGCCCGGCTGCCCCGGAGACGCCGGAAGCCATCGAATTGAGGCTGCTCTGGGGACGGCGGGGGCAAGCCCTGGCGCTGTCGGCGGGGTTGATCCGCACCTTCGCCGAGGCCCGATCCCGATCGCTGGCGTCGTGGGAGGAGGCCCGCACGCGGCGCGACTTCACCGTGTGGGCCCCGGCGCTGCGCGAGGTCGTGAAGGTCGCTCGGGAACGGGCGACGGCCCTGGCTGGCGCCGGGAACATGACGCCCTACGATGTCCTGCTCGACGAGCACGACGAGGGCATGACCCGCCCCAGGGTGGCGCCGGTGCTGGAGGCGCTGTGCGCGCGCCTGGTGCCGATGGCGCGGGAGGTGGCCGAACGCGCCGCCGGCCCCTTTACCCCGGTGCCGTGGCTAGCCCCTGGGCGCTACCCCGAGGCGAAGCAGGAAGGCTTCTGCCGGGAGCTGCTTGTGGCCATGGGCTTCGACTTCAGCCGCGGGCGCCTGGACCGCTCGACCCACCCCTTCACCTTGGCGGCCGGGACGAACGATGTGCGCATGACCATCCGCGCCAGCCAAGACAGCCCCCTGCCGGCGATCTTGGCCACCCTGCACGAGGGCGGCCACGGCCTCTACGACCAGGGCTTCGACCCGGCACACCGTCACACCCTCCTGGGCCAGGCGCCGGGCATGGCCATCCACGAGTCCCAGGCGCGGCTCTGGGAGAACCTGGTGGGGCGCGGCGGCCCCTTCTGGACCCACTTTTTCCCCCGCCTGCGGGCACTCTTCCCCGAGGCCCTCGGCGCCGTGGAGCGGGAGGCCTTCCTTTTGGCGATGAACCGGGTGCGTCCGGGCCCAAGCCGGGTCGAGGCGGACGAGGTCACCTACAACCTGCACATCCTCCTGCGCTTCGAACTGGAGGTGGCGCTTCTGGACGGGCAGCTCGCGGTGGACGACCTGCCGGCGGCGTTTCGCGAACGGATGCAGGCGCTTTTGGGGCTTGTGCCGGCGGACGATCTTGCCGGCTGCCTGCAGGACGTACACTGGGCGCTGGGCGCTTTTGGGTATTTTCCCTCCTATACCCTCGGCAACCTCTACGCCGCCCAGCTTTACGAGGCGTGGCAGCACCAGGTCCCCGACGGCGAGGCGGCGCTGGCCCGGGGCGACCTGGCGCCGCTGCTCGGGTGGCTGCGTCAGCACGTACACCGCCCGGGACACCTTTACCGGGCTGAAGAAATCATCCGCCGCGCCACCGGCTCCGGCTTAAATGCGGACCCGTTTCTGCGCCACCTGGAGCGCAAGTACCTGAACCGGGGTGCGCAGGGCCAACCGCCCTTGCCAATCTAACTAAGCAGCTTAGACTAAGCAACTTAGACTATGGCGACTCCCAGGAAGGCCGCGCACAGCAGGTTCGTCGGTCGGCAGCGCGAGCTGGCGGATCTTTCAACGGCCCTTGAAGAGGACGGCGCGCACTTCGTGCTGGTCTATGGCAGGCGGCGGGTGGGGAAGACCACGCTGCTCCTGCAGTGGGCGCAGCGTAGCGGGCATCCTTACATCTACTGGGTCGCGACCCGCGACACGCCGGCGCAGATACGGGATAGTCTGGCGCGTACCCTGTGGGCCTTCGCCCATCCTGGCAGTCAGGCAGTGCCGCGCTTCGACGCCTGGTCGGATGTCTTCGACGCGGCAAACCGTCTCATCGGCGACCGCCGGGTGATCCTGATCCTCGACGAGTTCTCCTATGCCGTCGACTCGGACGCTTCCCTTCCCTCGAACCTCCAGGCCGCATAGGATCATCTTTTCAAGGCAAGCCGGGTCACCCTGGTCCTCTCGGGTTCGCATCTGGGCATGATGCAAGGGCTCCTGTCCTATCAGTCCCCGCTCTATGGCCGCTTCACCGCGCAACTCCCGGTGGGCCCCCTGCCCTTTGCCGCCCTGCGCGAGTTCCTGCCGCGCTACGACACCGCCGAGCGCATGGCGGTATATTCCCTGGTGGGCGGCATCCCCGCCTACCTGGAGCGCTTCTCCGATAAGGAGAGCGTTGGTGCTAACCTCAAGCGGCTCTTCATCCGGCGCACCGGGATGTTCCGCAGCGAACCCTTCATGCTGGTCGGCGACGTGATTCGCCGTGAATCGCAGACCTACGAGAGTGTGCTCAAGGGAATCGCCCAGGGACACCACATCCCACAGGAACTGGGGACCCTTCTGGGGTTCTCCGCGTCGTATCTCAGCCCATACCTGAAGCAGCTTGAGGCGCTGCACCTGATCGAGCGACGCATCCCCGCAACGGTCCCGCCGGACAAGAGGGCGGCGAGTCGCGAGAGCCGATACTTCCTGGCCGATGCCTATCTGCGCTTCTATTTTCGCTTTCTCGCGCCCAACCTGACCCTGGTGGAGCAGGAGCAGGAAGACCTGCTTTGGGAACGCATCTCGGAGCAACTCCGGGCGTTCGTCGGGATCACTTTCGAGGAGGTGTGCCGCGACTGGGTCCTGTGCCGGGCGAGGAAACGGGCGCTGAACATGGTGCCGGAGATCGTGGGCAGCCACTGGTCCGCCACGGTCCAGATCGACGTCCTGGCGATGAACTGGCGGGACCGCACCCTGCTGATCGGCGAATGCAAGTGGGGCCACGAGGCAGTCGGCAAGGCGGTGGTGACGGAGCTTCTGGATAAGGGGGAGCGGCTGAAGAAGGACGTGCTCCCTGACGGGGAGTGGCGGCTGTACCCGATCCTCTTTGCGCGCTCCGGGTTCAGCGACGCGGCGAAGAAGGAGGCCGCAGCCCATGAAGTCGAGCTGGTCGAGGTCAGCCAGATCGAGGCGGAACTGGCCGAATAGACCCGCCCGCCTACGTTGGCGCCCCGGCACCGCCTCCTGCGCCCGGAAGAGCATCGACAAGAGACCGGCCCGGCATCATCGACGGCATGCGAGCTCTCGGCGTGCCCTTTCGACCAGAAGCAGGATTTTGCCTGCATCCGCAGCAACCATGTGAGGGTCCGGCGCAGCCGGAATCCGTCCTCCCGGCGTTGGATAGCGAAACGTTGTCGCATAGGGAGAATAGCGGTCGAGCACGCTCAGGTCAGCCTTCCAGGGATCTTCATCCGGCAGTTTGTCCAGGAGAAAATCCAGCCGATGCTCTAGACCCGATTCTGCTCCGCGAGGTCCAAAAAGGCGGTAATTCTACGATCGGCGCTCATAGATCCGCCTGCCACGCAAGAAGGCAGCCCGCGCCAACGTGTCGATCTCGTGCTTCTCCTCTTCGAACTCACTGCGGGTGCAAGGAACGATGTCCGCTGGGATGCGCAGGCCGCGCGTCAGCGTCCATGCGGCTACCGGGTCCAGTTCCGCCTCGGGTGTGCCGTCGGGCAATACAGCCAGTAGGTCATAGTCGCTATCAGGGCGCGCTCGCCCTTCAGCGCGGCTTCCGAAAAGCCATACTTCCTCCGGCTGCATCCGCTCCACAATACGCTCCAGCAGCGGTCCCAGGATCTTGAGATCGTCGTGCAAGTCCACGTCAGAAAGATAACATGGTTCCATGGAGTCCAGCGGACTTACCTGCTTCCGCTGATGGCACGCTCTGTTTTATGGTCGATGGTGTCCATTTACTCGATCATAAAATTCACGATATTTTGGGCATGCAATGGGACTAGGTAGGCACCGGACTGCGAGCGATGTGGCAGCCGGGCCGGCGCCACCCGGCCCCGGCTGCCCTCTTTCACAACTCTTCGATTGTCAAAGACCGGCCTACACCATCCCCCGTGTATACCCGCCGTGCTCGCAGCGCAGCGGCCGGATCTTCACTTTGACCGAGCTGTTCCGGTACGCCGGCACCGTCGAGCGGCTCATACCCAAAATGGCTTCGGCCACATCCAGCGCCGCCACCTCGCTCCACCTGCGCCCGTGTACCGACCCGACTCGGCTCTGGATGTTTTCCCATACCTTGGGGTTGCGCAACGCAAACACAAAGATCAACTCGGCCAGATTCATCAGCTCATCCGGCACGCCCAGCAGATCCTGTCCCATCAGGATCAGCATCGAGCCGCGATGCCGCACCAGCCGGCTCACCCGGATAAACGCCCGCCACGCCGCGTCCAGCTTGTCCAGCAAGTTGACCTCGTCCACCGTGATGATGCG
>JBBRLA010000548.1:0-5995 GCA_038231615.1 Polyangia bacterium | reverse complement strand
TGTGCGACCCGGAGGCAGCGATGCCCTGGAGCAACTGGCCATTCGCATGAGCCAGGAAAAGGGGGTCATCTCCGTCGATCCCTTCAAGCCCGGTGACGCCAACCGCTACCCGGCGATCCTCCAGGTCCACAAGCTGGTGGCGAGCTACTACTCCGACTTCAACGTCGACGTGGTGCTGACTCGCCCGCTGACCGGCGACTACATGATGACCCTTGTCGGCGGCAGCGCGGGGGACCTGGGTTTTCCCACGGGCGTGGCGGGCATCTCGCCGGGGGACTGCCACAACCAGAACGAGATCGACCTGGACTACGCCTTCTCCGCCTCGGTGAATTCCAACGTCCAGGAGACCGCCCTCGACATCGCCCACGAATCGGGTCACGCCTACGGCCTGGGGCATACCCTGGACCCGTCCGATGTCATGTATCCGCAGCTCACGAACATGGCGACGGGCTTCACCGGCGGCCTGGCGGCGGACCCGGGCCCGTGCAACCTGCGCCCGATGGTGGACACCCAGGACAGCCACCAGGTGCTCCTCGACAACCTCACCGCCCGCGAGCCGGGCCTGCCCAAGGTGGGCAAGTCCACCCCGACCGTCAAGTTCCTCTCGCCACCGGACCTGATCGACGCCCCCAACGGGACGCCCGTCGGCGCCGATCTGACCCTGGCAGTCAGCGCCGATTCCAAGGTCGGGCTGGATCACGTCAGCCTCACCATCAGCCAATTCGATGGAAAGACGACCCGCGGCGGCTTCTCGGTGGCCGAGCTGCGACCGCCCGACTCGTCGGCGAAGATCCGGCTCTCCGCGGCCGGCGAGTACTGGCTCCTGGCGGCGGCCTACGACCGCGGCGGCAACCTGGCGATTGCTCGCAGCAAGGTCATGGTGGCGACGCCGACCTGTGGCGTGCCCAATGACTGCACCCCCGGCCAGCAGTGCCTGAGCGGCACCTGCGTCACCCCGCCCCCGCCGCCCCCCGCCGACATGACCGCGCTTTCGGGCAGCTCCCGGCCCTACGGCACCACCTGCACCCAGAGCAGCGAGTGCGCCCGCGACACCACCGGGCCGGGAGGCATCTGCGCCATCACCTCGCAGGGACAGATCTGCACCCACTATTGCAGTCCCGGCAGGCAGTGCGCCGGGTTCCTTTCTTGCGTGGACGGGCTCTGCGTGCCACCGGTGGTCATGCGCACGCCGCCCAAGCAGGGGCAGCTTGGCGGGAGCTGCCGCAGCGGCGCCGACTGCTACCTGGGCAACGAATGCATCACCGCCGCCGACCCTCACTACTGCACCAAGCTCTGCGACCCGGGGATCGCCTGGAGCTGCCCGGCCAACATGACCTGCAAGACGATCGACGGCATGGGCGGCCAGAAGGACCGCTGCGTGCCCGGCGCCCCGCCCGTGGCATCCAGCTCCGGCGGGTGCGGCATCGGCGGCCACGCGCCGTCGCCCCTTTTCGGCCTGGTTCTGGCCGGGATGCTGGGTCTCTTGGCCCTGGCCCGGCGCCGGTTCCACAGATCCTGATCGCTCCTACGGACTGACCACTTGCGCACCTTCGCGCACAGGCGGGCGATTGCCTCTTGACGTCCCCCCACCCGCTGTCGATTCTACCCAGACCCTGTCCCACGGATGCAATCCTCGCCCCACATCGTTCACCTGCTGGAACCCGCCCCCCCTACCTTCACCGCGTCGGTGTATCTGGCCGGGCCGGGCGAGGCGGGCGCGTGGCGTCCCCAGGCGGTGCGGCTTCTGGCCGCGGCCGGCTTCGACGGGGTGATCTTCGTCCCCGAGCCGCGCTCGCTTTCCTTGCCTGGGCTGCCGGCCCCCTTTGCCGCTGGCGATCTGGACCGGCAGCTTGCCTGGGAGACCGAGTCGCTGCGCCTGTCCGATGCCATCCTTTTCTTCGTCCCACAGGACGCCCCCGCCGACCCGCTCTTGTCGCTGGCGGACGAGCAGTGGGGCGCCTGGAAGCGATCCGGAAAGATCGTCTTCGCGGCCACCGGCGCCGCCGCCAGCCACCATCGCTGGTCGGCGTCGCGCTTCCGTGTCCCCCAGGCGTATTCTCTGGCCGAGGCGGTGCAGATCCTCCTGCCCCTGGTCCGTCCCGGCGCCGCCCGCACCGGGGGAGAGCGGGCGATGCCCCTGAATCTATGGCGCAGCCCGGCCCTGCAGCGCTGGTACCATGCCCTGCGGGACGCCGGCAACCGCCTCGATGACTTCGAGGTCGAGTGGAGCTACCGCCCCCGCGTCCACCCGGGCCGTCCGCCGCTGGTCTTCGCCTTCCGCCCCAAGGTCTGGGTGCGCGACGAGCGCCGGCACAAGGCCTCCGAGGTGGTCGTCGCCCGCGCCGATGTCAGCGCCACCGTGCTCTACCACCCCGGGAAGGACCTGTGGCAGACCGAGGTGCTGCTCATCCGGGAGTTTCGCTCCGCCGTGGCCAACGTCGCCGGCTTCGTGTGGGAGCTGCCCGGGGGCTCTGCCGAGCACGCCGCCGATCGGGAGCACGACCCTCGGGTCACCGCCGCCCGTGAGATCGAACAGGAGACCGGCCTGCGTCTGTCCGCCAGCGCCCTGGAAGCGGTGCCTTTCGGGGTCCGGCAGGTCGCCGCGACCCTCCTCATCCACCGCGCCCATCTGTTCCGCGCCGCCCTGGATGCCGATCAGCTGGCCTTCCTGCGCGCCGCCGAAATCGCCGGCCAAAGCCACGGCGCCAACCCCGGCGAGCGCTGCTACGTCATCGTGCGCTCCGTCGGGGACCTGATGAGCCGGAGCGAACTTGACTGGGGGCAGGTCGGGATGATCCTGAGCGCGCTGGCACCGCTTTACGAATCGCCGCTTCCGATACGTCTTCCACCGGTGCTGCCATGAGGCCGGCAGCGCACGGCCGATAGCGCAGACCGAAAGACGAGGCCGCGCACATCCCGCGGGCCGTGCTGGGCAGAATGCGTTACCATCAAGAGATGCGCACGCAACGGATCGCCGTGGTCGGGGCCGGTATCTTCGGCGCTGGGGCCGCCCTGTCCCTGCGGCAGCGTGGCCATGAGGTGGTCCTTTTCGACCCCGGTCCCTTGCCTCACCCCCTGGCCGAATCCACCGACATCAGCAAGGTGGTGCGCATGGAATACGGCGGCGACGAGGTCTACATGGCCCTGGTCGAGGAGGCGCTGGAGGGCTGGCGACGCTGGAACCAGGCATTCCCGGCTCCCGTCTATCACGAAGTCGGGGTGCTGGTCCTGTGTACCTCCGAGATGGTCCCCGGCGGCTTCGAGCACGACAGCTACCAGCTCCTGCGCCGTCGCGGCCACGCCCCCGAGCGATTGCGCAAGGAGGACCTGCGCCAGAGATTTCCCGCGTGGAATGCCGATCAGTACCCCGATGGGTTCTACCACCGCGAGGCTGGCTTCGCCGAAGCGGCCCACACGGTGCGCTTCCTGCTGGACGAGGTCCGCCGTGCCGGCGTGCAGGTCCGCGAGGGGGAACGGGTCGTCGGGCTGCTGGACGGCGTCGCGGGACAGGGCGGCGGGGTGGTGACCGCTGACGGCGCCAGCCATCTGTTCGACGGCATCGTGGTCACCGCCGGGTCATGGACCGGCAAGCTGCTCCCCGAACTGGCACAGGACCTGCGCCCCTTTGCGCAGCCGGTGTTTCACCTGCGCCCTGCCGACCCACAGTCGTACGAGGCGACCCGCTTCCCCGTGTTCACCGCCGACATCGCTCGCCTGGGCTACTACGGCTTCCCGGTGACCGACGACGGCATCGTCAAGATCGCCCACCACGGCCCGGGGCGGCGCATGGACCCCGACGACCCCTTGCGCACCCCCGACGAGGATCAGGTCGAGGAGCTGCGCGCGTTTCTGAAGATGTCCCTCCCCGGCCTGCTTTCGGCCCCCATCGTCGAGCGCCGTCTGTGCCTGTACTGCGACACGTGGGATGGGCACTTCTGGATCGACCGGCACCCCAGCCGCCCCGGGGTGACCGTCGCCGCCGGGGGCAGCGGCCACGCCTTCAAGTTCGCCCCCCTCATCGGGGACATCATCGCCGACGTGGTGGAGGACCGGCCACGGCCCGACGCCCTGCGCGAGCGTTTCCGCCATCGCCCGGAGCGCCGGCACGTCGCCACCGAAGAGGCAGCCCGGAAGTCAGCCGCCCCCCGGCGCGTGCAAGAATGAGACAGGGCGGTTTCCTGAAGCAACGCTTTGCCACCCAACCTCTGTCTCGGAGAATCCTTTATCTCGCAGGAGCCAGAAGGGCGCTACCACCCGCCACCAGAAGGCGGCAGGCGCCGTGAAGCCCCCGATCCTTCCCGTGCAGGACCCCACCTTGGCCGGCAACACCACCGTCAACTTCCAGAAGTAGCACCCCGCTTTTCGGCACGACGGCCGGCCACGCATGCCGGCTGTCGTGCCAGCCCCAATTCCCCGAAGTCTTCCGTCATGCGGTTCGCCTTGACCGCGCCCCCAGTCTGAGCAGGACCTTGCCCACCCTCAGATTAGCTGTCGGCGATGACTTTGGCCGCGGCAGTCGCGGTGGCCGCGCGGGTCAGCCAGCGCTCCAGCAGGGCCGGGTCGGTGCAGGTCTCGACTTGGGTTTTGAATCGCGCGTTCATCTTCACCTTCCGTGCCGCCAGCACCGTAAGGATCGCCAGTGCCAGGCCCTGCTCCCGGCCCTTTTTCAGGGCCTGCTCCCGGCCTTGGTCGATGAGACTCTGCTTGAAAGTTTCAAATTCGGCGGCCACGGCAGTCATGAATCTATCCTTTGCTTCTTGGGACAGCTTGGGTTCTTTCTGGATCATGAACTGGGCGCGGGAGATTGTCGAGAAGAGCGCATTGCGGTCAGGGTCGTCCTGGGAGGGAACGGACGGCCCGGCGGCCTGGTCATGGGGACGACGGGTTGCGCCGCGGCGGGGCGCACGCTAAAAGAGAGCCGCTGGACGAGGTAACCCATGCTCAAGCTCCCCTATGGTGTCTCTAACTTCGCGGACTTGCGCAGGCAAGGCCGCTACTACGTGGACAAGACCGCCTACCTGCGCCCGCTGGAAGAGGAGGTCCTGGGCAGCCCCTACCTGCTCTTCCTGCGTCCCCGGCGCTTTGGCAAAAGTCTGTGGTTAAGCACACTGGACAGCTACTATGACCTTTTGCTGGCCGACAAATTCGATGAACTCTTCGCCGGCCTGGCCGTGCATAGTGCGCCGACCCCGCAGCGCAGCAGCTATCTGACGCTGCGCCTGGATTTTTCACCCATCCTGACCAGCGAGGGCATCGAGGCGCTGCGGAGCAGCTTCTTCGGGCAGGTGCGCGCCAAGCTCCACGGGTTCATCCGCCGCTACCAATCGCGGGTCCCGGGTCTTGCTGAACTCATGCAGCATCCCCAGGACGACGTGCTCGGCCTTTTGCAAGAGATCCTCGGTCTGGCGCAGGACGCGGGGCGGCAACTCTACGTCCTGGTCGATGAGTATGATAATTTCCTCAACGATCTGGTGGCTCGCGGCGACCTGCGCCAGTATGCAGACGCCGTCAAGGGCACGGGTTTCGTGCGGACTTTCTACAAGGCCCTCAAGGAGGGCACCGGCAGCGGCGCGATCGGCCGCATCTTCATGACCGGCGTTTCGCCGGTGACGCTGGACGACCTGTCAAGCGGATTCAACATCATCAAGATGGCGAGCACGCACCCCTTGCTGAACGGCCTGTGCGGCTTCACCCAACCGGAGGTCGAGCACCTTTGCGATGAAGTGCTGCGCGCGGCCCCACAGGTCGGCCCGCGTCCGGTGGTGCTGGCAGACCTCATGCGCTACTACAACGGCTACCGCTTTGCTCCAGGAGGCGTCGAGCGCATCTACAACCCGGACATGGTTCTCTATTTCTTGGCGGAGGCGCTGAGCACGGGCGCCTATCCGCAGGAGCCGCTCGACAGCAACGTGCGCACCGACTATGGCAAGCTGCGCCTTCTGGCCAGCCCGCGACCTGGCGGACCGAACCACGACGAGGGTCAGCGCGAGTTGCT
>JBBRLA010000547.1:0-6018 GCA_038231615.1 Polyangia bacterium | reverse complement strand
GGGGCCAGGGACGGATCCGTGCGCGTCGGGCGATGCAGGTACAGGGAAAAGTCGTCCGCCAGCCGCTTCCGGTCAAAGATGTCGTCGAGCAAACTCTGGTAGCGGGGGCCCAGGAGGATGACGTGATGCGCGCAGTCGGGGTACTTTTGGGCGGTCCCGAAGTAGGCCACGAAGAGGCCCATGGAATAGCGCATGCGCTCCACGCGCTGGTTGGTGTACTTGCCGCGGGCGTATTCGGGCAAAAGGTACCTGTAGGTGAAGCCGACGTCGGCGTTGGACACCACCAGGTCGGCGAAAAGCTCCGCCCCGCCGCGAAGGCGCACCCCGCGGACGCGGGCCCTCTGGCTGCCCGGATGGACCAAGATTTCTTCGACGGTCTCCGACTGGCGCAGCTCGCCCCCCAGGGACAGGAACAGGTCCACCAAAGCGGTCACGATGGCGCCGGTGCCGCCCATGGCGAACCAGACCCCCCACTTTCGTTCCAGATACAGGATAAGGGCGTAGATCGAGGTGGTCTTGAAAGGGTTTCCGCCCACCAAAAGGGGGTGGAAGCTGAGGACGGTGCGCAGGTCCGGGTTTTTGACGAAGCGGCTCACCATCTGGTGGACCGTCAGATGGGAGCGCAGCCGCATCATCGCCGGGACGATGCGCAGCATGTCCGTGAGGTGGGAGAAGGGCACGTCGCCCAGTTGCTCGAAGCCGGTGCGGTAGATCTTCTCGGACTCACTGACGAAGCGCTGGTAGCCGTCCACGTCCGCGGGGCTGATGCGGCGGACCTCCTCGGCCATGCGCTCGGCGTCGCCGGTATAGTCAAAGAGCCGGCCGTCGTGGAAGCGGATGCGGTAGTAGGGATCGACGGGCGCGAGGGTCAGGTGATCGGCCATGCGCCGGCCGCCCAGCGCAAAGAGTTCCTCGAAGAGAAAGGGCGCGGTGACCACGGTGGGGCCGCCGTCGAAGACGAAGCCCTGGTCCCGGTAGACGTAGGCCCGGCCCCCGGGCTGGTCGCGCTGGTCTAAAAGGGTCACCTGGTAGCCCCGCGCCTGGAGGCGGATGCCCGCGGCCAGCCCGCCGAAGCCGGAGCCGATCACCGTGACCTTGTTGCCTCGGGGCGTGCGTGCGTTCGTGGCATTCATGGGGATGTCCCAGATAAGGTGCCGCAAACGGTGCAGGTTGTGCAACCCGGGTGATAAGGCACCCCCCTTCATCGCCAGGTAGGTCGATATTTCGGCTATAAAGAAGAAGCATGCGCGAGACTCCCCATCTGTCCCTCGGCACTTCCGACTTCGCCGCCCTTCGCAAGCCGGGGGTGCTTCTGGTGGACAAGACCGACCTCATCGCCCGGGTCCTTTCCGATCCCTACCAGACTTTGCTCTTCCCCCGTCCCCGGCGCTTCGGCAAGAGTACCAACCTTTCCATGATCGGCTACTTCCTGGGCAAGAGCGAAAAGGACCACAGCGCGCTCTTTACCGACCTGGCCATCTGGCAGTCGGCAAAGGCTCGGACGCACTTCCAGCGCTACCCCCTCATCTATCTGACGTTCAAGGATGTCAAATGCGCGAGCTTTTCCGCGTGCCGATCCAAGATCGCTGAGCTGCTGGCGGCGCTCTATGATCAGCATGCCTTTGTGCTCGCGGGGGCCTCTTTAACCCAGCGTCAGCGCAGGCTGATCCAGGAGATCATTTCCGAGAAGGCATCCGAAGGCCGGCTCTCGGAGGCGCTGCGCTACCTGTCCCTCTTCTTGGCTCAGGCCTACGGGGAACAGGCCGTCATCCTCATCGATGAGTACGATACCCCGCTTCATGAGGCGTCCGTCCGCGGCTACTATAAAGAGGCAGCGAGCTTCTTCCGCGGGCTGCTCACCAGCGGTCTCAAGGACAACGAGCACCTGTTCAAGGGCGTGCTCACCGGCATCCTGCGCATCGCCAAGGAGAGCCTGTTCTCGGGCCTCAACAACCTGGGGGTCTACAGCCTGCTCAAGCAGGACTATGCGACGGACTTCGGCTTTACTGAGGCGGAAGTACAAGGGCTGCGCCAGAGGCTTGGCTCGCCCCTGCGGATGGAAGATCTGCGGCGCTGGTACAACGGCTATGACTTCGGCGGTCAGGTCATCTATAACCCCTGGTCCCTGCTGAACGCGCTGGCGCATCCCAAGGAGCCTCTGCAGACCTACTGGGTGAACACCGCCTCGGATGAACTCATCCGCGAACTCCTGTTTCACTGCGGTGGCGGCGAACAGGGGGAGATGGAGGCGCTGCTTCGAGGAGAGGGGGTGCACAAGGTCATCCGCGAGGACACCGTGCTGCGGGACATCCAAACAGAGCCTGAGGCGCTGTGGAGCTTCCTCCTGTTCACCGGGTATCTCAAGGCCGAGGACGTGCAGATCAGGATAGAGGGCGGCACGCGCAGCGTGACCACGGGAACCCTGAAGGTGCCGAACCTGGAAGTCAGCACGGTCTTCGCCAACCTGTTTGACCGCTGGCTGGAGCACGGCGTCGGCGGCGAGCGGCGTCGGCAGCAGATGATTCAGGCCCTCCTTGGGGGAGATCTGCCGCGCTTTCAGGAACACCTGCAGCGAATTCTGGTAGAATCGTCAAGCTTTCATGACGTCGGCGGCAAGCGGAAGAAGATGCCGCCCGAGCATGTCTACCAGGTGTTCATCCTGGGGCTGCTCGTCTCCATGGGCCCCCGCCATCGGGTCAATACCAACCGGGAAGGGGGCCATGGGCGCTACGACGTGATGATCCTGCCCACCGAACCCGGACAGCCCGGAGTCGTCCTGGAACTGAAGGTGAAGTCCAAGGCCAAGGGATCCACGCTGGAACGGGCCCTGGCCGCGGCGAAAAAGCAGCTTCTGGAGAAAGACTATGCCGCCGAGCTGCGGGCGCACGGGGCCGCGCCGATCCAGCAGGTGGCGGTGGCCTTCGACGGCAAGAGAGTGCTGGTGGGCGGCGCGGATGAGCCGGCACCATCAACGCAGCGGACACGCAGCGCAGCCGGGACGCCGAAGAAGCAGAAGCCCCAGGCCCTGCGAGGCCGGTGAATCTGGTAGCCGTCCACGTCAGCGGGGCTGATGCGGCGGACCTCCTCGGCCCGGGTGATAAGGCACCCCCTCTTCATCGCCAGGTAGGTCCTCCAGCCGCACCTGCTCAAAATTACGCACCCTACTGATTAAAATCACCACAGTGGCCCCAGGGGCCACTGCCCGTAACTCCGCATTCCTCTTGAGTCGGCCTTCTGGCACGGACCTTGCCTAAGGATAAATGGATAAAGACAAACGGCCTGCCAAAGAGGCAGCACCCCTTTGTCCAACAGAGGTCCCCCCATGACGCGCAAGATTGCTCCTCGTTCGACCGCTTCCCGCCGTGTCACCGCCGGCCCGGCATCTGGCGTCACCCCGGCCTCTGGCGCCACCCCGGCCTCTGGCGCCACCCCGGCCTCTGGCGCCACCCCGGCCCCTATCGGTGTGGACGGCGACGTCCACGTCGGCGTCGATGGCGCCGTCACTCTGGATGCCCAGACTGCCCATCCCGATGAGGACAAGGCCGCCCAAGTCCTGCTCCAAAGCGGGCGTTACTTCGTCGTGCGCACCGAGGACCAAGGCTTTGGCGAGTCGGTGCGCTCCATGGTCGTTCACTTCGAGGCCGGCGAGATCCCGGCCCTCATCAAGTGCTTCGGCGTGGTAACCGACAACGTCGCGCAAAGGGCCGGCGCCATCCGGATCGACCCTGCCGCCACCGCCAGCGCGCCACAGTACAAGGACCTGCCGGAGGCCGCCGCCGCCACCGCCCAGGCGGCCACCGATTTTGTCGTCGAAACCCACAACGCCCATCCCGATGTGCAGTTCTTGAAGGAGGGTGGGCTGACCCTGCGGAACCGATGGTTCATGGTGCCCGGACGGCTTCGGCGAAACATCCAGGCCAGCGCGACCGAGATGGTGATGCCCACGAAAAACCCGACGATCGGCGAAAGGACCGTGGGAATGATGACCTTCTCCACGATGTGCGTCCATTGGACCCCGGAGGTCCCATAGGCCCCGACGACTGCTCCGGCGACACCGCCAAGCAGGCAGTGGGAGGAACTGGTGGGGATGCCGAAGTACCAGGTGATGATGTTCCAGATGATCGCTCCGATCAGGCCCGCAAGGACCGTCTGCAAGGTGACCACGCCAGGGTCGACGATGCCCTTGGCGACCGTCGCCGCCACCGATGTAGACAAGAGCGTGCCAACAAAGTTTAGGACTGCCGCCAAGAGCAGCGCCTGACCGGGCTGCAAGGCACGGGTCGAGATGGACGTCGCGATGGCGTTGGCCGCATCGTGAAATCCGTTGGTGTAGTCGAAGGCGAGGGCGAAAAAAACGACGGCGGCTAGCAGCAGCATCTACGTATCTCCAAGTCTGCCCGGATGGCGGATGTCCTTGCCCCCCACCATGTACACGACCATCTCGGCCAAGTTCGTCGCATGGTCCCCCACCCGCTCCAGGTGCTTGGCGATGCTCTGGATGCAAAGCGCGCGGGAGATGGTCCGGGGGTCTTCTAGCATGTAGGTTAGAAGTTCTCGGAAAAGCTGGACGTAGTGCGCATCCACCGACTGGTCCTGCTCGATGACCCGCAGCGCGATGGCGGCGTCTCCTGCTACGAAGGCGTCGAGCGCCTCCCGGACCATGCGCTGGACTAGCTCCGCCATCTGAGAGATGCCCACGTACAGCTTGATCTGCGGCTCCTCGTTCAGCTCAATGATGCGCTCGCAGATATTCACCGCGGAATCGCCTATGCGCTCCAGGTCCGTGACCGCCTTGAGCGCCATGGTGATGAAGCGCAGGTCGGAGGCGACCGGCTGGCGCCGCGCAAGGATGCAAACGCACAGTTCGTCGATGTCCATCTCCAAGCGGTTGATCAGCGGATCGAGCCCAATCGTTTGACGGGCCAGGTCACTGTCCCGCTGAAGGTGGGCCTGCATGCTGCGGGCGATCATTTCCTGCACCTTGGCCCCCATGGCTGCGATTCGCTCACGGAGCTGGCTCAGCTCGTCTTCAAAACCCCTGCCGATATGCGGCTTTCTCATGTCTGCCTATCCAGCGCCTCGCTACATGGGGATGACCAGCAGGCCCGCTCGGACCGGCAAAGGCAGCATCGAGACCTCGCGTTGAAAAAGGCTCTGCCTGGCGGCCATAAACGCATCGGGACAGCAGATCAGCCAGATGGATACCCGAAACAACGCGCTTCCGATCAAATGCACCGGGCTCAGGAAGCTGAAGCGCATGCCCTTGGTCGACATAAGTCAACTCCGCTGTGGAGGGAGCGGGCCGTCAGCCGGTGCGCGCCCTCGGCGATTCCCGAAGAGCAGGACGCTCAAGGTGGTGCAAACGCACGTGACCATGACAGCGCCCAGGGTCCACGGGTTCTGGGCGCCCAGTTGCAGCAGCAGCAAGAGTGCGGCTGTCGCACCGCTCACCTGTGCCGTTCCCAAGATCAGGCGAACGAGGGCCCAGCGCACCTCTCGCGTCCTTTGTGGACCTTGCCCAGGGCTCGACTCGGTCGATGACATGTAGAAAGGTCCCTGATTCGTATAATCGTAGATCGACGATATACGTTAAGAGGCCCCAGGAGTCAATTACAGACTGGCCACCAGCGCCTTGAGTTGACGCAGCGTCTTGGGTTCGGTGCAGTAGCAGACCTTGGGCCCGTCAATGTCCCCACGGATGAGCCCGGCCGTCTTGAGGATCTTGGCGGCTGGGGTCGTGAAGGGGACCTTGGCGGGGGTGGCCAGCGATGCAGTGGCAGCGGATTCCGGCGGCGGAATATGGGCCAACGATGCTGCAATTGCGGCGTCCGGTGCCGCGGAGGGAGATTCCGGCGGCGGAATATGAGCCAACGATGCCGCGGAGGCGGCGTTAAGTAGCGGAATATGGGCCAGCGATGCCGCCATTGCGGCGTCCGGTGCCGCCATTGCGGCGTCCGGTGCCGCAGGGGCGGCGTCCAGGGGCGAAAATTTGGCCGGTGATGCGCGGAGGCGGACTCC
>JBBRLA010000546.1:0-6028 GCA_038231615.1 Polyangia bacterium | reverse complement strand
GGCGCCTGCGGCGCTTCGCGATCGGTGGACCGCGGCGCCTGCGGCGCTTCGCGATCGGTGGACCGCGGCGCCTGCGGCGCTTCGCGATCGGTGGACCGCGGCGCTTCGCGATCGGTGGGATCGTTGACGTGGAAGAGCGCCGGGTCGGCGGGGCTCAGCCGAGTCCGCGAGCCGGTCAAGAGGGCCAGGTGCTCCCGGGACTGGTCGGCGGAGCGCCGCATGGGCATGATCGGTGCTCCCTCCTCCACTGGGCCCTGCGCCACCCCGGACTCGGGGGTCCCGCTGGTGCGCAGATGCACCACGAAGCTGGCGCCGTTCCCTGGGTGGCTCTGCGCCTGCACCGTGCCGCCGTGAAGTTCGACCAGCTCCTTGACCAGGGCCAGGCCGATGCCGGCCCCGCCCTGCTTCCTGCCCGGGGACTCGACCCGGCGGAAGCGCTCGAAGATGTAGGGCAGCTCGGCCTCGGAGATGCCGGGGCCGTTGTCGCTGACCGTGAGTTCGCCGCCTTCCCCGTTGTAGCGCAGGCGCACCGTCACTTGCCCACCCCGCTGGGTGAACTTGATGGCATTGCCCAAAAGGTTGGTCAGCACCACCTCCAGCTTGTCGGCATCCCCCAGGACGGTGGCCGTGCCCTCGGGGGGCAGGTCGATTTCCAAGCGCAGCCCCATCGAGTCGGCGGCCGGCCGGAACGAGGCCACCACCTCCTCGGTAAGGAGGGTCAGGTCCAGGGGGCTGATGCGCAGGCGCAGCCGGCCCGCCTCGAGTTGCGCCAGGTCGAGCAGGCCGTCGATCAGACCGTGAAGGCGCAGGGCGTTGCGCAGGACGATCTGCAGGGTGTTGGTCACGCCGTCGGGCTGCCCGCCCCGCAATAGGAGATCGTGGATCGGCGCGGTGATGAGGGTCAGGGGCGTGCGCAGCTCGTGGGAGACGTTGGCGAAGAACTGGCTCTTCAGACGGTCCAGCTCGCGGATGCGCTCCAGCGAGGCGGAGAGTTCGGAGCTGGCCTGTGCCAGGGCGATGCGGGCCTCATACTCGCGCTGTGCCAGGGTGTAGCGGGTGGCGTTGGCGGCGACGGCGATGATCCCGGTCAGCACCAGGAAGTAGATGTTGTTGTAAAACGCCTCGGCCACCGGCTGGGTCTCGAAGGGCACATGAAACAGCCACGCCGAGAGGATGATCAGGCACACCCACAGGGACTGCCGCAGGCTCCACACGAAGGCCAGCCCGGCGGCCAGGGTGCACAGGTTCAGCCCCGCGTAGTAGGACGAGGCCGACCCCGTGAGACCGTTGATCATGATCTGGATGGACAGGGCGCAGCACAGGATCACGCTGGCGCCCAAGGGGAAGCTGTAGCGCCGCAGCGCCGGCAGCCGGGAGACGCCGAAGATGGCCATGCAGAAGGCCGAGGCCAGAAGGCGCACCGCCAGGAACTGCCGCAGGTGCGCCTTCTCCGTCAGGAAATCCAAGGCCAGTCCGGCGGGCATGAGCAGCGCGCCCAGGACGCCCACCAGCCTCACCGATTCGAAATTCTGTTCGGCGATGTAGGCTTTGAACGACGGGATCATCTCTCGATGAGGAGGAAGAGATTCACCCCGAGGGGTTCCGACTCCACTCGAACGCTGCGCGGAGTGGGTCGAAGGAGCCGCGCCTGATCCAGGAGCTGTGCGGGAGAGCGGTGCACCAGAAACCATTCCAGGAAGTATTCCATGAAATAGCGCGTCGGGTTGTTGACATTGACATTGCCAATCACCAAAGAGCCCCCGGGGACGACGGCGTCGTAGAGGGCCGAGAGCAGGGTGGCGAAGCTGCGATCGCTCAGATAGTCAAAGAGTCCGGCGCTGTAGATGAGGTCCCGCGGTCCCAGGGTGTGGGCCAGCGAGCCGCCGGTGAGCAGGCGTCGGATGGACTCCCGCACCAAGTGCACCCGGGCCGAGGTGGCCAGGGCCAGGGGTCCAAGCTTGCGCTCGCAGTAGGAGATCGCCCGGGCGTCCTGGTCCACCAGCATCACGTCGATGCACGCGCCCAGGGCTGGATCGTGGGACAAAAGCGCGTCAATCTCGCGGGCCGGGCCGCAGCCGATGCTGGCCAGAAGAGCCCGTTCCCCCAGCCGATGGGCGATGACGGAGCGCATCTTCTCACCCAGGTAGCTGATGCGATTGATGTTGGCCCGGGCCGCCCCCTCCTCCGCCGCGCACAGGTTCATGATCTGCCCGAAGAGGCTGCTCCCCTCCTCCGCAGGGCGGTAGAGCATGTTCATCATCTCGTAGTCGCCGGCGTAGCCCAGGGGCTTCTGCAGCGCCCGGCGCATCAGCGGGGAGGTCTGGAACAGAGTGCCCAGGTGGTGCTGTGCATAGGGCCGGTGGACCGCGTGCTCTTCCTCGCTCAGGTCGGAAAGCAGGGCCCCCATGCCGTGGGACGCCTCGTGCACCCGCTTGACCACCCGGGGGCCGATCTCCTGGATGTACTGCCCCACCACCCGCTCCTGGGTGTAGAGATCCTCGCCGGAAAGCGCCGCTTCTTCCCGGTCCAGGAACGCCTGCATGGTCTCCAGGTAGCAGCGCAGGTCGGCGATCCACGCCTTGAAGCGCGGGGTGATGCGGCTGGCGTCGGCGGTGCGTTCGGCCTCATCGCAGCGCACAGAAAAGCGGCTGCGGACCTGCTGTTCATGGAGCAGCGGCAGGTCGACCACTCCGCTCGACAAGGAAAGCCCCAGAAACAGGTCGGCGCCGTCCGTGCGTACCTGACGAACCAGCGCCTCGCCATGGAACACCACCTCGCCCGTAGAGAGCGCCACGTGGAGCCCGGTAATGCGATCGTTCAGCCCGACCAACCCCAGACTGGCGGCCTTGCCGGGGAGCAAGAGCAAAAGCCCGTGGAGCGATACGTTCTCGCAGTGCGCGCTGGCCCCGTGAAGCCGGGGGTGCCAGAAGCAGGCGGCAATGGGCCCCAGACCGAACTCGCTGCTGGGGTGGCGCAGGGCACGGAAGCGCTGAGAGCGCGGCGACTTCCCCGCGCCCGTACCCGTGATCGCGGCCACGCCCACGCCCACCAACGACATGGTCTAAAGGCCCAGGAGGCGAATAAGCGCCATCAAGTCCAGTGGCTTTCGCAGGCACGCCGTCGCCCCCGCCTTGGCGAAGGACGCCGCCAGGTCCGCGTCCAGACGCCCGGTCAGGGCCACGACGACGATCTCCGCGGTCGCGGGGTTTTGGCGGATCTGCCGACATACCTCGACCCCGTCCATGCCGGGCATGACCGCGTCCAGCACCACCGCGTCCGGCTTGTCGGTACCGATCTTCAGCAGGCCCTCGACCGGGCCCTCGGCCACGTCGACCTCCAGATCGGGGTGCTGCTGTTTCAGCGCCCGCTTGGTCGAGCGCAGGAAGGTCACCTCATCGTCGATGAGGAGCACCCTCCGGGCCTGAGGCAGGAGCGCCCTGGGGACCGGCATCTGATGGGAGCGCAGGAACTCCACCAGTGCGCCGGGATCGACCCGTCGGTGGCCACCAGGCGTGCGAAACGCCGGCAAAAGCCCCTTGTCGATCCAGGAGAGGACGGTCGAGGGACTGACACCGATCAACTCGGCAACAGCGTGAGACGTTAAAAAACTACTCGTCATATTCCTTACGCGAAAGATCGCCCTTTATTGATCCTGCCTATCCAATCCGCGCTGTCAAGCGCGTACAGGCTTGTCGGATCATCCGACTGAACCACTTTACATTACACGATCTATGCCATGCCATGCACGTTCTGCACAGCATGCCATTGTTCTGGGAGACATACGTATAAATCTTACACTGTACGCGCCGAGCAAACGCCTGGGCTCGCTGGACGTTGTGATTGGCACGGCGAACAAAAGCGCAAAACCGCAAAAGAAAGGATCTGAACCATGGGACTGGCATCAGGACGATCGGTGCTGATAACTCCCGGATGAATCAGCCGACCTCGCTTCCCCTCGATCCGATCTCTTCGATGTGCAGTGGCATGGCCCACGAACTCAGCAACACCCTGACCTTCATGTTGCCGACATTTCAGGAGGTCGGCAGCCTTCACCAGGACCTGCTCACTCTGCTCTCCGGCGACGAGGAAAGGCATTCCGCGATGATTGATGAACCGCGGCGCTTCGGGCGCTTAGCGATTGAGGCCCGCGTCACCCCGGAGGACCTCCTGCGCATGAACCGGCAGCTCCAGCTTTCGGAGAGCCGGCTGCGGCGCTTCCATCAGGACTTGCGCCTGGGCTGCGCCGCGCCCCAGCCCGATCAGGCCGGCGAGGTGGCTCTGCACCTCCTGGTCCAGGCGATGGCATCCAGCCCGCTGCTTCTTTCGCCGCCGGCCAAGGCCCCGGTGCTGGAGATCGCCACGCCGCCGGCCACCTTCGTCCATGGCGACCCGGCGCTCCTGTCCGAGGCCCTCGCAAGGATGCTCCGGGCCGCCCTGGGCTGGGCCCGCACCGTGGGCCCGCAGCAGCGGGTTTGCCTGTCGCTGGTCCCGCTTCCCGGGGACCTTTCCCGCCTCTCGGCGCTGATCCCCGGCGACCCGGCCCGGCTGCCGGCCCCGGAGCACCTGCTCCAGATGCTCTGCCCCAGTGAAAGCGGCGCCCAGCGGGCCGAGCGCGGGCCTTTGGGCATTGTGATCGGGGCGCACCTGTTCCGGGTGCACGGCGGCGAACTCCTGGCCCAGAGACAGGCCGAAGGGGTGGCGCTCTTCTGCGACCTGCCGCGGCTTCCCGTTGGCACCGGGCCGGACCGATGATCAAGTTGATAGACCGATGAACCAGGACCGCTCCCCATGGCACCTGCCCCGTGATTCCGGTGACCTGGATCGGAACCCGACAGTCCAGGACGCTGGCGGTTTCGACCTGTACTCGGTGGGCGTGGGACCCGGATCCACGGTGGGCAACTACGTCCTGATCCGCGAACTGGGACGTGGCGGCATGGGGGTCGTCTTCGAGGGCGAGCATCGCCACATCGGTCGCCAGGCCGCGGTGAAGATCCTCTACCCCGAGTTCGCCGAGCACCCGCGTCTCTTCAACCGCTTTCAGAACGAGGCCCGCGCGGCCAACCGGGTCCGTCACCCGGGGATCGTGGAGGTCTTCGAGTTCGGCCGGCTGCCAGAGGGGACTGCGTTCCTCATCATGGAGCTGCTGGAGGGAGATACTTTGACGGCTCGGATGCTGGCGGCCCGGGGCCGTACCGGGCCGACGGAGTTGTGCTGGTTCCAACAGATCGCGCTGGCGCTGCAGGTGGCCCATCAGAAGGACATCGTTCATCGCGACCTCAAGCCCGACAACGTGATGATCATCGCCGACACTGCCCTGCCCTTCGGAGAGCGGGCCAAGGTCCTCGACTTCGGGATCGCCAGGCTCGCGGTCGAGGTCCCCGGCATGCGTTATCGGACCCAGACCGGGACCATCATGGGGACCCCCAACTACATGGCCCCGGAGATGTGCCTCGGCGGTGAGGCCGACGCGCAGGTAGACGTGTACGCGCTGGGTGTGATGCTTTACGAGCTTCTTGCCGGCGAGCTTCCATTCGACTCTTCGTTTCCGGCGGAGGTGCTGGTGGGCCACGTTCGCCAACTGCCGCCGCCCCTGCGTGAGCGCTGCCCGGCCCTCTCTTCCGAGCTGGATCGGCTGGTGCATGCCATGCTGCAAAAGTCGCCCGCTGACCGCCCCACCATGAAGCAGGCCGCCGAGGAGATCAAGCAAGCGATGGTCCTTATGGAACCGGCACAGGCCCGCTCGATCAGGATTCGCACCGATGAGCAGCCCACCAGGGTCCATAAAGCGAGGCCCATCTCCCTGGCTGCGGGTCCAGCCTCGACTTCTTCGCCCACCAAAGAACGTCTCGCCTTGCTGCTTTTGTTTCTTTGTGGCGGCTTGCTTTTCACCCTGCTCGGACACGTCGATCATCACACCGTCCACCCGGTCGCCGTCCACCACCTCCTGGCAGTTCACCGCCTCCAGCCAGGCCGTGCCCCCGGCCGGCACGCGGGCGGCTCGGCGGCGCAGCGGGTGCGGCACGACGTC
>JBBRLA010000545.1:0-6047 GCA_038231615.1 Polyangia bacterium | reverse complement strand
GGTCGTGCCGGTGCATCCCAAGCCCAAGCGCCGCGGCGCCTCCAGCGGCCGGCCGCCTACGCTGCCGAAGTAAAGCAGCGCCCGCCACGGCCCCTCTTCCCTCCACGGCCTCAGGTATGCACCCGCTCTTCGATGGCCCGGAGGAGCTTGTCGAGCGCGTCATCATCTGCGCAACGACTGAAAAAACGGGAAAGGGGCGCTCTTCAGTGGCACGAGGTGGTTGCGACCTAACTCATCCCTCTGAAAAGGGGGTCCACCTGCAACCACAGCCTTTTCAGACTTCCTGACGGGGAAGGGATTCGTCCAAGACCAGGGTCAGGGGCGAATCCAGTCCTCGATAAGCAGGTCGGGGACACGATCATAGTGGCGACGATTCCCGGTGACCACGGTCGCACCCTGGGCCAGGGCGATGGCGGCGATGAACAGGTCGGCGTCAGCCAGCCTCTGTCCGGCCCGTTCGAGCCTGGCCTTGATTTCGCCAAAGGTCCGGCTCGATGTGTCATCAAGGTCCAATCGCCGTATTGTCCGGAGAAATGTCGTCACCAGTTCTCGATGGTGCTCCGGTCGGGCGGATTTCGCGGCGCCGTAGTGGAGTTCCGCCACCGTAATCCAGGTCGTTGCAACTTCGTCTTCGAGTGCCGTTCGTCTGTCGATCACCACGCGATTCCCGCGCAGAATTTCGATGCAGGTATCTGTATCAAGAAGCTTCACAGATCGATCTCACGACCCGGAGTCCGCGCTGCGTAGATGGCATCAATCTCCTCGGAGGGGCTGTCTGATTGCCACTGTCCCGCGAGTTGGCGCCAGGCTTTTACCTGCGCAGCCGCGGAAAACTGAATCTCGGCCTCGCTCTCATTCCCTTCGGAGGCGCGCGACAGTTCGCCTTTGTCGGCAAGTCCTTGCTTGATCCGGTAGATGTTGATCAGAAGGCTCACGATGTCCTGCGGGGCGGCACTGTCCGGCAGGGACGAGATGACATCGAGGGCTTTCTGCTTGGCTGTCATCTTCAAACGATAGTCCGACTGGTCCCATCTCGCAAGCAGGGGCCGGGAGGGGGGACCCCTCCAAGTCATGGCCCCGATTTGTTGCCCATCCTCCCACTCTATGCTAAGTCGCTCGCATGCCCTCCATCGACCACGAAGGTCCGGAGCGTAGGAAAAATGCGGGCGGGTATTTGGCCACTGAAGCTGGCTTGAGCTACCCGCGAGCGGCACTCCCCATCTCGCTTCCCTGATCACCACTCATTGCGTCCGTAACAAAGGAAACAAAATCTCGCCCTCGAACCGCCGATCGGGCACACGGGTCCCGAGGTACCGCTGACTTACATCCCAGCGGCCCTGTGTCCCCCTGACATGTACCCCCCAGACCCCCCTGCCGCTCAGGGGGGATCAGCCTCCGGGCAGGGCGGGTCAAGCCCGCTGATTGAGGACCGGAGATTCCGGCGGGGGACAGCCGGCCGGGGGAGGTGGGCCGAGGGGCAAGACAGGACAGACAACCATCTTCAGGTAGGAGTGACAGCAGGCAGGGCGACAGAGCCGCCCAGGCCGGCGGCGCGCGCGGAAGGGCCATCGCCTCGCCCCGCCGACCGCCCTGGGTGGGGTAGCAGCCGCAAACCTGGCTTGTGCTATCGGCAAGTGGCGTCAGCGCGGCGAATGAGTACACTGCATTCATTCTGATGACTACGCTTGCCATGCCCCTTCGAATTGGCGTCGCCGTCCCGGTCCACAACCGGCGCGCTCTGGTTTCCCTGACCCTTGACTCTCTGCTCTGCCAGGCGGGTGACCTGCGGGTGGTCATCGCCGTGGTGGACGACGGCTCTACCGACGGTACTTATGAACACCTGCTGGGGCGCTACGCCGAGCAGCTCCTGCGGGTTGAGGACCGCCTCTCGGGGGAGGTGTGCGATCTTTCTCCCGCGGGGTCGGTCTTGCTGATCCGCCAGCCCAACCAGCATGTCTCCGCGGCCCGGGGGGCGGGACTGCGGGCGCTCTATCAGATCGGGTGCGACGCCTTCTCGCACCAGGACTCGGACGATCTGGCGCTGCCGTGGAAGCTGCAGGCGCTGGCCGAGACGCTGCGCGAGGCGTCCGGGGCGGGGCTGGCCCATGGCCGGTCGCAGGACATCAGCCCCGAAGGGTTCCTTTTGCCCGAGGGGGCGGGGGACCACGAGCGCCCCTTCGCAAGCCATCGCCCAGGGGGTAGCCTGTGGGAACGGGCCCGGCGCGGGGGCTTTCGCCCGGGGGACCTGGGCAAGGTGAATTACATCCACAACCAGACGGTCCTTTATACGCGCGGGGCGCTGGAGGCGGTGGGGCTGGAGGACCTTTATCGCCCGGACCTGCGCTACGGCGAGGACTGGGACCTGCACCAGCGCATGGAGCGCGCCGGGGTGCGCCTGGCGTTCTGCGATCGGTACGTGGCGCTGTCCCGGCTGAGCCCGGGGGGGCTCTCGGCGCGGCAGGCCAAGGCGCCCATTTCGCCCATTTCGCCCACTTCGATCGAAGAGCTGATCGCCCGGCGAGATCGCCTGATGGGTGCGGGCCAGCTGGTGGATGCGTACCAGGCGGCGGCGCAGGTGGCGGCGCGGCAGCAGACCAACGAAAGCGAGGCGGTGCTGGCGGAGGCGCGGCAACGCTTGGTCGAGCTGCTGTGCCAGGCCCGGGAGCAGGCCCGGGACAAGGGGCAGCGGGGGGCGGCGCTGTCCTATGCCCGGCAGGTCTTCGCGCTCTCGCCCTGCGCCGCCGCCGCCGCCGCCCTGGTCGAGCTTTCGGCTACTTTTTGAAGAGATGCGGCCGATCGAGGGCGGAGAGGGGGCGGAGCAGGCGGGCCTGGGACAGGCCCACCCGCAGCGTCAGCCAGGAGTAGACCAGGCACTCGTAAAGGCATTCCGCGGCCAGGGCCAGGCGACCGCCGGGCCCGGCCGGCAGCCGCTCCACCGGGTAGGCCACTGGCAGGAGGCGCATCGGGGGCGGCGTGAGGGTGACGGCGCGAGCGATGCGCCGCACCCGGGGAAGGTGCTGCGGGCAGGTCACCACGAGGATGGGCTGGTGTTCCGGCGCGGCGGCGGATGCGGGAAAGCGGGACAGGCAAAGGAGATTCTCCACGGTGGAGCGCGAGCATGGCTCGATGAGCAGCGGGCCAGCGAAGCCCAGGTCGCGGGCCAGGCCCGCCATCGCCTCGGCCTCGGTGCGCTCGTTGGAGAGAGCGCCGCCGCAGAGGATCAACTCGGCGCCGCTGGTATGGGCCAGCTCGATGCCGTAGCGCAGCCGCCGGTGGGTGCGCTCGCTAAGCTGGCCGCTGCTGGAGAAGCCCCCGGCCAGGACTGCGATGCGCGCAGGGCCGCGCCGGCGATGTTCGGGGTGGTCCAGCCGACGGAGGATCGCTGCCGGCAGCGGGGTGAAAAAGGCCAGCAGCCAGAAGCACAGGACACCCGCTGCGGCACGGGGAAAGAGCACCAGCGCCGGGGCGAGGATAAGGCAAGCCATGGCAAAGACAAAAGCGTCCCGCAGGATGCGCGAGCCGCTGGCCGCGGCGGAAGATTTGCTGGGGTTTGGCACGCAAGACATTGTAGCTCGGCGAGATCGCCAGGCGGCGCCTGCAGTTCCAGGTCAGCAGGCAGTTCATACCAGGAACGGCGGCGAGGGCGATAGGTAGCGCTTCGATCGATAGCGGCCGGTCGTAGAAGGGCAGCCTGTCTGACCCCACCGCCGCCCCGGCGCCCAGGCGACAGCCGCTTCTTTGGCCACGAACGGATCAGGGACCAGGCCGACTTCGCCGTTCGCGAAAACGCACGCCGTCGCCGCCGCCGTTCCCGTCGATGATCTCCAGCCCGCAGGATCTCGTCGAAAGAGGCGTCGCGGGGTACCTTGGTGGGATCGACCGCATCCCTGGCGCTCGGCGATGGCGCGGGCTTCCTGTTCCGGGGTCTTGAAGGACCGCCTCTGCCTCGAGGATTCCCGCTGCGCATCACTCGCCCGAAGAATGGTCGTGGACGATGCGCCAGCCCTCGGGCAGGCGCTTCATCACCACGGTGAAGAGGCCGCGGGGCTCTTTCCCCAGCCGGGACATGCGCAGCGACCAGTGTCCGCGCACCACGGCCGCGTTTTCCGAGAGGGGCAGGATCTGGACCTCGCCGAAGGTCAGCTGGCCCATCTCGCGGCCCTCGCCCTGGTAGCGCTGGCGATAGCGGAAAAGGGTGGGCTGCCAGCCGGTGGTGACGGTTCCGCTGGAGTAGAACGAAAGGTCAGGGGACTTCCAGTACCCGGCCATGTAGCCGACCAGGTCCCCGCGGTTCCAGGCGGCGACCTGCCCGTCCAGCACGGCCCGGATCTTGGACTCGGTCGCGGACTCGGCCTGGTCCCGGGTCCTTGCGACCTCGGTCTGGCCCTCGGCCCGCGCCAAAGAAGCGGGCCCGAACACGGGCAAGAGGACCAGGGCCGCGAGCAAGGCCGAAAACATCAATCGCTTAGCAAAGGTCATGTCCATGCATAATCGCCTGCCTGCCGCGGTGCAACCGAGAAGCCTCTTTTAGTTCAGCCTGGGTCGGAGCACGATGTTTCGCGAACCGCTGAGCCCACGATGACCGCCAGGCTTCTTTACCACGATGCGCAAAAAGCTGCTTAGATTGTCCTGACCTGCCCCATGATCATATCACCCCTGCCCGCCCTCGCCACCCTTGCCCTTGCCCTGGCCCTGACCGACGCCCCGGCGCCGTCTTTGCGCCCTGATCCACCCATCGCCTGTGCCTCCTGCGCCGAATGGAACGCCCCCCGCGAGCCCTTCCGGCTCTTCGGAAACAGCTACTACGTCGGCGTGGCCGGGCTTTCGGCGGTGCTGATCACCTCGGACCAGGGTCACATCCTGCTCGATGGGGGGCTGCCGCAGTCCGCCTCGCTCATCGATGGCAACATCCGCAAGCTCGGGTTCTGCACCCAGGATGTGCACCTGATCCTCAACTCGCACGCCCACTTCGACCACGCCGGCGGGATCGCGGCGCTGCAACGCACCAGCCGTGCCGTAGTGGCAGCCAGCGCCGCCGGGGCGCGGGCCCTTTCGCGAGGCGAACCGACCGACGACGATCCGCAGTTTGCGTTCGGGCACCAGGCCAACGCCTTCCCACCCGTGCAAAAGGTGAAGGTCGTGCAAGACCGCGAGGTCGTGCGCGTCGGACCGATCGCGGTCACCGCGCACCTCACGCCCGGTCACACCCCGGGCAGCACCACCTGGAGCTGGCGGAGCTGCGAGCAGGCCCGCTGCCTGAATGTGGTCTATGCGGACAGCCTGAACCCGGTCTCGGCGCCCGGCTACCGGTTCGGCGGCGAAGGGGCGTCGCCAGGCATCAGTCAGGCGTTTCGCCAGAGCATCGCCAAGGTGGCGGCGCTGCCATGCGACCTGATCGTCTCTGTGCATCCGAGCTTCACGGACCTGGATGACAAGCAGACGCGGCGGGCAGCGCAGCCCGCTGGACCGGACCCCTTCATCAACCCGAAGGGTTGTCAGGCGTATGCGGCGGACGCGGCCAGACGACTCGATAAACGGCTTCTGGAAGAAAGCCGCCCGGCTCCATGAGCATCAGCGATCAGGCGGGTAGCCCGGTTGGATCGCCGGGTCGCACAGCGGGATCACCTGGCTGCGTGGTGCTGAAACACCACCGACAAGTTGTTGGCCGGCATCGGCACCACTTCGGAAAGGGTCAGTCCGTGCGCCACGGCTGCTTCGGCCACCGTTTCCAGGTCGCGGACGCCCCAGAAAGGGTCGCGTCTTTTCAGGGACTGGTCGAATTCTTCGTTGCTGGGCGCGGTGTGCTTGCCGTGCCTGCGGAAAGGACCATAAAGACAAAGCACTCCGCCTTCGGGCAGCACCCGCCCGGCGCCGCGGAGGAGCCCCTCACAGGCGGCAGGCGGCGCGATGTGGATCATGTTGATGCACACCACGGCGTCCGCGGCAGCCACCGGCCAGCTTTCGGCGGCGGCATCCAGATCCACCGGCGCCAGCAGGTTCGGCGATGGCGACGCCTCGCGCCACGAAAGGATGCTCGCGAGGGCCTG
>JBBRLA010000544.1:0-6049 GCA_038231615.1 Polyangia bacterium | reverse complement strand
CGCCGCCCGCGCCCGGCTGGTCTCCCAGCGCAGCTCCCGCTCGTACAGGTCGATGCGATCGGCGTAGGTCTCGGTGCGCAGTTGCTCCTGGTAGGCGGCGATTACCTGCTGTGGGGTCTCTTCTTCTTCATTCGGCTCCGGCTCCTGCGGGTCCCCGGCCGGTTCGTCGCCGTCGCGCGGCTTGGCGCCGGTCTCCTCTTCTTCGACCAGGTTGTCCAGATCGACCAGGTCCTCCCCATCGGCCACGTCATTGTCGTCGGATGCGTCGGCGTCAACGTTTTGGGGCGCCGCCGGTCCCCGCGTGTCCCTCACCTGTGCCTCGTCGCCGTGACCCGGGCCGTCGCTGGTCTGCGGGCCCGGCGTGGCGCCGCTGCCGGGGAACCAATCCTTGACCGACTCCCGATCCGTGCGAGACGAGGGCGCCGGTCCGCCGGGCGCGGTGCGCTCCGCCGCCTCCTCGCTGTGGAGGGCGAACGACGGGACCTGACCCAGCAGCGTGGGCATGTCGTCCCCCGCGTCCACGGGGCGCAGTCCGGCCTCGCCCGCGGCGGGATCTTTGGGCGGATGGTCACTGGGAGTCGAGGACATTCGTTCTGACGCTCGTCCTGGCTGGATTTGAGTTCCCTAGTATCGACGTCGCCGACGTCGCCTGTCAAACGCCAACGGCCAGGGCCTGGGCCTTCCGGTGTGTGGGCTTCTAATATAGGCAAGATAGCATGGTATAACCCCGGTCCATGAGTCTCGGCGATCCAGCCTTGCAAGCCTCGCTCGCCCCGTTCTTTCTCGGCGAGGAACCGCTTCTGCCAGAGTCCCTGTCGCAGGTGGCCCATGGCCTGCGCGCGGTGGTCCTGACCGACGCGGCCCGGGGGCGCCTTTCGCGGGCGCGCGCCGCGGTGGAGGCCATCGCCAGCGGCGGCGACGAGGCGCCCAGCGTCTACGGGGTCAACACCGGTTTCGGTTTTTTGGCCGACGTGCGCATCAGCGCCGGGGAGATCCGCGACCTGCAGAAGAACCTGGTGCGCTCCCACGCCGCCGGGGTCGGGCCGCCGCTGCTCGTAAAGGTGGTGCGGGCGATGATGCTCCTGCGGGCGCAGACGCTTTCCCTGGGCTACAGCGGCGTGCGGGTGCAACTGGTCGAGCTTTTGGTGGACATGTTGAACCGCCGGGTGCACCCATTCATTCCCGGGCGCGGCTCGGTGGGGGCGTCGGGGGACCTGGCGCCGCTGGCGCACCTGGCGCTGAGCCTCATCGGCGAGGGGGAGGTGGAGGTCGAAGGCGACGGCTACCGGCTGGTGCCGGCAAGCGAGGCGCTGGCACAGGCGGGACTTGTGCCGCTGGTGCTGGAGGCCAAGGAGGGGCTTTCCCTGGTGAACGGGACGCAGTGCATGACGGCCATCGGGGCGCTGGCGCTGCTTGACGCCGAGGACGCATGCCGCCTGGCGGACATTGCCGGGGCCATGTCGCTGGAGGCGCTGAAGGGGACGCCGCGGGCCTTCGATGCGCGCATCCAGGCGGCGCGGCCGCATCCGGGGCAGGGGGTGGTGGCGGGGAATTTGCGACGGCTCTTGGCGGATAGTGGGATCGTCGATTCGCATCGGAACTGCGGCAAGGTGCAGGACCCGTACTCGCTGCGCTGCATGCCGCAGGTGCACGGGGCCAGCCGTGACGCGCTGGGCTACGTGCGGGAGGTGCTGACGCGAGAATCCATGAGCGCGACGGACAACCCGCTGATTTTCTTGACCGGGCTGGGGGGGCTTGACGAGACCCAGAGATACGACGTGGTCAGCGGGGGGAACTTTCATGGGCAGCCGGTGGCGCTGGCGCTGGACTTCGCGGGGATCGCGGTGGCGGAGCTGGCGAGCATCGCGGAGCGGCGGATCGAGCAGTTGGTGAACCCGCACCTGTCCTCGGGGCTGCCGCCGTTCCTGACGCCGGAGAGCGGGCTGAATTCGGGGTACATGATTGCGCAGGTGACGGCGGCGGCGCTGGTGTCGGACAACAAGATCCAGGCGCACCCGGCGTCGGTGGATTCGATCCCCTCGTCGGCGGGGCGGGAGGACCACGTGTCGATGGGGGTGCACGCGGCGGAGAAGTTCACGCGGATTGTCGACAACGTGCGGACGGTGCTGGCCATCGAGATGTGCTGCGCGGCGCAGGGCCTGGACCTGCGCCGGCCTCTGCGGCCGGGCGAGGCGTTGTCGGCGGTACACGAGCTGATCCGCTCGCGGGTGCCGACGCTGACGCAGGACCGGCCGCTGTACCGGGAGATTGACACGGTGCGCAAGCTGTGCGACAGCGGCGCGATTTTGGCAGCGGCACGGCGGCACGTGGGCGTCGACTAAGGGCTGCGGGTTTCGGTCGGGGGGTGGGCTGGGGAATGGTACTGGGCTGGGAGATGGCACTGGGCTGCGCGCGGGCTGCGGGTTTTGGGCGGGGAATGGCACGAGCGCAGGATGGCCTGCTGGGCTGCGCCGGGGCTGCCTCTTGTGGCCCGTCGGGGGCGCCCTCGCTTTGGGGGGGGAATGGCACGAGCGCAGGATGGCCTGCTTGACTGCGCCGGGGCTGCCTCTTGTGGCCCGTCGGGGCGCCCTCGCTTTGGGGGGGGAATGGCGCGAGCGCAGGATGGCCTGCTGGGCTGCGCCGGGGCTGCCTCTTGTGGCCCGTCGGGGCGCCCTCGCCTTTTGCGGCTTGGGCTCCCCTAAAAGGGCCCCTTCGAGGCAGTCCCCGGCTGCGCCAGCCGGCCAGTTGCCGCCATTCCGAATCCCTGGCCCAGGCCAGGGACTCGGGATGGCTGTGTTTTTCTGGATGAGATGTAGACAACATTTTGTGGGCTGCACATGGGCTAGCGCCTGGCACGTTTGGCTGTCTTGGGGCGAGACGGGGCGTCCTTCGGGTCGGCGCGCAGGTTCTGATCGCCCCGCAGGATCTGGTTCTCCTCGGTCAGGCGGTCGATGTCGGCCTGGGCACACTCGGCGCGCTTCTTGTTGTCGCGGCGGGCGGAGCGGATCTGGGTGTTGCGCTCCTCGACGATGGCGCGCACGGCCTGGGACAGTTCCTCTATGCGCGGGCGCAGGTCGGCGGCGGTCATCGGGCTCTTCAAGATCAGCTCGACTCCCTCGGTGGCCTGGACCGTCATCTCGTACAGTTGGTGGCGCCGGGTCAAAAAGACGTCGTTCACATACGCGGCCAAACGGTCGAGCACGGACTTCACTTCCGAAAGCAGCAGCACCTCGCCCTCGAAGAGGCGCAGGGTGGCGGCATCGAAGGGCAGCCAGGCGAAGAGGCGCGGGTCCGCATCGATCATGTCGGCGATGGCCCGCGAAAGGGTCGGGACATGACTGGCCCATTTCATCTTGCCCGAGGGGCGAGCCACCCCGACAAAGGCTTGCTTCAGTGACACGGCCAGGTCCCCGACCTGGACCAAAAGGGCACGCAGCACCACCGCAGTGGTCGCCACGCTGACGTCGGGGGCGGCGAAATTTTCGGACTTGGGCTTCGGCATCTTGTCTCTCCTTTTGGGTTCATGGAAGACAAGTACCTTGTCGGCTTCGGCATCTTGTCTCTCCTTTTGGGTTCATGGAAGACAAGTACCTTGTCGGCAGGCTGGCGGAGAAGCTGAAGTCCGTTATCTACTGGTCCTTCGAGATGATGCGGGGGCGGTGGATGTCGAAGCGGGGAGGGCGGTTGGGGTCGCAGTTGGGGCCAAAACCCTCGGCGGAGAAGTGG
This sequence comes from Polyangia bacterium, assembly GCA_038231615.1. GTDB lineage: Bacteria > Myxococcota_A > Polyangia > Palsa-1104 > JAEUJZ01 > JBBRLA01. Next base: position 2,323 of record JBBRLA010000544.1, on the reverse strand, counting down.
AAGTTCAGCGAGCCCTTGGTGTTGTTGAGGTCGAAGGCGTCGATGCGCAAATCGTGCTCGCGGGCGCGGGCCGGGGAGCAGTAGGACAAAAGGTAGAAGCTTTTTGTATACGCTTCCACGCGCTGGCCGATCAGGTCGAAGGCCGGGCCGATCTGCGACGAGTCCTTGCTGGTGAAGGCGTAGGTGCGGCCGATGTTGCGCAGCTCGGCTTCGTTGATTTCGCTGCCGACGCCGATGACGAAGACGTTGGCGGTGGCCTTGTCCAGGGCCTCGGAGACGTCCTGCTTGGTCACCCGGGAGGCGCGATCGGTGCCATCGGTGAAGACGACCAGGGTGCCGAATTTCAGCGGCGATGGGCCATGGGCCATGGTGCGGTCCAGGAGCTTGAGGCCCTCGACGACGGCGCCGTTCAGGTTGGTGGAGGGGTCCTTGCCGTGGGCCGTGCCGAGGCGATCGGCGGCGTTCTTGATGCCGCTGCTGCCCGACGAGAAGCCGACGATGGGGAAGATGTTGGGCGAACCGTCGAAGCCGTAGATGCCCACCTGCTGAAGCTGGCCGACTCGGTCGGCGAAGGCCTGCACGGCGGGCTGGAGCTGGGCCAGAGACCCGGACTCGGTGACGGAGCCCGACAGGTCGACCAAAAGCAAGGTGTACTGGACGGCGGCGACCTCGGGGTTGAGGATGGTCTGCTTGGACTCGAAAAGGGAGACCAGCTGATCGTCCTCATAGAGGCGGAAGCGGTCAGAGGTCAGGTTGGGGACGGGTTCGCCCTTGTGGGTGGTGACGGCGAAGTAGAGGGCGACGTTGCTGGGCCGGGTGACGGACGAGTTATATAGGTTGAGGCGGAGGCCGCAGCCCGTTCCATATATAAGGAGGAGTGCGAGGGCGGCGCAGAGGGAGAGGGCCGGGGCTGCCTTTGGGCGGAGTGGGAAAGTCATAAGGGTAAAAGGATACCGGAAAAGGGCCGCGGAATCCGGGGATTTCGGCAGGAAGTCGCGGCGAGGTGCGCCGGGTGTCGAGGTAGCATCGCCGCAGCCACTTTTGTCATGCAGTCCTGTCATCTGCCGTTTCCGCTCCCGTATCCTTACATGTCCGGCCTGCCGGCACTGTCAGTGGCGGCGGTTCTTGAGTTGGGCCAGGTAGTCCTGCAGGCGCTCTATCTCTTCTTCACTCAGGCCCTGGAGGCACTCCTCGGCGGTCAGACCCTGCATGCGCTCCTCGATGGTCAGGCCCTGCATGCGCTCCTCGATGGTCAGGCCCTGCATGCGCTCCTCGATGGTCAGGCCCTGGACGCGCTCCTCGATGGTCAAGCCCTGGACGCGCATCTTCGCGGGCATCTTGGCCACGATGTCAAATAGGACCTTGTCCGTCGTCCTCTCAAATAATTCGGCATCCTTCATTGCCATGAGGTCCTCGCTTTCCCTGATCTGCTGAATATGGTGACATAGCTCGTTGTACAGGTCACGTTCATCGCCGCTCAACCGCTCGCATACCTTTTTCGGGTCGCGCAGGTACTCGCGGCTGAATGCGTAAAGCAGGCCGTTGCCGGCGGTCTCGCTGGCGGGCCCGGACTCGATGCAGTACAGCGGGTACATCAGGCCGTCCACCAAGAACTGCCCCCGATCTTGCTGGACCAGATGTCCCCCCGCCTGCTCGACCCGACGGCGAAACGCCGAACCGAGGGCGCTGGCGATCACCATCAGATGGATGTCGCTGGGGTTCGCCACTCGCTCCTTCACCTCCAGAAGTCCGGCGTAGCTGATGAGCATGGGCAGGTCCAGGCCCTCCAGGTCGTCGGTGGGGCCCTTGAGTTCGAGCAGGGTGTAGCGAGGACCCAGGCGCCTTCCGATGGCGGGCACGCGGGGGAGCGGGCCGGCGAGGTCCTCCTTTTCGATGAGGACGACATCGGCGCGCAGAGGCCAACTGGTGAGCTGATACTCGCCATGGACGGTGTAGCGATGGCGATAGACGTACTGCACCATGGCGACAAACAGAGGATGCCAGGGGGTATAGGGCTTCCGCTTCGCCATGGGCTGTACATACGATACGTGCTGCGCAGGTGTCAAGTCCGGCACGCATGCGAGCGTACGGCTCTGCATTCCCTTATCGGTCGGCACAATCGCCGTCATTTGAGCGGCTCCAAAAGGACCAGCACGTCGGGCTTCACGCCCCGGGCCTGAAAAAACACTTTTCGCACTGCCTGCCTCACCTGCCCAGCTATCACCGCGGCGCTGCGCGCTTCGCGATCCATCACCGCGGCGCTGCGCGCTTCGCGATCCATCACCGCGGCGCTGCGCGCTTCGCGATCCATCACCGCGGCGCT
>JBBRLA010000543.1:0-6058 GCA_038231615.1 Polyangia bacterium | reverse complement strand
TGACCTTCTCGGTGGACGCCTCGGGGGGCTCCCCGTTCAGGCGCTCGACCTTGAGCAGCGCGAAGTAACGCTCGCTGTCTTTGGGCGGCCGGATCTGCCCTTCGACCGTGTCGCCGGTGCGCAGGCCGAAGCGGCGGATCTGCGAAGGGGAGACATAGATGTCGTCGGGACCGGGCAGGTAATTATAGTCCGGGGATCGGAGGAAGCCAAAGCCGTCCGGGAGGGTCTCGAGCACGCCATCGCCGTACACATCGCCACGGTTGGCGGAGTGCTGCTGGAGGATGGCGAAGATCAGGTCCTGCCGGCGGATGCCGGAGACGCCCTCGATGTTGAGAGCCATCCCCATGTGGATCAGCTCAGCCATCTTCTTGCGCTTTAGCTCGGTCAGATTCATCGGATGATTCCTCACTTGCGGAGACGCCGACTCAGAATCGGCGCTGGCTAGATGCCCTTCGTACCTGAAGCCATTGGAGGGCGTTGGGCCGCTTGCCGCGTATGGTGGTTGGTGGGGTTGCCTGACAAAGACGTGAACGGGAACGTACCAAGAACGAGATCGAAGAAGTGAACGGAACGATGGTTTGAGGTGGTGATGCTTGCTTGCTGGAAGGACGGTACGCCCTGGGAGGGGTAATGTCAAGGCGTGCCTATGCATATGCGTGCCCAGGCGTCACCACGTTGGCCCACGCCCAGTTCTAGCGTCGCAGCGGCCGCAACTGCCGGGAACGGTGTTCGCCGAGCCAGATCATGGCCACCGTACCCAGCAGGCCCAAAAGAAGCAGAGACAGCCTGCTGCGGACCTGCGGCCAGTAGTCAGACAGGGTCTCCACCTGGGTCTGCCACGAGGAATCGACGATCAGGGTGCCCGATTCCCCCGGCGGTACGTAGGCCAGCACCGAGACCCGCGTCATGGCCGGGTACAGGACCTGCCGTTGTAGCTGCGCCGCCAGCGGGTCGTTCTTCACCACCAGCTCGACCCGCGCTTTCTCCGCCGCGCCCCGGGGCACCCCGGAGACGCGCAGCAGGCCCTGGTTCAGTTCCACCAAGGGGTGCTCGATCATGAGGGGCGCCGTCCCGTTGGGCGCCCGCAGGCGCACCTCGACCAGATATTCCACGTCCAGCACCACCAGGGCGGCCAGCAGTGCCACCAGCATCGGCGCCGAGGTCAGGAGCACCCGCAGGGGCCCGTGCTGTGTCGCGACGATGGCCTGGATCATCAGGGAATGCGGCGTCCTGGTGTTCGGCGGGCGCAGGGCCAAAAGGGCTTGATAGATCGTCCAGCCCAGCGCCTCGGTCAGGCCCACCGCGACGATCACGTCAATGAGGGTCTGCTGTTCGGGGAAGCGCAGGAAGACCAGATTGGCGAACCCGCGCCCGAGCACGCCGGTGCAGAACGCGACGGTAAGCCCGATCAGCATCCCCTTCACCGGCTGGATGCGGAAGAGCCGGGTCAGCAGCAGCACCATCACCGCCTGCAGCGCCGAGAGGGGCAGCACGTCGGGGATCAACACCAGATCGCTCAGCCACCCGGCGCCGATGCCGCCCGCCGCCGCCGCGGCGTTGTGAATGATCACATGGGCCTTTTGCTTTCTGGTCAGGATGAACATCAGCCAGCTCCGGGACGCAGCATATCACCTGCCCGTGCTAGCCTGAACGGCCATGGATACGTTGCACGAACTAGCGCTCCTTTTACGGCCGGCGGGGGGGGGGCTGTATCTGGTATCGACCGGGCGGGCGGAGCAACTGGCCTTGCAGCGGCGCCTCTACGGGGTCGACTCGGAGGAGCAGGTGCAAGAGCGCTTCCTTGATTCCCTGCGGCGCATAAAGACGGCGCGGGCCGTGATCTTGGGGGTTCCCTCTGACGTGGGCGCGGGCTTTGTGCGGGGGGCGAACCTGGGGCCGCAGGCCATGCGTTCCGCGCTTCTGGCAGACGATCCGGGCTTCCCTGTGCGGGCCGCGGCGGCGGGGGTGGTGGACATCGGCGACGTGTTCGTGGTGCCGCAGCTCCTGCACGACGACATGCTCTGCGAGGCGCAAAAGGCCGCGTCGCGGCAATCCATCTATAGTGGTGCCGGGGGGGGTTCCTGGGACGGGGTGTCGGAACAGGAGCGGGACCTCCTGCCGGTCTCGCCGCTGTCCATCGAGGAGCGCGCCCTTGATCTGGTATTTCGCCTGAACCCGCGGGTGGCGCCGATGGTCCTTGGGGGCGATCACTCCACCGCCTGGCCGGTGGTGGCGGCGCTGTCCCGGGTGCGGCGCGATCGGTGGGGCATTGTCCAGCCCGATGCGCACACCGATCTCCTGGCGGAGCGGCTGGGGGTCAAGTATTGTTTCGCGACGTGGTCCTACCATGCCAACGAGCTTTTGGGCCGGGGAGGGCGCCTGGTGCAGGTGGGCACGCGGGCGTCACGCTTCCCTCGGGAGCATTGGGAGTCCACCCTGGGCGTGCGCCAGTTCTGGGCCGAGGAGTGCCGCGCCCGCCCGGCGCAGGCCATCGACGACATCATCGCCCACCTGCGGGGCATCGGGGTGAGCGGCGTGTATTTCTCCAACGACATCGATGGGACCGACGCCGCCTATGCCGACGCGACCGGCACCCCGGAACCGGGCGGGCTTGTGCCGGATTTCGTGGTCGAGCTGATCCGGCGACTCGGGCGCGACATCGGGATCATCGGCGGGGATGTGATGGAGGTCGCCCCACCGCTCCTGCGGGTGCCGGACAGCGCCACCCGCACCGTCGCCCTGGCGGTGCGCTATCTGCGCGAGACGCTGGCGGCGGTGCTGGGGCGCCAGATCTAAGATAAGAAATAAGATAAGGGCCCTAAAGTTCCAGGCACTCGCCCTGTCGCAGGCAGCGGATCGGCGCGGTCGCCGGGTCCAGCAGGTCGGGGTAGTGAATGAGGCGCATGCGGGCGCGCAGATCCTCTGGGAGGGCGGCCAGGCGGGCCAGGGGCGTGTGGACCCCGAAGTTCGTTTCGTGGATCACCAGGTCGGCCTCGGCGAGCCAGGCGATCAGGCCAGGGTCGAAGGCGGTGTCGGCGCTGTAGCCCAGCGCCGGGCGGGCGGCCCCGTCCACGGTGACGCGGATGGCGGTGGTGGGGATGTGGTGGATGGTGAAGCGGCGCTCGATGAGCAGCGGGCCCACCCGGGTCACCCCGGGCTCAAGATCGTTGCGTTCGGTGTAGTCCAGCAACCCGAGCCGCAGCCGCGGGCCGTCCACTTCGGGGCTCAGCAGCAGCTCCTGCATGCCGCCCTGCAAGCGCCCCGGCCACAGGCCATCGAGCACCTCCTTGGCGCCGTAGAGGGTCGGCTTGCGCCCCAGAAGGAAGCGGCGCATGTACAGGTAGGCCTCCGTGCCGCCGCAGTGGTCGCCGTGCAGGTGGGTCAAGAGCAGGTGATCGATGTTTTCCACCGCCAGGTCGGTGCCGCTTTGCCGGCGGTAATCGGCCAACACCAGGGGGTACGCCGGGGGGCAGTCGATCTGCAAGCGGACTCCCTGCTTCGGTTCCTCCAAGCACAGGCTGGCATTATGGTAGCGTTCGGTGAAGGCGTCCCCGACGCCGGTGACGTGGATGCGGAGCATGGAGAGAAAATAGCACGGTCGAGGCAGCTAGATCGTGTCCTTTGCCCTTGACGCAGGGCCTTGACCTACCTACCCTGCCGAATCGGCAGTCCCCACCCGCAGTCCTACGCAAGAGGAGTCAGACATGGCACACGAGGCGAAGAACTATGACAAGCTGATCCACGACTGCAAGGAGTTCCTCAGCGAGGACCAGCTGAAGAACCACTTCACCCTGTACCAGGGGTATGTGAAGAAGCTCAACGAGATCGAGCAGAAGCTCGGCACCGCCGACCCCACCACGGCCAACTACTCCTACGGCGAGTACTCCGAGCTGCGCCGTCGCGAGCCGGTGGCCTACAACGGCACCGTGCTGCACGAGCTATATTTCGACAACCTGGGCGCGCCCGGCGCCAGTCCCCCGGCCAACTTCAAGAAGGCCGTGGAGGCCACCTTCGGCTCGTGGGACAAGTGGATCGCCGACGTGAAGGGCATCGTCGGTTCGGGCCATGGCTGGTGCCTGGTCAACTACGACTGGAACTTCAACAAGGTGCGCAACCTGATGGTCCAGTCCGAGCACCACGTGGGCCTCCTGCCCAACCAGAGCACCCTTTGCGCCATCGACGCCTGGGAGCACGCCTACTTCAAGGACTATGGCACCAAGAAGCCGGACTACCTGGCCGGCCTGCTGAAGCACATCAACTGGACCGCCGTGGAGCACCGCCTGGGGACGACCCCTCTCAAGTAGCTCCTGCCGGCGCGGTCGGACCTTCATCCACCGCGCGGCCCATTTTTCTCCCCGCACGCTTCCGCTTGCCGCCTTCTTCTGGTCGTGCGAAAGTGCGCACTTGACGCACATGCGTAAAACCATCGATCGCCCGGTCATTGCCTTCTTGACCTGTCTCCTGCTGGCCGCCCCGTGTCCCCCGGCGGCGGCCCAGGCCAAGCCGCCGGACACCGCCGCCAAGGCCGAGGCCGAGAAGGTCTCCAAGGAGGGCGAGAAGCTGCTCGCCCAGCACGACGCGGCCCGGGGCGCCGACGCTTTTTTCAAAGCCTACAACCTGTCCCACAACATCAAGTTTCTGCTGCCCCTGGGCATGGCCTACGCCGAGGCCGAGCGCCCTCTGGACGCGCTGGATGCCCTGGGTCGCTACCTGAAGGAAGCCCAGGCCCTGCCCGATGCCAAACGCAAGGAGATCGGCGGCAAGCTCCAGGTCATGCTGGATCAGGTGGCCGCGGTGGTGACCATCGAAGCCAACCGGCAGAACGCCCCGGTGAAGGTGGATGGCCGGCAGATCGGCCTGACCCCCATTGAAGGGCCTGTGCGCCTTTTGCCGGGGCGGCACGAAATCCTGCTTCAGCCGGCGCCCACCGACCCCTCCAGCGGCGCCAAGGTGGTGATCGACGTGAGGCCCGGCGAGCGCAAGGCAGTGAAGCTGGAACCCGGCCCCCGCTCACGTTTCCTGGAGCCCCAGTCCCACAACGACGAGCCGGCACAGCCCACCTTTGCCACCGCCGCCGAGAAGTCGTCTGCCGTGGCACAGGCCCCCAGGGTTCAGGCGCACCCGGCGCCGATCTACAAGAAGTGGTGGTTCTGGACCGGCGTGGGTGCCGCCGCGGTCCTGACCGTGGGGCTGGCTGCTGGCCTGGGCACCCATGGAAGCGGCGGGACCTCGACCGCTGGCGAGGTGACCGGCGCGCCGACGTGGAATGGAGGCGTGATCGACGCCCGCGGCGGCACCCCGTGAGGACGCTGGCCCACGGCACTCTGGCGTTTTCCGTACTCCTTTTGACAGGCTGCGGCAAGGACGACGACGCCTGCAAGGGGCGCACCGAGACCTGTCTTTCCCTGACCCTGTCGGGACAGGATGGCGTCACCCGGGCCGATCAGATCGAGGTCGAACTCCAGCGCACCTCCAAGGCCAAGAACCCGATGATGCATCTCGACAAGCCCCAGGACCTGCCCTTCAAGGTAGCCGTCCTGTGGCCCGACGGCGAGGCCACCGTCAGCGTGCGCAGCTACCTCGGGGGAACCCTGAACGGCGTCAGTGCCGAGGCGCTCCTGGATCTGCGCATCGGCGCCCACGCCAGGCGGGCCATGATCCTTTTCCCGCCCCTGCCCGGCAGCGCCGACATGGGTCACTCCGACCTACGTTCGACCCGCGACATGCGCCCGCCCCCAGATCTCAGCGATACCCCCGACCTGACCGCCACCCCCGATTTAACCGCCACCCCCGACCTGACCGCCACCCCCGACCAAGCCGCCCTCGACCTGACCGCCGCCCCCGATGGCGGCCCTCGCACTGACTAGCCAGGACCACGAGCCCCTACGAATTCGGCATCGCTGGTTGGTTCATCCGTGCCAGCTCCGGTGCCAGTTGCCGCAGCGCCGTTTCCAGTGTCTCGTAGGCCGCCGATGCGCCTTCTAACACCCCTTCACCCCCCCTCCTTTCCAGTGTCTGCAACGCTACCGCAACCGTTGCGCTGCAGTTGCTCGCCGAT
>JBBRLA010000542.1:0-6091 GCA_038231615.1 Polyangia bacterium | reverse complement strand
GGCAGCGAAGCCGACGGCTGGGCGGCCTTCCTCGACCGTCAAGACCGCCACGATCCCCGAGGCGATGGGCAAGGATACCAAGGAGGTCGGGCGGATCGCGAAAAGTCTGGACGAGCCTGACAAGAAAGGCCCAGCGGCCCGCCTGGCAGCAGGCGACCGCCCCGCGCCGGGCAAGCCCGCGCCGGCTCTGGCGCAGCCTCACTTCGACGAGTCGGATGTCACCAACCCGGGATTCGTTTTCGACGAAGACCTGGTCTCCCGCAAGTAGCCCGCTCTCCAGCAAGACGGTCTGTGAGCCAAACCACCGAGAAGGATTCTTTTCGATGCTCTTCGCTGACTTTCTGGTGATGAGCGGCGCCTTCGTGGTAAAGTTCATCGGCGACATCGTTTGCTTCGACAGCCCGGGGGACGCGCTCAGGCGCTGCGGGCCGCGACCTCGCCGAAGCCGCGCGGCCCCGGCCTTCGTGGCGACGGGCACTGCGGGTGCTGGATGGCTGACCGGATACAAAAAAAGAGCCGCGGCGATGCCACGGCCCTCGGCTACAGGAAAGAAGCTACTTCTTGTCGCCGCTGCAGGACTTCTCGCCGGCTTTCTTGTCGCCGCTGCAGGACTTCTCGCCGGCTTTCTTGTCGCCGCCGCAGGACTTCTCGCCCTCCTTCTTCGTATCGACCACCTTCTTGCCCTTGACCTTCTTGCCGACCTTGGCCGGCTTGGCGGTCTTGGCCGGCGCGTCCATCTTGGCCGCGTCCTCTGCTGCGTGGGCGACGCTCAGGGTGCCGAAGGCCAGGGTGCCGAGGAGAACGCCGAGAGTCTTCTTGTTCATCATGGGTCTAGCTCCTTTTCAAGGATGGCAAGCATGTTCGGTCCCGCCCGTCCGCACTTTTGTCTTTTGTCGCGGAGCCGCGGTGCACCGATCCTTCTGCATGTCCCGTACCGCCCAGCCTGCCGTCGTAACCCCGCGAAGTCCGCGCCCCTCGCTCGCAAACCGGGGCCGCAGTGTGGCGCCTTTGCACGGGCCGTGTGGCGCTTTTGAACACCGACTTCAACGGAGCATTGGGGGAAATCCGCCCAGGCACCGACACGGTCATGCGGGTGGTGCAAGGGCGGGCAAGCTACTACGTCACGGTCCCGCCCTGAAAGCGGGCCTCTTAATGAGGTGCGGCGCCCCCGGCGGCGAGCACCTTCAGCAGCTCGACGTCGAACACCAGCATACCCTGTGGGGCGCCGGGGCGGCCGCCGTAGGCCAGCGCCTCGGGGATCCAGAAGCGGCGCTTCTCCCCTTCGACCATGAGCTGCACGCCCTCGGTCCAGCCCTTGATGACGCCGTTCAAGGGGAACTCCGCTGGCTGGCCGCGGGCCATCGAACTGTCGAACATCTTGCCGTCGGTGGTCCAGCCGGTATAGTGGACCCGCACGGTGCTCTGGGCGGTGGGGTGGGCCTTGCCGGTACCCTTGGTCAGCACCTTGGAGGAAAGGCCGCTGGCCTCCCTCTTGGCGTCCTTGGGCGCGGCGGCCACGTCGGAGGGCGCGGGCAGCGGTTTCTTGCCCTTTTCGATGGCCAGAAGCTCCACGTCGAAGACCAGCATGCCTTGCGGCTTGCTGGGCTGACCCTTGTAGGCCAGCGCCTCGGGAATCCACAGGCGGCGCTGCTCGCCGACTGCCATCAGCCCCACGCCCTGGGTCCAGCCGGGGATCACCCGGCCCAGGGGGAAGCTTACCGGGGCCCCCCGCTTGAGCGAGCTGTCGAACATCTTGCCATCGGTGGTCCAGCCGGTGTAATGGACCTGCACCGTGTCCCATTCCTCGGGGTGCTCGGTGCCGGTGCCCTTCTTGATGACGCGCGAGGCAAGGCCGGTCTTGGTCCTCTCCGCGTCGGCGGGCGGAGCGGCCACGTCCGCCGGGGCCGGGATGCCCGCGGGGGGCGCCATGGCCGTGGTCGGCTTCGCCGCGACGGGCATTGCCGGCATCGCGGCGGTCGGCTCCGGCTTCTTGGCCCCCCCTTCCGGCGAGGGGTTGCACGCCGCGACGGTCACGGCACAGAAGAGTGTCAGGGGACGCAGAGTTCGCATGTGCAGAACCTACCCGATCTCGCGCCCCGGGGAAAGCCCAACCGTGCGAGACCTCAATACACCCCCCCGCAAGAAAGGAGCGTATTCAGGGGGAGGTGCCGGTGTCTGCCGGAGCCGCTGGTTGTTCGCCGCTACCGCCATCGGAAGCGGGGCTGCCGGGAGCAGGGCCGCCATCGCCCGCTTTCGGCGCGGGGCCGCCGTCGCCTGATGTCGGCGCTTCCGGCGCTTCCGGCCCGCCCTGTTGTTCGCCGATGCCCAGGTGAACCTGACACAGGGCGGCGGCGGCACGGATGCGATCGGCGAAGATCACCGGCAGCTCGTCCTGTTGCTGAACATAGCCGATGACCACGCCGCAGAGGCTGGGCTGCAAACAGTGCGGCTGCCGTTGCTTCTGGCAGGCGGCGACCAGGCCCAGGTTGGCCGAGGCCTCCTTCAGCAGGGAGCACGGCCGCTGCACCTGCTCGGACACCCCCGCGGGGCGCGTCTTCGCCTCGCGCATTCCCGAGGCGCAGGCCTCGCGGATGGCGGCCTCGGTGGTGCTCGGGTCCTGCCACAGCCGGCGCCGCACCAGTTCACCGACCACCGGGGACCCGATGTCGGTAAGGTCGTTGCGCAGCCTGCGCGCCTCCGGGGTGATCGCGCCTTCGTCCAGGCGCGGGATCGTGCCCCGCGGCAGGTGCAGGCGCTCGGCCTCCGCGGCGATGCGGTCCAGTTCGCGGCCGAAGTCCTTCACCGCGCCCTGGCACTCGATGTTCTTCTCCTGCTCCGCCGGGCTGTCCCGGAGATCGGTGAGGGTACAGTGGGGCAGAAGGCGCGCGAAGGCGGCGCCGACTCGCTCGACGGGGGTCAACCGGGCCCCGGAGGGGGCGAAGGACTGGTACTCCGCCGAGGCCAGGCCGTGCTTGACGATCTCGGCGCGCGCCGATCGCGATACATAGCGGTAGGAGACCTCGTCGACGTCGTCCCTGGGCGCCAGGAAGGGGGCCAGGCCTGCGACGAAGGCGATGCTCTTGCCGTGGACCTCGCCAGCCTGGCGGTAGCCCCGCTTCTCGGTGTTGCAGGCGCCGAGCGCAAGGGGGAAAAGGGCCAGGAGGGCCAGAAAAGGAAGCTTTGCCGGGCACGGGCCGCGGGCGGGGGGAAAGGGGCGGCAGAGAGGCATTTCCGGCATCAGTCCCATCATCTCATGGCGGAAGGCCCGGCGTCCATCGGGGGATGCAGGCGGCCGCAGGAACCTGAGCGCCCGTGGGAGATTAGCAGTTTCCGATACCATCAAGAAAATAAAATTGGTAACATGGTTAACATAAAAGACTGGCACCAATATGACACAGATGGACAACAAGGGTCGCCGGCCTCGGCGCTGGTATGAGCACGGGCGCCTTCGCCTGCGCTTTCGCTTTCAAGCGAAGGCGAGGGCAATGGCGATGCCGCGGGCGCGGCACGATCGCGGCTTCACCCTGATCGAGTTGGCGGTGGTGTTGCTGATCGTGGTAATCCTTTCATCGCTGGCGCTTTCCCGGACCAGCAAGCAGAACGCGCAGACCGCGTCCTCGGGGCTGGCCCACGAGGTCTACGCCATGTGTCAGCAGGCCCGCTACGCGGCCATGAGTTCGGGCAAGCAGGTGCAGGTGGTGCTCTCGGCCAGGAACCCCGCGGCGCAGCTCCGCACTGCTTTGGTAATGGGCAATCAATTACTGGATGATGCAAGCTTCGGCGCGACCGAAAGCCAGATCACCGCGCACAATCAGGTGCAGGTGATGTACGTGGCCGGCGGCGTCAGCACCACCAATGCTCCGGACGGGCTTTTGGGCGACTCGGTGGCCCGGCTAACGTTTTATCCCAGCGGGACGTTGCAGCTCGCCGATGCCGACAGCACCGGCGCGACGATCTACATCAGCGACCAGCTTGCGGCGCACCCGCAGCGGGTGCTGCTCTACGGACGCACCGGTTTCGCGAAGGTTCTTGCCCAATGAACAGGTGGGACATGCAGCAGCGCATAAACGCAAGCGGCTTCACCATCCTCGATGTGATGATGGCCATTTTGGTAATGACGGTGGGGATCACCGGCCTTCTGGCAATGCAGATGACCTCCATCGCAGCCAACGCCCGCGCCCGGGAGATCTCCGAGTCGGCGCAGCTGTGTCAAGACAAGGTCGAGACCCTGCGCCTCATGCCGCTGCCGCTGCCGGTGCCGCCCCCGGGCGGGGAACTCATCGACGCCCGCGGCTGCTTGCTTACCGGTGACACCCGGGCCTACTGCGCCACGCCGGCCCCGGGCATTCGCTACACCCGCACCTGGGTCATCGACACCGTGGTGACCGGCCGCTTCACCGTCACCACCTCGTGGATCACCAACGATGGCAGCATCCACAGCACCTCGGTGTCCGATGTCCGCTAGACGGATACGAAGCCGGGCCTTCACCCTGGTCGAGATCCTGGTCGCCCTGGGGCTCACCAGCCTGGTCGCCGTGGCACTTTTGGCCGCGGCGCAGGTGCAGACCACCTTGCAGCGGCAGGAACAGCAGGCGCAGCAGACCCAGGACAACGTGCGCTCCTCGGTGGAGGAGCTGGTGAACAGCCTGCGCCAGACCAGCACGTCGTTCGTCTCGGGAGTGCTGACCAACGCCGTGCAGCCCCTTACCCCGGCAATTCTTTCCGGCGTCACCGTTCTCAACAACGTGCTGGCGGCGGCCAACGGCGACAGCCCCGATACGCTGCGGCTGGTGATCAACGACAACGCGGTGGTGGCAACGCTCTTGCAGGACGCCAGCCAGACCACCAACCCGCTCATCGTCAGCGGTGGGAGTGGCTTCAAGGCCAACGATTTCTTCACCCTGACCAATTTCAACAAGGCGATGCTCTACCGGGTAACCGTCGACGCACAGGCCGCGACTTTGAACGGCGTGGACGTGGGGCAGCTCTGGATGACCCCGCCTTTCCCCAGCCCGCCGGTGCCGTTTGCTCGCGGCTCCCTGGCGGTGCGTGCCCGGCTCATATCGTACCAGATCAACACCACCCTCTTTCCTGGCACGCCGATGCTCACGTTGCAAGACGGGGCGCCGCTGGACACCACCAAGGAGGAGGAGATCGTGGCGGAGAACATCGAGGACCTGCAGATCGCCGTGGGCGTGGACGGGTTGCACTCGAGCATCCTGGACGGCACGATCCAGGAAGTGGGCGCCGCCGTCGATGACGATGAATGGGTCTATAATTACCCAGGCGAGACAATGCCCGATCCGCTGCCGCCTGTGGCCCGCATCTCGGCCATCCGCATCAGCGTGGTGGGGCGCACAACGCTGACGGGGGAGCAACTGGGGCCGGGACGTCCGGCGGTGGAAGACCGTCCGGCGGGCCCACCGGATCGTTATCGCTGGCGCGTGCTGACAGTACGTGTCTCCATGCGCAGCCTGGCGACGAATTGACTCGCGAAGCGCCCAGGCGCCGCGGTAATGAATGAACGGAAGCACCCTTTGAACGAGGAGAAACGGGACATGGCGCAAAATCAAGAACACCTTGCCAGCGGCAAGGGCGCGGTGGCACCCGAGGTCGGCGCTCGCGGCACTGGAAAGGCGCTGCTGCGCCTCCTTTTGCGGGTCCGGGCCCGCCGCGGGCAGCGCGGCGTGGCCATGCTGCTCACGATGGTTGTGATGGCGTCGCTGCTTCTGGGCGGCATCGTCGCCACCGGGATGCGGATGGCGAACCTGCGCTCCAGCGGACAAAGCGTGGCTGGCAAGCGCGCCTACTACTGCGCCGAGGCCGGACTGGCCGCGGGGCGCGACTTCTATCGGCAGAATTACTCCCAGTGGAACGGCTACCTGCAGACCCACTTCGTGCTGACCGGGCAGGCGGTGGCCACCGGCGGGATGGCCTACTCGGTGATCATTGTCGATGACATGGACGAGTTTCCGCCGGACGTCAATGATCCGCTGAACGACAAGAACCAGACCGTCATCATGCGCTCGACCTGCATCGACCTGGCCATCGCGGACCCAGTGACGCTGCAGCAGTACCTGTCCATGGTGCC
>JBBRLA010000541.1:0-6096 GCA_038231615.1 Polyangia bacterium | reverse complement strand
TCGGCCATCTACATGAGCGTGCTCGATCAGACCCTGCGCGGCCTTTCCCCCAGGGCCACCCTGGAGCAGGTCGAGACGGCCCTGGAAGCCGCGTCCTTCACCGGGCAAGGCCGCACCCTGGTGATGGCGCGATGGGCGGCCCTTCGCCCCTACCTCAGTGGCACCACCAGCATCCGCCACCGCCTCAAGCCCGGCGTGCTCATCATACTCGACATCCGCGGCGAGTGGATCGCTGAGCGCGAGGCCATGGCCCTGTTCGTCGTGTTGATGAACACCTTCTCCCTGGCGCGGACCGACAAGGGCCAGAAGTTCAACAAGTTCATCGTCTTTGACGAGGCCCAGAAGTACATGGCCAAGGGCCGGGTAAGCACCGAGATCGTGAACATGATCCGGGAGATGCGCCACCGCTGGATGACCGTGATCATCGCCAGCCAGGACCCCGAGGCACTGGAGTTCGAGGTACACAAGCTGTCGACGATCACAGTGGTACACAAGACAAGATCGAACGATTCGCTAAAGGTCTTGAAACGCGGCAACGCGGCGTGGGAGCCGGTGACCATCGGCGAGCTGGCGGCGCAGGAGCGCGGGGAGGCATACGTGGCCACGGCGGAGGCCTCGCAGGATGAGTGGAAGTTGAAAGCCTGCCCGATCCGCATCCGCCCCACCTGCGCCATGCCCGGCGGCACCACACAGACCGCCGTGGCCGAAGACAACTGAGCCAATGCCGGAATCCGGCACCGGCGCTTCTCACAGACCTCAAATGCCGGAATCCGGCACCGACACCGGCGCTTCTCACAAACCTCAAATGCCGGAATCCGGCACCGAGTTCCGATCTCCAAATATTGCCCACCTCAGTCGCCGGACGGGTCGCCAAAAACAGCCGCTTGCCGCCGCCTGCTCCAGGGGCGGGTACGTGCCTGCCCGGGGGCCGCGGCTCAGTTCAACTCGACGGTTGCACGTCCCTCGCTCGACCGGCCCTGTGCTCCTCTCCATCGCATCGGCTCGCGACGGTCCTGCAATCGCCTATTAGTTTGGCGGCACCTTAGAGCGGTGAGCAATCGGATTGATTGAAATCTGGGTCGTCGCTGGCTGAGGGCCAACTCTATCTGCGACATCCCCATGAATCCGGCTGCGCTGCGTGTCCACTGCGTTGATGGTGCCGGCTCATCCGCGCCGCCCACCAGCACTCTCTTGCCGTCGAAGGCCACCGCCACCTGCTGGATCGGAGCAGCCCCGTGCGCCCGCAGCTCGGCGGCATAGTCTTTCTCCAGAAGCTGCTTTTCGCCGCGGCCCTTGGCCTTGGACTTCACCTTCAGTTCCAGGACGACCCCGGGCTGTCCGGGTTCGGTGGGCAGGATCATCACGTCGTAGCGCCCATGGCCCCCTTCCGATGGTCCACCTCGTCCACTACCACGGTGTGTTCGGGCCTCACTCCAAGGACCGCGGCTTCGTGGTGGCACAGGCGGAAGGAACCGGGGAGGTGACCGCCAAGAAGGCCACCGACCAAGCGCGGGAAGCGGTAGGACCCCGGCGTGAGCGATCAGCGGATCGACTGAAGTGGGCCGAGCTGATGAAGAAGACGTGGGCCTTGGACGTACTGGCCTGCGCTTGCGGAGGGCACAAAAGGTTTTTGTGCTGTGTCCTTCGATCCACAGGCACTGGCGGCGATCAAGGCAGCCCTGCAAAGAAAAGGCACCCGGGCGAGGGCCAGCGCGGGGCTCAGAAGATGAACTGCGGCCCGATGTACGTGTCGATCAGCAGCGCGGACTGCCCACCGCCAAAAGCCCCCAGCAACGTCAGATCGACAGTGACCCCGAAGTGCTCACCGCCCAGGTAGAAGCCCCCTCCGCCGCCGACCATCCCGTACCCCAGCAGCACCGAGTCCACGCAGGTCCCCTCCCCCGGGCACACCCGGTTCAGGTTCGGCGTCATCGACTTCGGGTCCTGCAAGTTGTAACCCTTGATCCTCCCGACGCTGCTGCACCCCTCCGGGTCCCGCGTCGAGTCAGTCATGCCGTTGTAGTTCGCGCTGCACGCATCGGTTGGCTGAAACACCGAGGTCGGGTCCGGCGCCCCGTTCGCCATCGGCTTCGAGCCCTCGATGTTCAGCCCCCCCCGCCAGAACCCACCGCCGATGTCGAAGTGCACGTACGGCCGGAACATGCTCTTCCGGTTGAACTGGTAGCGCAGCTTGACCAGCCCGATGTAGCCGAAGTTCACCTTGCTGGTGGTCGCATAGCAGGGCGACATGCCCGTGCATACTCGCGGCGTTCCTGTGCTGTCGGCGTTGTTGTTCAGGAACACCTCGATGCGGTGGCTCATCCCCAGGGTCAGCCCCTGGTAGATGTATCCGCCGATCTCCCCCCGCAACGCCAGGCCGCTCCACACGAAGCCTCCCGACGACGCCCGCGCCGGCTGGTACTGGGGCATCGGCTTGCTGGTATAGTAGTACGCGATCTCCGTGGTGGTGCCCGACGGGACTACCGCCCCCCCCGTGCCCAGGGCGATGTCGAAATAGACGTGCTCCCGGAACGGCTTCGGCGCCCGCTCCGCGGCCTGATCCTTGCGCACCTGCGCCAGCGGGTCCTCTTCTTCCCCGGCGGTGCCGGCCGAGGACGCCTTGCCGCCAACCACACTGACCACGAAAGGGCTCTCCGGCGAGCCCTGCTTGCCGATCACGCCGCCGGCCGGGCCATACGTCTCCAGGTAGTACTGCAACGAACGACCGCTGACCGCGTCGGCGGGGATGTAGCCGACGATGTCCCCGGCGATCTTCCTGCTGCGCCCCATGGCCACCTCCGAGTAGCGCTCCTGTCCCGGGGCCCGGTAAAACAGGGTGGCCCTGGCGATGGGGACGTTGGGGTGGGCGTAGATCGCGATGCGTTGCCCCGGCGGCACATCGTCCACCGGGGTGTGGCGCAGCGCGTCGGAACCGGGCTCGGTGTTCGACGACGGCGGCTCCGGCGGGTTCTTCGAGGCCGTCGCAGTGGGCACCGGGGCCTCCTGTTTGGCCGCCTGCTCTGCCGCCTGACGCTTCTTCCGCGGCAGCGAGGCCACCACCGCGTCCCACGATTCTTGCAACTCAGGGGTGGCCAGCGTCGGGTCCAGCCGCAGGGTCGGGTCGATGGCCAGGGCCTTCTCGAACTGCTTCTGCCCGCGGCTCTTGTCGTGGAGCCCGGCAACGTAGACGATGCCCAGGTGGGTGTAGGTCTTCGCCGCCAGCGGCGTCTGGTCCTGCCCCGTGGCGCGCAACTTGGCCACGCAGTCGGTCAGGGTGCGCCGGGCCGAATCGAATTCGAGGGAGTCGTAGTCCTCCATCGCCTTCTTGTTCAGATACTCGATGCGATCAGCCTCGCTGGCCCGCGCCGGCCGAACGACACCCACAAGGGTAAGCGCCAGCACCGGGAGCATCACAATCGCGAAGCGCCGCAGGCGCCGCGGTCCTTCTATCGCGAAGCGCCGCAGGGGCCGCGGTCCTTCTAAGAGCACCTGGGACCGGCGAGCACGTCGTCCTGACATGCGGGCGAGCTTACAGCGACAACAGGGGTCCGCGCTACTGCTTGACGATGTAGAACTCGGTGCGGCGGTTCTGTTCGCGACCGGCGGCGGTCTTGTTGTTGCCGATCGGGACGGTGGGGCCGAAGCCCTTGAAGCTCAGGCGCGACTCCTCGATGCCGCCCTTCACCAGGAAGTTCACCACCGACTTGGCGCGGTCGTCGGACAGCTTCATGTTCTTCTTCAGCTTGCCCTTGGCGTCGGTGTGCCCCTCGATGCGCAGTTCCAGGGTGGGGCGCTTCTTCAGGAGGTCGACGACCTCGTTGAGCAGCTCGAAGGAGTCGGGGAAGATCTTGGCCTTGTTGGTGGCGAAGTGGATCTTCTGCTTCAGCTCGATCTTGTCGTCGGTGACGACGATGAACTTCCGCGGCGGCTCGGCGGGGCAGCCGTCCGGGGGCACGCCGGGCACGTCGGGGCATTTATCCAGGCGATCGACGATGCCGTCGCCGTCGCGATCGGTGTCGGGGCAGCCCTGGTTCTCCTTGGGCCCCGGCTGATTGGGGCACTTGTCATCGGCGTCGAGGATGCCGTCCTTGTCGTTGTCCAGATCCGGGCAGCCGTCCTCGTCCTCGAACCCGTCCTTGTCCTCGGGCTCGTTGGGGCACTTGTCCAGCTTGTCCGGGATGCCGTCCTTGTCGTTGTCCAGATCCGGGCAGCCGTCGGCGTCCTCGAACCCGTCGAAGTCCTCGGGATCGTCCGGGCACTTGTCCAGGTTGTCGGGGATGCCGTCGCCGTCGCGATCGCCGATCTTGGGGATCAGCTTGGGCGGGTGATCGGAGTAGGTGCACGCGGCCTTGGGGGACTTCTCGACGGCCAGGTTGGCGTTCTTGGCGGCGATCTCGACGTGGTCCTTGGCCGGAAAGTAGTTGCCGTAGTAAAGCTCCGCGGCGGCGAAGTCGTAGTTGGCCTCGGCCAGCGCCAGCTCCCTGGGAGCGCACAGGTAGGCGCCGTTCTCGCGGGCGGTGTCGATGCGCCGCTTGATACCGACCAGTTCGCTCTTGAGGACGCTGCCGGGACATCCGGCCAGGAGCGGGAGGAGCAACAGGGGGAAAAGAGAGGCGAGTCGCCGCGTCAGACGATTCACCGTACGCCCCCTTTCTGGCCCGGCTTGTCGCCGAGGGGCGGTTTTTCGTCATCGCCGCCAAGGGGTGGCTTCTCGTTGTCGGTGCCCTGGACGGGGTCGCCGGGCTTGCCCTTTTTGACGCCGCCGTCCTTGGTGATGTACATGGAGCCGTCGGGGACGAAGATGGGGAGTTCGTCGTTGCGCTCGCGGAAGGTGGCGACTTTCTGCGCCTTCTCGGCCATGTCCTTGGACTTTTGGCCGAAATTGTTGGCGTCGTGGAAGCGGGCGTAGCCGGCCACCTCGCGGGATTTTTGGAGGTATTCGGTGGCCGCGGTGTATTCGTAGGGGGCCAGCTTTTCCGCGTTGCCGACCCGGGCCTGGGCCACCTGGCCCGAGGCACCGAAGGTCACCCGCGACACGTAGGTCACGGGCCCGCATGCGGGTACCAGCGAAAGGAGACATGGGAGGGTACCCATCGCGAGCAAGCGCAGCACACGGGTCATGGAATCACGGTAACAAGTCGTACAGGGATACGTCAAGACAGCCGAATCCCTGAGTCGGGGGAAGATGGCACCTGGATGGCGAAACAGCGCCGGGGGGAGGCGCGGAAGCCGTCAGGAATTATGATTTGTCGCAAGCCATCACAAGGGCGTGCGGGCGGGCAGCGCCTACGGCGCTTCGCGATCGGTTGACCGCGGCGCCTACGGCGCTTCACGATCGGTTGACCGCGGCGCCTACGGCGCTTCACGATCGGTAGACCGCGGCGCCTACGGCGCTTCGCGATCGGTTGACCGCGGCGCCTACGGCGCTTCACGATCGGTAGACTGCGGCCGGGTCGCGGGGGCAAGGTCGTCAGGATTCTGGCCGACATCGGGAGAGGTCGCCTTAGCCGGCGATCGCCGCCCGGAGGAGCTGCGAAGCACATGATCGCCGGAACGCATCGACGCGGAGGCGGCCTGCTGGCGCAGCCACCGCCCCTGCCCCCAGAGGGACCAGCCGACAAAGAAGGCGCCGGCGAGCACCACCGGGCTGGTACAGAGCAGGGCGAAGAAGAGCGCAATGGTATCCGTTCTTCCTCCGATAAACGTGGTGACCACGACATGGAGCGGATGCAGTGCAAACAGACTTCCTGCGATCAATGCGGCCATATCCCGGCGAAGGAGCATGCGGAAGAAGACAAAGGCAAACACGATTACGAAGAGGTGGCAAACATAGTTTTCGATGCGGAACGGCATAGGGGCGATCCCATGCTGACGCACGCCGAGCGCAAACGACGCTCCCAGAATCGGGCGATAGTAGAGGCCGAACTGAACACCGTGAAAACAGCTCAGGGGGTTGGTATCGCAGCCGCGCTGATCCGGGAATTCGATGAGATCGGTGTCGTCGATAACCGACTCATGTCGCAAGCCTCCCAGTTGCAGGCACGTTGTGAACAGCGCGATGAGCAGTGCGACCAGCGCGAAACTCACAGGCGTTAG
>JBBRLA010000540.1:0-6121 GCA_038231615.1 Polyangia bacterium | reverse complement strand
GTTGCTCACCATCGGGCTCCACTGGCGTGTAGTACAGGCTCGAGCGGTTCACCGCCAGAAGCTCGCACTGCCGACGCATTGAGGGCGGATGCCAGGTTCGATCAGGGCCCGCCGCTCCATCATCGGGAGCGAGCGAGCCCGTTGGCTAAAAAATCGCGATCGACGGTCAGCTCGCCGATTTTCTGGAGCAACTCGGCCTCGCGTTCGCAGAGACGGCCGACGCCGGCCTCCTGCTTCTCGAAGACGCGAGAGAGGTTCTCCATCAGCAATTGCCGCCACTTGTAGACCATGTTGGCGTGGACCTTGTAGCGACGGCAAATCTCTGCCACAGTTTCCTGTTCGCGTACTGCCGCCAGGGCCACCTTGGCCTTGAACTCTGAACTGTGCTTGGTGCGCTTGGTACTCATGGTTCTTGCTCCTATTTTGCCTGAAGCAAGCTTCACTTTCTACCTTACCCCCTGGTCCAAAAATCGGGGTCCACTTCAGGGACCAGTAGGAGTGGTGGGAAGGGACCAGTAGGAGTGGTGGGAGGGGACCAGTGGGAGTGGGGGGGGGGACCACTTCGCGGTGCGAATCACCTGCTCTGGGTGGCGGCGGACCTGCTCTGGGTGGCGGCGGATCTGCCCGTCCGTCCGTGGTCCCGGGTGGCGGCGGTCTTCAGGCGCTTGACTTAGCAGAGCGCCGCGCGGACCAGTGGGAACGCCACCGCCGTGTCGGGCCCGCCTTACTGGGCCTTACGCAAAAAGATCGACATCGACGTCGATCTGGTCCTGGTCCTTTGGCATCCTGATCTTCTTCTCGAACCGCAGGCCGATCTTCTCCAGCACCCGTTTCGATGCCAGATTATCCGACGAGGTCACCGCCACGATCCGCGAGAACCCCAGTTGTTCCCGTCCGTACGCCAGCACCGCCGCCGCCGATTCGACGGCATAGCCCCGGCCAAAGAACGCCGGCAGCAAGGCGTAGCCGACATCGACTTCCCGCAGATGCTCCCGGTAGATGAGTCCACAGATCCCGATCGGCGCCCCATCTTCCTTCAACTCGACCCGATACAGGCCGTGCCCACGGCGCTGGTAGCTGTCCATCGGACCCGTCAGCAGGTACTGCCGCGCATCCTCCAGGGTCCGGCACCCCTTGTCGCCGATGTTGCGCACGAACGAAGGATCGTTCAGCAGTTCCAGAATGAACCCCGCATCGTCCAAGCAGAGCCAGCGAAGCCGCAATCTAGCAGTTTCAAGCACCATCATATGACCTTCAGGATGCCAAGAAAGTCATTTAAGAAAGTAAGACGCTGGAACAAATTTATGTTCGCAAACGTACAAGTTTCGCACCGTCGAAGAACCGCTTTGGAAGTTGGAAATGTTATTTTGTTCCAGCGTCTAAGCAAGAAGCACATGGCCGGAGCAGATTTTGGCGCACCCCCGCAGCGACCGAGGGAGCGTACTACTGTACGTGACCGAAGGGAGTGAGGAGGTACGCCAAAATCTGCCCGGCCAGGCGCTTCTGTTCAGCGGGAGATTTTGGCGCTGGGGGGAAGCATGAATGTCAACCCCAGGCCGAAGTAGAGGTTGCTGGTGATATACTCGTCATCCCCGGTGAGCGCCGGGCTTTTGTCGCCCTTGACCTGGCTGGGCCCACGATCCGTGGTGGACACGTCGAAGCCGCCCGGGTTGGCCTTGTACAGGTAGTCCCGGACCTCGAGTTGCAACCCGATCCACTGGTTGAAGTAGATGTGCATCCCGATCCCCAGCATCCCGGCGAAGCGGAGGCCGGTGAATACGTCTGGGGACTGGATGTTCACGTCGTTGCCCGTCATCTTGAACGGCTGACACTCAGTCGCCTTCACCGGGCTCGGGCACCCATTGGGGTTGGTCAGGTTGGCCAGGCCGATGCCCGCCATGCCGTAGAAGTCGTAGTTCGCGAACACCGAGTTGAAAAGCGCGAACTTGCCCCCGATGGGCGTCAGCGTCGCGTAAAGCGCCCCCAGGAAGTTCGGGGCGATCAGGTGCTCGCGGAACTGCGCCTTGCTCGGCTGCTTCAGGCCCGAGGAGGGGTCCGCCGGGTCCGTCGGGTACGTGTTCGGCAGCGCGGTCTCGACGCTGCCTTCCAGCGGGGCGTTCACCGCCCCGGTGTAGTGGAACGACGCCGCGATCCCCAGCCAGTCGTTGATGTGGAACTGGAGGTTCAACCCCCCGCCCACCCCGATCAGAAAGGGCTGGTTCAGCGAGATCAGGAACTCCGGCGTCACCTCGAAGCGCAGCTTGCGCATCTCTTCTCGGTGCCGGATCGCCGGCTGACCAGCCAGCGGGTTGCGCCCTTGATCCGCCTGCGCTTCTCCCGGAAGCGCGGCCAGCATCGCGAGGGCGGGTAGGGAAAGTCCAAAGAGGCTTTGCGTCCGCATGTAGTCCCTCGCCCTCATCATCGCTGTAGCTTGTACTCAAAGGAGGGTGGCAGGAAGAACGAGAGTCCTATCCCGAAGACCACGTCGAAGGGAAAGTCCGTCCTCCCCCCGTCCTTGCGACAGGCCGCGTAGTCATCCTCCGACTTGGCCGCCTTCATCGAACATGCCGATCCGGTGCGGTCATACGCCGAGTTGGCCACCGGCTCGAAGGTCTCCAGGTGACCGTACGCCTTCAGGTACGCGTTCAGCGCCATCCACTTGGTCAGGAAGAGCCGCGTGCCCACCCCGAAGTTGACCATCGCACTCAGGTTGTTGAACGAGGGGTCCGAAAGCTTCACCGGGATGACCTGGCTCATAAAGGTGCCCACACCGGCGGTGACGTAGGCTTCCCAGTGCACCACCGTGCGGTTGAACAGAGCGAACTTGCCGTACGTCGGCACATACCCGAAGTCCAGCAGCGCCGAGAACACCAGCTTGTTCACCGCCGGCAGGACCTTGTCCTGCGCCCCGATGAGGAAGTAGGTCCCGGTGGACCCGCTGCTCTGTTCGGGGAAGTAGTACTGCCCCTCCAGGCCCAGCCAGAGCACCTCGGAGAGAAAATAGTTGAGCTGCGCACCCACGCCGTGGGAGCGAATCAGCGGGTTGTTGAACGACACCGTGTACATCGGCACCAGTTCGACGCGCCGGCTCTTGAGCACCGGACGTCGCGGTAGGACCAGGATGTCCTTCCAGCGCTCTCCCTGGACCACGACGTTGTCCGTGGGGGTCCGCGCGGCGGCCACTTCCGCGGCCGTGGTACCAGATGATGGCGGCAGGGCCGCCGGCTGTTCGCCAGGAGGCAGCGCGGCTGGCTCTTCGCCCCCCGTCTGCGGAGCAGGCTCCTGGGCGAATGCGGGCTTGCCTGTGCTACACAGCGTCAGCGCTGTCGCCGTCCAGATGCACAGGCTTATCGCCAATCTCCTCATGCTTACCTCGCGTAATGCCGTTTCGGGTTGGCACACCAAATATCGAGACGGGGACGATACCATGTGGGTTTGATCGCAATCAAGTTGTTTGGCCCGCAATGCATAAAAGTTTGCACCTTTACGGGCGATTCCGCCGTCCGTGGCGGGGTTTTCCAGAAGGTTCTGGATCATTTAGTCGGCCGCATGGGCGTAAAGGGCTTCGACAAACTCGCCGGCATCGAAGGCCCGCAGGTCGTCGACTCGCTCGCCGATGCCGATGTAGCGTACCGGGACCTGTAGTTCGTTGCAGATCCCCAGGATCACCCCGCCCTTGGCCGTCCCGTCCAGCTTGGTCAGGATGATGCCGGTGATGTCCATCGCCTCCTTGAACAGGGCGGCCTGCGAGATGGCATTCTGCCCGTTGGTCGAGTCCAGTACCAGCCAGGTCTCGTGGGGGGCGGTGGGCTCGGCCTTTTGGATGACCCGGCGGATCTTCTTCAGCTCCTCCATAAGCTGCACCTTCACCTGGAGCCTGCCGGCGGTGTCGATGATGACCACGTCGGCCCCTTCCTTCTGGGCCCGCTTGACCGCGTCGAAGGCCACCGACGAGGGGTCCGCCCCCTCCTTGCCCTTGATCACCGGGGCCCCGGCGCGCTGCCCCCACACTTCCAGTTGCTCCACCGCCGCGGCGCGAAAGGTGTCCCCCGCAGCCAGCATCACCTTGCGGCCCGCAGCGATCTGCTGCGCCGCCAGCTTGCCGATGGTGGTGGTCTTGCCGCCTCCATTGACGCCGATGACCAGCACCACGAAAGGTTTTTGCCGGTCCCAGTCAAGGGGTGGACACGCTACGAACGGCGCTTCCCCGGGCTGCGCGCTGCCCACGCTCAGCAGGCGCCGGGACTCGTCTTTCAGCGCCCCGATCACCGCGTCGGCGTCCTGCAACTGGCCCCGGGACAGGGTCTGCTTGACGTGGGTGAAGAGCCGCTCCGTGGTCTTTACCCCGATGTCGGCGGTCAGCAAGGTCTCTTCGAGTTGCTCCAGGAGCTGGGCGTCGATCTGCTTGCGGCCCAGCAACAAGGTCAGCCGGGCGATGAACCCGGACCGGGTCTTCTGCAGGCCCGCCTGCAGGGCGCGGCGTTCCTTGTCGAGGCGGACATCTATCCGGCCCTCGGCGCGGCCCTCGGCGCGGCCCTCGGCGCCGGCGGCGGGGACCTGGCCCGGCGCTTCTTCACCGCCGAGTAGGCCCTTTGGTACGCCCTTTGGCCCACCCTTTTTTGCCGCCTCGGCGGCCCGGCGCCGGGACCGGGCCAAAAGCACCCAGACCAGCAAGCACAGGACCACCAGTATCCCCACCGCACCGGCGAAAAGGACCTGGCTGCCATGATTCTCCAGCCCCCCTGGCAGCGCGGCGACCTGCAACTGAAACCCGACGGTCTCCCTTATGGGGACCCATAAGGCGACGGGTTGCGAGTCAGGCTGCATGGGATGCGCCGTACTATAGGGGAGCGCCTTCTTGTCGGTCAAGCATCACAACGCATGTCGTCGCGCCCCGCCAGCAGGCACGTTCGGCTGCCTACATGTATCTGGACCGGGCCACCTGGGCCGCCGGCGACCCTTTAGCGGCCCTGGTCACCGTCTCTTGACAATGTGGCTTTTAGCGCGCGACACGCTACGCTATAGTAAGGATTACCTTGGATTATCGCGCAGAGACGGAACTCGGCGCCCTGGCCCGCGACCTCCTGGAAGACCTGGAGCGCGTGCGCCCGGGCTTGGCTGTTGTTGCCACGGGTCCTGCCACAGGCGCCGAAGCCGAGGCCGAAACCCGGCAGGCCGTGGCCGCCCGCCTGCACTTGCGCCTCGGAGAACTCTACCGCGAGCAATGTCAGTCCGTCGACGAAGAAATGGCATCCGCAGCGCCACCCGGCCCCGGGTCCACCGACTTGGCCGACCCCACCCTCCCGCTTCCCCTGGCCCCGGCCGAGCCCGCGCAGCTGGTCCTTTACCGTCGCGAACTGGACCAGATCCTCCTGCCCCGCTACGCCGCCCTGGCCTGTCAGCAGAACCGCTGGGAGCGCACCCGCGAAAGCCGCCGGGGCCTGGACGGCTACAACCGCGCCGCCTACGCCGCCCTCTTCTTCTTCATCGGCCTCTTCATTGTCTGGGCGCCCTTCATTCCCATCTGGGAAAAATGGATACCCTTCGCCCTGGCCGCCGTGGCCCCCCTCATGAGCCCTTTCCTCCCAGATCTGCACCGCTTTGCCCAGGTCCGCGCCTACCGGCTCTCTCTGCTGACCCTGCTCGTCGACGTGGATGAGGCGGGCAAGGCCCTGCCCATGCCCGAGCTTTCCCCGCACAGAGAGCTTCCGCCCCATGACACAACACCGAAAGGCAGCCTCCCATGAGTTCCCCGTCCGCGACCCTCTTCAAGGTCCTAAGGTTTCTCCTGTGGCGCCGCTGGGTGCTGGGCCCGCTCATCCTTTACTTCTGCGGCTACAGCCTGGTCTCCTGCGCCACCGTCTACATCGGCCCCGCGGAGATGGGCGTCCGCCAGGTCTACTTCGGCGCCAAAAGCGGCATCCAGCAGCGGCTCCTTTCCACCGGCATCCATCTGGTCGTCCCGAGCTACGAGCGGGTCCACCTGTACCCCACCGATGTCCAGATCCTCGATATGACCGCCAACGCCGAACGCAGCAAGGACGGGCGCGTCACCCAGGCCATCCGCATCCAGACCTCCGACGGCTATCAGGTGACCGTCGAATGCACCGTCCTTTACCGC
>JBBRLA010000539.1:0-6122 GCA_038231615.1 Polyangia bacterium | reverse complement strand
CGGCGACAACGGCAACGGCAAGTCCAGCCTCTTGCACGCCATCGCAGCCTGCCTAATGGATCCCGGTGCTTCACAGAAACTTCCCCTGGAGGGCTGGGTGCGCGCCGGGGCGACGCACGGCATGATCGCGTCCACCGTCGTCCGCGAGGCGCAGGACGACATCCAAGCGCCCGAACGGCCGGAGAAGGACCCCCCGTCTGAACGGGTCGTCTGCTATGCCATCGTTCGTGCGGGCAGCGAGGTGCGGCTCAACGGCCGCTCCCGGTCCTTCGCGACGACCTCGCTGGTCGAGCCGGATCCCGAGTACACCTCGCTTTTCGGAGATCAGGCGGTCGCCCTGAGCCGCGATCTGGAGTACATGAAGCGAAACGCCTTCGGCCGCGGCGAGGGCTGCGGCTGGGTGAGCTGCGGCTATGGGCCGTTCCGGCGTCTCACCGGCTTCACCACTACCAGTGTCTTGGCCAAGGAAGACCTCCAGCGACGGCGCTTCGCCACCCTTTTCGACGAAGGAGCAGCGCTCTACGATTGTGAGCACTGGCTGCTGGAGCTGGACCGGCGCGCGGGAAAGTCCCAGGCCAGAGCACAGAAAAAGAACCTGGAGGATGTCCTGCAAACGCTGCAGGACTTTGCCGCCTGGTATCACGTGCTGCGGGAGTTTGGGCCTGATTACCAGTGCCCCCCGCCGACGCGAATCCGCGAGAAGTTGTGCCAGCTCCTCGACCCAGGTGAGCCCTACCTCGCACCGGTCCGGCACTTGCTTCGGGATACCCCGGTGCTGCGCCAGCAGCTTCTGGGGCAGGTCCCGGAGTTGGAGCCGATCCTTGACCAATGGGACCTTCCCCCCGATGACTGCGGGATGGTGCGTAGCGCAAAGGAAGATCGCGAGGCGACTGGATGAGCGCGACCGCGGACAGCTTTCGTGATTGGCTGGTGAAGGAGATCCGTGGCGTGCTCGGGCAGACGACCACGCCGCCGCCCTTGCTCTTGTGGTGCGATCCCGATGGCGAGTGGCTGGATCTTTTGCGGGCCGCCGCGGCCTTCGCCGGCTTCGAGCTGTGGGCCCCGGAAAAAGACAAGGTCGCCGAACACGAGCTGCTCTTACGGGACCGATTCTATCGCGAGGAGCGGCGCGCGCGGGTGGTGTGGCTCCCCCGGGCCCGGGCGGACATCACCTGGTTCAAGGTCTTCGAGCTGCACGCGGATCAGGTCTGGGAGCGTTCCCTGGCCGCGGCCCTCGCCGATTATGGAGTCAGCATCCCCCGGGAGCACGAGCAGGAGCTGCGCCCCCTGCTCTCGGCCCACGCCAGGACGTGGTTCGAGCAGCCTCGCACTTCGTGGAGCGAGCTGACGCCGGGCAACGCCCGGGATGCGCTGCTCGATGACCATCGCATGCTGGAGGTGTTGGGCGGGCCCGCCAGGGAGTTCAACCGTCTCCTGAAGGAAGACCGCTTCTCCTTCTTCGCACAGAGGGCGCGGGATGACTTCGGCCTCCCCGATCCAACGAACATGGAGACGAAGGAGGAGACCTGGCGGGTCGAGGCCACGGCGCGCCTCCTGGCGACCGAGGCCGCCGCTGCCCACGGTCTGTCAGCTCCCGGGGAGGGCGCGCGCATCATCCCTCCGGGCCTGGCCCGCGACCGGGCGTTGCGACTATTGAAGTCCTGGCAGACCCACGTCCACTTCATCCCTTCTTTCGAGGAGCTGGTGCCCAGGGCGGACGCCACGATGGGCCTGGGCTACTGGGCCAAAAGTCTCGCCTCGCCGCCGCGGTCGCAGGCATCGCGAGCCGTGGAAGAGGCCGTGTTCGACCAGCGGGTCGAGAAGCTAGACCGGCTGGAGGAAGTGGACGCGCTGGTCCGGGAGCTGGAGCGGGCGCTCCAGGAGATAAAGGACCGCGAAGATGGGTTTTGGGGAAGCCAGGCACGCAACCGCATCGGCTGGCATCACCTGAGCCGGCTCGGGGAGGCCGCGAGCCTCCTGGCGGAGAACGCCCACATCGAGAAGGACTGGAAGAAGGCCGCGGACGCGGTCGCCTGGTACACGAGCCGAGGGTGGCATCTCGATCGGGCGGGCGAGATGCTCTTCCTGGAGACGCCTGACATGCCAGCGTCGCTGTCCCGCGTCCGTGCCCGGCTGCGCCGGGGATACCTGCGCGCCACGGATCGGATCGGCCAGTCGTTCTCGGCGCTGCTCGCGGAAGCGCCGGAGGACCTGAGGAGCTTGCCCACTGCCGGTGAGCTGGCGCTGGCCGAGCTGAAGACCTCGAAGACGGCGACGGCGCTCTTCTTTCTGGACGCCTTTCGCTTCGACCTGGCGCGGCGGTTGGCCGATCTGCTCGATGAGGGCGGCGGTCCGGAGCGGACGCGGGTCCAGACCGCGGTCGCCCCCATCCCCAGCATCACCCCCCTGGGCATGGCCTACGCGCTGCCCATGCTGCGCGGCGAGCTGAAGGTAGAGGTGTTGGGCGATCGCAAGGGCTTCCGCATCGAGGCCAGGGGCTCCACGCTCGACCTGTCCTGGGCGGAGGGGCGCCGTCAGTGGCTTCGTGAGCGCTACAAGGTAGCCGACTTCCTGACGGTAGCCGGAGTTCTGTCAGGCGAAGATCTGCCCCGCGGCGGCCCCAGCCGGCGGCTGATCGTGGTACACGGCGACGAGTTCGATCGGGAAGGACACGAGGGCCAGCTCCAGCTGAGCGGCGCGGAAGAGCACCTTTCGCGTTACGCCGAGGCGATGCGGCGGCTCCGCTCTGTGGGCTATGGCAGGATCATCGCGGTCACGGACCATGGATTTTTCCACTGGCAGCCGGACCCGGACGAGAAGAACGACGAGAAACCCGATGGCGAGCTGCTCTGGTCATCCCGACGGGCCATGGTCGGACGCGGCCTGCGGCACCGGAGCGCGGTGCCCCTACCTGTGCCCGGTAGCGATCTGATCGCCATGGTCCCGCGCAGCATCAACGCCTTCCGCACCTATGGGGGCCTCGGCTTTTTCCACGGCGGCGCCACCTTGCAGGAGCTGGTTGTTCCTGTGTTGATCGCCAGCTGGCCGGCCCGGGCAGTCAAGATCCCGGTCGCCCTGAAACCCATCGGCCACATCGCCAGCGAGGCACCGCGGCTGCAAGTGGTCCCCGGTGCGGCTCCGAGCGATCAACTGGTGCCCCTGGGCGGCCAGCTCGCACGTCGCGTTCAGCTCCGGATCAAGGAGCAAACGGGGGGCAGGCAGGTGTTCTGGCACCCCGATGCCCTCACTGTGGGGCCGGGAACCGGCCTTTTGACCGTGCAGCTTTCGCTGGCAGAGCCCCGGCGGGCGTTACCCTTCGGGACGCCCCTTCTGGTCGAGCTCTTCGACGTGGAAACGGGAGATGTTCTGGATCGCGAAGAAGTCACGCTGAAGGTGGACATCGATGAGTTCTAGCCCGCTGGAGAGCGGTGGGGGATCGCGGATCGACGCGCTGGATCAGAAGCTGATCGAGGCGTTTCCCGGTCGGGTGGTGCGCAAGGATCTGGTGCGTCGGCTCAAGGTCGGCTTCAACGTGCCCGTCTATGTGCTGGAGTACCTGCTGGGCAAATACTGCTCCAGCACTGATGAGGCGCAGGTCGAGGAGGGCCTGCGTCTGGTCAAGCAGGCCATCGCCGAACGAGTCGTGCGCTCCGATCAGGGCGATTTGATCAAGGCCCGGCTGAAACAGGCGGGATCCATGAAACTCATCGATCAGGTGAACGTTACCTTCGATGAGAAGGACCAGGGCGGCAAGTACTGGGCGCGACTGGCCACGGCGGGTCTGGACAGGATCCACATCGAGGAGGGCATCGTCCATCAGAACGAGCGGCTGCTGACCGGGGGCGTGTGGGCAAACGTCGAGATTACCTATGATGAGTCCCTGATCCATGGCGGTGTGACCCGGCCCTTCATCCTCGGCCGTCTCTCGCCGATCCAGATCGCCAGCGCGCGACTCGGGGAGTTTGCCGCTGCCCGGGGCTCGTTCACCAGGCAGGAGTGGGTCGACCTGATGCTGCGCACCATGGGCTACGAGTCCGCGCACCCGGATTTTACGTGGCGCCGCAAGCTGCTCTATCTGCTGCGCCTCCTGCCGATGGTCGAGAAGAATTATAACCTGATTGAACTGGGGCCCCGTGAGACCGGCAAGTCGTTCGTCTACCGGCAACTCTCGCCCTATGCCCAGCTGGTGTCAGGAGGACAGGGATCGGTGCCCGATCTTTTTGGGTGGAAGAACCGCAAGGACAAGCCCGGCCTGGTGGTGCGCTACGACCTGGTCGCCTTCGATGAGGTGGCCGGGCAGAACTTTCGCAACGAGTCCGATCGGCAGATGTTCAAAGACTACATGGAGGCGGGCTCGTTCTCCCGGGGAGATGACAAGGGCGCTGTCGTGGCGGACGCGGGCATCATCTTCAATGGAAACATCGATGGCAACGTCGAGTCCCTGGCACGCACGAGTCACCTGTTCGCTCCGCTCCCTGACACCATCCGTAGCGACACGGCCTTTCATGATCGCTGGCATGCCTACCTGCCAGGCTGGGAGATGGTGAAGCTTAAGCCGGACCATTTCACGGAGCACCTGGGGTTTATCGCGGATTACATCGCCGAGATCTTCCACAATGAGCTGCGTCCGTTGAATTTTACCGACGCGTACGATCGCTACTTCGCATTCGGGAGCCACGTGGGCCAGCGCGACCGCAAGGCCGCCGTCCGCACGATTTCGGGGTTGATGAAGCTGATCCACCCCGGCGGTTCATGCACGGCTGAGGAGATGGCGGAGTACATGGCCTTCGCACTGGAGATGCGTCGCCGCGTGAAGGAGCAGCTCAAGCGACTGAACCCGATCGAGTTCGCCAGGGTCAGCCTCTCCTATCTGGACAAGCAGACCGGCGACGAGTTTGTGGCCGAGTGCGCCGAGATAGGCAAGACGCGGCTGATCCCCGAAGGCCCGCTGCCTCCAGGGGACATCTTCAGCGTCGGGCATGATCCGGGCGGCGAACGGGTGGCGCTCTTTCGCATCCAGGTGGCGGCGCTGCCTGGTTCGGGCAAGTTCACCCTGGCGGGTGTCACGTCCAAGGACATCAAGGAGAGCGCGAGGATGGCGTATGACTACCTACGTGCCAATGCCAGACGTGTAAGCCTGGATCGAGATTTCTCCAGCTATGACTTTCACATCCAGGTGATGAGCCCAATGCACGCCAAGGATACGCCCGACCTGGGGGTTGCGTTCTTCGTGGCCATCCTCTCCGCGATGGTGAACAAGAACATCGCCCCGAGCCTGGTTGTCCTCGGACAGATGTCCATCCACGGCGTCCTACACCGCATCGAGAACCTGGGCGATCGCCTACGGATAGCCATGGACGCCGGTGCCCGGCTGGTGATGATCCCCACGGCGAACGCCGCTGACTTCGGCTCGATTCCGGCAGAGCTACTCGATAAGCTGCGCGTCGAATTCTACTCAGACCCGGCGCAGGCGGCGTTCAAGGCGATCGCGGAAGCTTAGGGGCTGGAACTAAATAACTTGGTCACTTGACCTGGAGATCAGGACATGATCTTTAAAGAGGCATGACCAAAGGAACCCAGTGGGTCTGCAAGTGCGAGGCGTGCAACGAGCGGTCGCGGAGCGCGAAGGCCACAGAGCACCGAAAATTGAACCGGGCACTTTGGTGTCTCGACGAGAAACACGCCCGACGAATTCTCGGATTGCTGGCGGAAAAGGAAGGTCGTGGCGGCATTGCGCGGCTGTCCCGTGTGACTGGGGTGAGCCGCACTACGATCTTGAAAGGGCAGCGAGAGCTGGTGGGAGAGGACACGATTCCACAAGACCGAGTGCGCCGATCCGGCGGCGGTCGTAAGCCGCTCGAAAAAAAAGACCTGGGCTGATCAAGCGACTGCACGCGGTTATGGATGGTGCGACGGCGGGGGATCCGATGTCTGCGGTGAAGTGGACGCGCAAATCGACGCGTGTCGTTTCGAGTGCCCTTCGAGTGAGTCATACCAAGGCTCGGAAAATGCTGCATTCCCAAGAGTATCGCCTTCGAGCAAACCGAAAGCGCCTGGCTTTGAAATCGTCTCCGGACCGCGATCGGCAGTTCACGGAAATCAACCGATTGAAGAAATCGTTT
>JBBRLA010000538.1:0-6149 GCA_038231615.1 Polyangia bacterium | reverse complement strand
GATCGCGAAGCGCCGCAGGCGCCGCGGTCCATCGATCGCGAAGCGCCGCAGGCGCCGCGGTCCTTCGATCGCGAAGCGCCGCAGGCGCCGCGGTCCATCGATCGCGAAGCGCCGCAGGCGCCGCGGTCCTTCGATCGCGAAGCGCCGCAGGCGCCCCCCCTTACCGAGGCCAGGCACTAGCCATGACTCCGAATACCAGCGACCGGCAGTTCTGCACTTTCTTTCTGGACGGCCTGTTTTTCGGGGTCGAGGTGCAAAAGGTACAAGAGGTCATCTGCTACCAGGAGATGACCCGCGTGCCCCTGGCCTCCCGGGTGATAAAGGGGCTAATCAACCTGCGCGGGCAGATCGTTACCGCCATCGACCTGCGCCGCCGGCTGGAACTGGGCGACCGCAAGGAAAACCAGCTCCCGATGAACGTGGTGGTCCGCACCGATGATGGGGCGGTGAGCCTGCTGGTGGACGAGATCGGCGACGTGCTGGAGGTCGACCAAAAGAACTTCGAGCGTCCGCCCGAGACCATCCGAGGGGTGGCCCGCGAGCTGATACGCGGGGTCTATAAGCTGAAGGAACGG
The DNA here is from genome assembly GCA_038231615.1 of Polyangia bacterium. Lineage (GTDB taxonomy): Bacteria > Myxococcota_A > Polyangia > Palsa-1104 > JAEUJZ01 > JBBRLA01. The sequence continues at coordinate 5,574 of JBBRLA010000538.1, read as the reverse complement.
CTGCTTCTGGTGCTCGACACCGAGAAGGCAGTCAACATCGGCTCGGGCGAAGCGCCAGAGACCGCCGAGGCATGAACGTCGTGCAGCTAGATACCGAACTTTCGATCGATATGCCGCACATGGCGATTGACAGGATCTCCATCTACGATAGAATAGGCGGGCAGGCTGCTATCGCATCTGCAGTGACGGCCCTCTTCCAGCGGGTGTTGCACGACCGGGAGCTTTTGCCTTACTTTAGCGGCCAGGACATGGACCGCGTCCGCGGGGGGTTGACCGAATATCTCTGCCAGCTCCTTGGAGGGCCGACAGAATACCTGGGCATCCCGGTCGGGATGCTGCACGATCGACTGGGTATCGAGCCACGACATTTTGACGTTTTTGTTGAACACTTCGCCGGGGCCCTGCGCACGATGGATATTGTGCAGACGCTCGCGGACGAGGCCACCGCCGTCCTCTCGGCCCTTCGGCCGGAGGTCGTCACCACGGAGCAAAGTCCGGTGAACACCACGATCCCTCCGAACCCGTTCCCCACCGCCGCGCAGGATGGACAGGCCGAGGCACAGAAGCACGCAGCCCTGTTGTTCGCCAGCCCGGCGGCCTTGATCTACGCTGACCGTGAACACATCATCCGCTTCACCAATCCCGCTGCGGTACGCGCCCTCCGCGGCGTCGAGACACATCTGCCGGTGCGGGCCGATCAACTGGTCGGTCAGCCGGCGGATATCCTCCTGGAGCAAAACGCAGTTGGGCAGAAAGGCCCGTTGCAGCGTTCCGTTCTGCGCCTGGGCGATGAAGTGCTGGAGGTGACGGCGAGCCCGGTGCTGGACAGCGCGCGGATGCCGATCGGCACGGTGCTGACCCTGGACGTGGTCACCGAACGCGACAAACGCGAGGCCGAGCTGGCACGAAGTGCGTCCCTTCTGGAGTGCGTCCCGGTGAACCTGATCGCCGCGGATCGCGAACTGCGGGTCATTTATCTGAACCCCCCGTGCCGCCGCGCGCTGCAGGCGCTGGAGGGCCATCTGCCGGCTCGGATCGACCAGTTGATAGGGCAGCCGCTGGACCTCATCTTCCGGGCCCCGGAGTTGAAGCGCCACGTCCTGTCCGACCCACGCAGCCTGCCGGTGCGCACCACCCTGCAGCTGGGTGCAGAGGTCCTGGACATCCAGGTCACCGCGGCCACCGACCCGAAGACCGGGGCCTATCTGGGACCGCTGCTCAGCTTCGAGATGGTCACCAAGCGGGTCGACACCGAGCGGCGCGACCGGGAAATGGGCGACCACATGCGCACGGTGCTGGACAAGATCGCCGACAACGCCAAGGACCTGGAACAGTCCTCGGAGCGCGTCACAGTGGTGAGCCAGCAGCTTTCGGGCAACGCCCACAAGACCGCCACCCAGGTCAATGTGGTATCGGACGCGTCTCAACAAGTATCGCGCAACGTCCAGGCGGTGGCCACGGCCGTCGAGGAGATGAGCGCCAGCATCCGCGAGATCGCCAAGAACACCACCGAGGCGAGCAAGGTGGCCACCCACGCTGTGTCGGTCACCCAGATAACCAACCTCACGATTGGCAAGCTCGGCGAAAGCAGCGGCGAGATTGGCAAAGTGATCAAGGTGATCACCTCGATCGCCCAGCAGACCAACCTTCTGGCTCTGAACGCCACCATCGAAGCCGCGCGGGCGGGCGAGGCGGGCAAGGGCTTCGCGGTGGTGGCCAACGAGGTCAAGGAGCTGGCCAAGGAGACCGCCAAGGCCACCGAAGACATCAGCCAGAAGATCGAGGCCATCCAAAAGGACACTCGCGGCGCCGTCGAAGCCATCAGTCAGATCAGCACAATTATCGGGCAGATCAACGACATGCAGAACACCATCGCCAGCGCCGTTGAAGAGCAGACCGCGACCACCAATGAGATCGGACGCAACATCTCCGAGGCGGCCAAGGGAAGCATCGAGATCACACAGAACATCGCCAACGTGGCGGAGGCTGCGGACAGCACCACCAGTGGCGCAGCAGACGCACAGCGGGCCGGGCAAGGACTGGCGCAGATCGCCACCACCCTGCAGCAGCTCATCACCTCGGTGAAGTTCAAGGAGTCACGCTAAACAGAGACGCATTGACTGTGCGCCAACTGACACCGGGATGGCCGTACCCTCTCCCGCGAGCGCAGGAGAGGGCAGGGTGAGGGATCCGACGGCGCCGTTTTATACCCTCACTCTGCCTCCCCACGCCCCGGCATTCGCCGGGGCGCGTGGGCCCACTACTTCAACTGGCGCGAGCAGGAAAGAGTACGGCCGTCTCTTGGTGCCAAAGCGTTTGATCCAGGCTCAAAGAGACTCTGGTTAGCGGCGGCAGACGCAAAGACCGGCGAAGAGGCGCCCTACCCAAGGCTTAACGGCGCCCCGATCGCGAAATTGATGGCGAATTTTTTTACGAGGAAGACATGCGCGCACTTGTGATTGACGACTCCAAGGCAATGAGGAACATCCTTCGCGGGATACTCAAGCAGATCGGCTTCGAGGTGTTCGAGGCCGCGGATGGCAAGGACGGACTGAAGCGTCTGGACGAGATCGGATCTCCGGATCTGATCCTGGTCGACTGGAACATGCCCGGGATGGACGGGCTGGCTTTCGTGCGGGCGGCGCGGGCCATCGACTGCTACCGGAACACCCCCCTGATGATGGTGACGACCGAGACGGAGTTCTCGCAGATCCAGCTTGCGCTGGACGCAGGCGCCAACGAGTTTGTCATGAAGCCTTTTACCAAGGACGTGCTCGTGGACAAGCTCAACCTCATTGGAATCTCCTGCGCCTAGCGGCGTTCCGATGAGCCAGAACTGCTCCATTCGCAAGATCCGCGTTTTCATCATCGATGATGCGGTTGTCATGCGGCAACTCCCGATCGGAAGCGAACCAATACGGAAGCTGGAGGAGGGCCGCCTGTGGCAGCGCGGCACTCCGCGGCCCGCCCAGGTGGACTGCAGAATCATATGAGCATCAACAACAGCGACTTCGATTATGTCCGGACGCTGGTGCAACGACACTCGGCGGTGGTGCTGGAGCCCGACAAGCAATACATGGTCGAACTGCGTCTGATGACGCTGGCACAGAAAGAGGGGTTCACCTCGCCGCAGGAGTTGCTGAACCGGCTCCGGGCGCAGCCGCACTCGCCACTGGACCGAAAGGTCATCGACTCGATGATGACCAACGAGACGATGTTTTTCCGGGACACTGGGTTCTTCGAGGTGCTGAAGAAAGCCGTGATCCCGCAGCTCATCGCCAAGCGGGCCGGCGAGAAGCGGCTGACCTTTTGGTGCGCCGCCTGCTCCAGCGGACAGGAACCTTACAGCATCATCATGATGCTCCACGAACACTTCCCAGAAATTCGCGACTGGACCCTGCGCTTCATCGCCAGCGACATTTCGAGCGAGATCCTCCAGCGGGCCCGGGAGGGACTATTCAACCAACTGGAGATCAATCGCGGCCTCCCCGTGCAACTCCTGCTCAAGTACTTTCGCAAGGTAGGTTCGGCCTGGAGCATCCGCGCGGACATACAAAAGATGGTCGAGTTCCGCGAACTGAATCTGACCAAGCCATGGCCGCTGCTGCCCGAGATGGACATCATTTTCCTGCGCAACGTGCTGATCTACTTCGAGGTGGAGACCAAGAAGCAGGTGCTGGGCCGGACCAAACGCCTGCTTCGACCTGACGGCTACCTCTTCGTCGGCGGGGCGGAGACGACCATCAATCTGGAGGCCTCGTTTCACCCAGTGCTTTTCGACAAGACCGTGTACTACCGGCTGCAACCCCAATAGCCAGAGCCAGCCACAGGCAGAGTGAGAGAAATATATGGAAGTCCAAGTTGCCGAAACTGATCTGTGCCAGGTGACCGAAAGCGTGTGGGAAACCGTCCTTGGCATGCACGTGAATGTCATACCGCGGGAGGTACCCCCCTCCACCGCCTCGTCCATCTGCGGCTACGTCCGCATCAGCGGGGCCTGGGAGGGAGCCATCGCGCTCGAATCCTCTCCGGCGCTCGCCCGACGGGTGGCGGCGGCGCTCCTGGGCACCGATCCCGCCGAAACGACAGACGAAGAAATATACGACGCATTCGGAGAGCTGACGAACATCATCGGCGGAAACATCAAAGGGATGTTGCCAGGACCGAGCAAGCTCTCGGTCCCGGCGATCCGGAACGATGTACGCTGCGAATCGGTGCTACCCGGGACAGTAGCCCTCTTGCGCGCGGATTTTGACTGCGAAGGCGAGCCGGTACGGATCGCCTTGGTGGTCAGCAGTCCGGCTGCATGATAGGCAATGTTTTTCCATCTTTGCTAAAGCCAGGAGAGACGCAATGAAGATTCTGATAGTTGATGACAGCAAGGCCATGAGGACCATCGTGATCCGCACGCTGCGACAGGCGGGTTACGGCGCCCACACCCTGCAGGAGGCAATCAACGGCGCCGATGCGCTGAAAACAATCCACGGCAATCAGCCGGACCTGGTCCTGTCGGACTGGAACATGCCGGACATGTCGGGGATCGAACTTTTGCAGGCCCTGCGAACCGAAGGGAACAAGGTGAAGTTCGGCTTCGTCACTTCGGAAGGCAGCCTTGAAATGCACAAGCGGGCCATGGAAGCGGGTGCGCTTTTCCTACTGACCAAGCCCTTCACCGCGGAGTCTCTACAGCAGGTTCTGGCCCCCGTAATCACGTAAGCCTGCCCGGCACCTCCGACGGGCCATCTTCCGGCCTGTCGACGGTATTTTTGGCGGTCGCCTGTGGACTGCCGGAGAGATGACATGAACCATACTCAGTACTTGCCAACTCAAGATGCAGTTCAGCGGCTCCTGCTGGGGCTGATCAACCGCAATCTGAACGTGAAAAGAAATCCCTCGATCCCGTGGATTCCGAAGACGCAGTCGGGAATGATGGCCGAATACGTTCGAGACGACAAATCGTTGTGGGCGTTGTGGATCATGGACCTGCAGCTTGCCGGCGGCATCGGCTCGGCGCTCACGCTGATCCCGACCGACTCGCTTGGGAATGCGATGAAGACCGGGCGGCTCACCCAGGACATGACCGACAACATGCACGAGATCTTCAATATCGCGTCGAGCGTTTTCAACCGGGAAGACATACAGCACCTCCGCCTGGACGCGGTACACATGCTCCCGGGCACGTTGCCCGAGAAGGCGGCAGCGCTCCTGGCCAAGCCGCCACAGCGCCTTGACCTGGAACTTACCATCGCAGGCTACGGCGACGGCAGGATGTCCCTGCTCTCGCTATAACCCGACACGCATCGATCGTGCGTCAACTTAACATTGGCGATCGCGGTAGGGACGGCCCTACGCCTTTCGGCTCGGGCCGCCCCCCGCACAGATCCGAGCGAGCGGAACTACCGCACTCGGTTCCCACCTCGGGTTCGTTCGTCCAAGCGGTCCCAGGGATAGGGGTGAAGGACTCGCGGGGATGGAAGCCATCGCCTGCCCAGCCGGCTCATTCGGTCCCAGGTTTCTATTGTGCGCTGTCCCCGTCTCCGAAGAGCATGGCGCCAGGCACGCAGAACCTCGGTC
>JBBRLA010000537.1:0-6152 GCA_038231615.1 Polyangia bacterium | reverse complement strand
GGTAAGCCCACGGGGCTGAGCAGATGTTCGACGGGTGACATCCAGTACGTCCTGACGTCCACCTCGGTGAGACGCTGAGTGAGTCCAGATGCACCCTGAGAAGGCTTGAGTGGAACAAATGTCCGACGAGGCTGATCCGATGCCGTCGAGAACACGACGGACATCCCATGTCACAGGTCAGGCATACCCACCCAGGCTACTCCGAACGGATGTTCCGGCTCTGACTCCAGCGCAGAGAACCCTCGTCGTCCAGCGGACGGCAAGAAAGGTGTTCTCTGCCCAAAGAGGGCCCTGGCAGTCGAAACAATCACCTTTTATGGAGAAAGTTCTTGCCTATCACAGGACGTACGCCAAAAGATGCCCGGCCCAGGTGCTTCTGTCTTCTGTTTAGACCGAACGCGGGGCCACTTGCTCTAGCCAGGAAACGATGGTGGCCTCGACCCGCGTGCCCTCCAGTCGGTCGATCTCCTGCACGCCGGTGGGCGAGGTCACGTTGACCTCGGTGAGGAAACCGCCGATCACGTCGATGCCGACAAAATGCAGGCCGTCCCGGCGCAGCCTCGGCGCGATGCGCGAGCAGATCACGCGATCCCGATCGGTAAGGGTCGCCTGCTGTGCCGTCCCGCCCACGTGCAGGTTGCCGCGGCTGTCATCGCTCTGGGGCACCCGCAAGAGGGCGGCGATGGGCTCGCCATCCAGCAGGAGGATGCGCTTGTCCCCCTCCCGGGCCTCGGGCAGGTAGCGCTGGGCCATCACCCACTTTTGTCCCTCGTTGGTGGAGATCTCGATGATGGCGTTCAGGTTGCGGTCGCCCTTCTGCACGTGAAAGATGCCGCTGCCGCCGTGCCCATCGAGCGGCTTGACGATCATCTGCCCGCCCTGTTCATCGAGGAAAGCGCGCAGGCGAGCGGCGCGGTTGGTGACGATGGTGGGGGTGATCAGCTCGGGGAAGTTGAAGATGTAGAGCTTCTCGTTGGCCTCGCGCAGGCCGCGCGGATCATTGACCAGGAGGGTGCGCCCCCGGGCCCGCTCCAGGAGCAGGGTGGCCAGGTGATAGGTGTTGTCATAGGGCGGGTCCTTGCGCATTAGCACGGCGTGAAAATGACTGAGGGAATGCGACCGCGACGGGATCGGCGGGATGCCCAGGGCGGGGCGCTCGGTACGGCTGACCGCGTCGACCGGCAGCACATCGGCCCCGGGCTCGTCCCCGTGCAGCCACAGGTCCTGTACCGGGCAGATGAAGAGCTGGTGGCCGCGGCGCAAGGCCTCGTCCAAGATGGCCACGGTGGTGTCAGCGGTGGGGTTCAGCAGGTGCGGGGGGTCGATGATGGAAAGAATGCGCATGTGGCGGATGCTACCTCAAAGGGGGGGAGTTTCCTGTTCAGCCGCTTTCAGGGCCGTTGCGCAGCGTCTCCAGGACCATCTCACTGAGTCCGCCGTAGTAGACCACCAGGTAGAGCAGCACGGCGGCGGCCAGCGCCCGCCACAGTACGGCGAAGATCGCGAGCAGGGTGCGCGCGCGCGTCCTTTTCCCTGGCGCGGCGGCGATGGAGGCGGCGGCGGAGAGCCAGATCAGAAGGGCCCCGGAAAGACCCAGATAGAGCACCGTCCTGCCCACCGGCCCACCGCCGCTCAGATAGGCCAAAAAGACCAGGAAGGCGGCCACCGGAACATAGTAGTAGACCTCGAAGGACGGCGGCCACAGGTGCCGGCGCCCGCGAACGCCGAGCCACCCGCCAAAAAGCAGCAGGAAGGCGATGCCCACAAGGGCCAGCCGGGCCCGTCGCTGGGTCCGGTCGCACTGGGCGATGCCTTCGTCCGCGGCGCCAGTCCACAGGGGACCGCCGTAGCCGCGCAGCGAGGCGAAGCGGGTGCGGGCGGCGGCGTAGTCCCCATGGGCCAAGTGGATCTCGCCGAGGACCTGGGCCGCCCGGGGCGCCCACTGGCTCTGGGGGTGGGACGAGAGCAGGAGGCGCAGGGTCTTCTGCGCCTCGGCGTCGTCGGCCATCATCGACGTCCAGCCAGCGCGGAACGCAACGCGGTCCTCGTCGTCCTTCTGCGCCTCGCGCTGTGCAGTGCCCAGCAGGTACAGGGCTCGATCGCCCAGGGCAAAGTCCGGGTGGTCGGAAAGGAGCTTCTGCAGCCGCTCAATGGTGTGGCGGATGCCGGTGGTGCGGTAGGTGGCGACGATGTCATTGAACTCGGCCAGGGCCGGGGCGCCGCTGCGCATGCCCAGGGCCAGCTCGTCGTGGCGGCCCTGCGCCCGCCGGAACAGGCGGCTTTGCGGGTAGTGGTTGCGCAATTCGCCATAAAGCCGCTCTGCGGTGCCGGGGTCAAAGAGGCGCTCCTCGTAAAGCTGGGCCGCCTCGAAGAGGGCCTCGGGGGCGATGTCGTCGTTCGGCATCTCGCGAGTCAGGGCGAGCAGGGCCTCGGCGGCCTCCCGCTCGCGTCCGCCGCGGACCCAGGCCAGCGCCGCCTCGAAGCGGGCCTGGCCATCTCCGCCGGAATCGTCATCGTCCATCCTGCCGGTGAGCACCGCTGTTTTTGGCGTGCCGGGAGGCCGGGCGGCGGGGGCGGCAGGCGTCGGGGCAGGGGGGGCGGTCTCTTCTTCATTGGGTTCGTCGGGCTTGTCGGCCCGGGTCCGCGCCGAGGCGACGCACACCACAAGGGCCAGCAGGGTACCGTGCACAAGGCGCGAAGAGGGTGACATCCGTGATCCAACGCTACCACAGGAGTTTGGCAGGCACCGCGTCCTGGCGCCAGAGGGGGGTGGACGGAATGTCACGGCGCGGCTGTATCTGGCCGTATACAGTCTTGCGCTGAAGGCAGAGAAAGACATAGATCAGTCTGGCGTGGCGCTTGCTTGGTAGACTACTCATCATGCGGACCTTCAAGGGCCTTCTCTGTCTGTGCGCTGCAGCGGGCGTGCCGGCCTGCATCCATGAGGTGAAGCTTGACGAGCAGGTCATCCGGGTCCCCGATGGGCGGGCCACCGGCCCAATCGGGGTGCGCCTGCCGCGGCGGGCCGCGCACGGCGAGCACGACTTGCGCATCGAGGTCAGCTACTACGGTCGCTGCGATCCGCGCTTCGAAGTCGAGTTTCCCGACGGCGAACACGAGGCGCTCGGAGCAAACGACCCTGAATGGCAGGCGCTGCTGGAGCGGCGCGCACAGGGGGAGGCGGTCCCGGTCCCGCCGCCAGCACCAGCCCCGCAACAGGCCCTGCCCGCCTACGGTCACTACGAGGCGACGGCCACCGAGGCGTGGCCCGGACAGCTCCGCTACCTGGCATTGCGCGCCACCCGCTGCGGCGGGGCCGCCGCCCTCTATCAGAGGTCCCATTATTTGGGGTTCGAGGAAAAGGACCGCCTGACGGTCTATGCCCGGGTACCCCAGGACGTCGAGGGAGGTGTGCTCCATGTGGTCACATGGGACGTGGGCGCCCCGCCACCGCAGCAGCGGCCCGAACCCCCCGCTTCGGAGAAGCCGCGCCCCGTCGACTCCCCTCAGGAATGGGTCGCGGGGCGGGTGCAAGCGCCCAGGGGCGCGATGGAGCCGAAGCCGAAGCCAAAGCCAAAAATCGAGCGACCCGGCAAGCCCGGGGTGCCGGGCGCCACCTTCCACCCCGGTCACTGGGCGTGGGTCGAGGGAAACGGTCACTGGGAGTGGCTGCCCGGCTACTGGCTGGCCCCCGCAGGCGGCCCGCCAACCCATGTGGAACACCCGGGCCCGCCGAGAATCGCGGGCGCAATGTGGCACAACGGGAGCTGGCGCTGGATTGGCGAGGACGGCCACTGGGAGTGGGAAGGCGGCCACTACGAAGCCCCCGCGCCGCTAAAGGAGACCCTCGGTGCGCCTCCCGTCACGGGCCAGCCGTGGATCCAGGGCCGGTGGATCATCACCGATGCCCGCTACCTCTGGCTGGCGGGCCACTTTGGCCCGCCGCCGTCGGCCCCCAGGCCGCCGCGCCGCACTGAAACTCCGCCGCCGCCGCCCTATCCGGGCGCCCGCTTCCTGCCGGGAGACTGGATCCTCCGCGATGGCAAGTGGCAGTGGCTGCCCGGCGCCTACGAAGGCACCGATCGCCCGCCCCCGGCGGCCCGTGCAGAGACCCCGCCGCCGCCCCCGGCTTTAGGCGCGGTGTGGCTCTCGGGCTACCATCGCTGGGATGTGACCCGGGCGGACTATCTGTGGGTCCCCGGCCATTGGGAGTCGGCTCCCGGTGAGGGGTACATCTGGGTGCCCGACGCCGGGCCCCTCCGCGCACGCAGCTTCGGTCATTGGGCGCTGCGCATCTTTGTCCCGATCCGCGAAAGGTGACATGACCCCATGCGCAAAGACCTGCCCATCGTCTTCACGCTTCTTGGTCTCTTGCCCCTCTCGGGCTGCGCCCTCATCGTGGACGGCAGCTACCTCATCGTCCGCCGCCGCGGGCATGAGACCACCCAGGTCAACGATCAGCCCACCGGTCAGGCCGAGCGAAACCAGGTGCTGGCCGCCGTGGCGGACCCCTATCCTGTCGTGCGCTGCTTCGAGCGCACCCGCCCGGTCTCGCGAAAACTGACCACGGTGCGGCACTTCCGCTACCAGAACGGCTTCAAGCGCGGGGTGTATATTGCCCCCCTTGCGGCGGATGCCCTGGGCGTGCTGGTCGTGGGCCTGGGGGTGCATCAGATATGCACCGGAGACCTGCAAAACCCACCCAAGATCTCCTGCCAGGCACTCTACGCGATGATCCCCCTCGGAGTGGACCTGCTTTATGCGGCCCTTCGCATGGCCACGGTGAAGCCGCCGATCCTTTCGGGCCGCGAAACCTACGCCAAGGTGCTCCCCGACATCGCCCACCAGATCGAGACCCCGCTGCCGTGTCCAAAAGGCGTCACCCTGGTCCTTTCCCGCAACGGCGAGGACGTACGCGCGCCGGTCGGCCCCGACGGGCTGCCGCCGCAGGATTTCTATCCCAAGGCGCAGGCGTTCAGGGCCGCCGACACCACCTTTCTCGATCTAGACGTGGGTTCTCTCGGCGGCTGGGAGGTCGAGCCGATACAGGTCCTCACCCCGCCGCAAAAGTCCCCTCCCGCCCGATGAGGACCGACCCGTAGGCCCACACAAGCATCCGTACTGCTTCCGTGGGCCCGCGGCTGTGCTATATAGCCAAGGACATGAGCGGCATGGACGATCCCACGGCGAAGGGCCCGGTAAGCGGGCACACCGCTAGGGTGGCTGAGCAGGCGAAAGGTGGCGCGATGGCCATCGGCCTGTCCATCTGGGAGCACCGGCTGACCCAGGTCACCGAGGAAATGGGGGGCACGCTGCGGCGCAGTTCGCTCTCGCCGAACATCAAGGAGCGCCGCGACTACTCGTGCGCCTTCTGCGATGCGCAGGGCTTCCTGGTCGCCCAGGCGGCCCACATCCCGGTGCACCTGGGTTCCACCGCGATGGCGGTGCGGGCAGTGCAGGCCGTGCTTGCCCTGGGACCCGATGACGTGGCCATCGTCAACGACCCCTACGCCGGAGGCACCCACCTGCCCGATGTCACCCTGGTCGCCGCGGTCTACGTCGACTCGCTAGGCCAAGGGGGGGGGGCGGCGTGCTGGGTTACGTGGCGGTGCGCGCCCACCATGCCGACGTCGGCGGGATGCTCCCGGGTTCGGCGGGGGTGGCGATCCACGGGACCGGCGACGAGATCCCCGAGGCCGTGCCCATGGCCCCTGCGGTCGGCCCGCGCTACCAGGCGTTCTCCGACGCACCACCGCCGAAAGTCTTGACCATCGACGATGAGGGGCTGCGCCTCCCTCCGATGCTGCTGACCGACGAGGTCGAGCGCCACTTCGCCCACAGCAGCCGGGACCCGCAGGAACGTCTCGGCGACCTGCGGGCACAACGGGCGGCGCTGCTCCTGGGCAAGCGGCGGCTGGTGGCGCTGACCCAACGTTACGGAGCGGACACGGTGCGGGTGCAGGGACAGGCGTTACAGGCCTACGCCGCGCGCATGGCCCAGGCGGCACTTTTGCAACTGCCTGAAGGCACCTACGCGTTTGCCGACAGCCTGGACGACGACGGCGCCGGCACCTACGACGTGGCCGTGCGGGTGCAGGTGACCCTTTCGGGCGGGCGGGCAGTGGTCGACTTCAGCGATTCGGACGACGAGG
>JBBRLA010000536.1:0-6174 GCA_038231615.1 Polyangia bacterium | reverse complement strand
GGAGGAGAACCCCCCTCGGGCGGCGGTAGCAAGCTTTCTGAGGGGGTTTCGCTATTTCCCCTCGCTTTGCTTGCCCACCACCCTATCCAGATCCCTCAGAATCCGCGCTCACTCTCATGATGGTGACTCCGAAGCTTCTCTCGCCCGCCGCGACAATGCCGTTCGCATCTTCGGGCGAGACAGCGATGTCCCGATCCTGCTGCTGAGCAAGATCAGCGAATGCAACTTTGAAAATGTCTTGGTTCCGTTTCTTGTCGTCACTGCTCATTCAGATCTCCATGTTGGACGAACGCCTAACCTATCTGGCGAGGCTGACAACGCTGTCCCATTGGAAGCAAATAAGCCGTGGGCAGTGGCCATCTATACGGCCACTGCCCACGGCCGATGCTACCTACCCGCAGAACCGCCAGAGGTTCCCCTGGCTCTTGGTCGGCGGCAGCCGGTAGCTTCCCACGAGCTTCGACCGGTCTACATAGACCCTACGGGCCTTCTTTACCCGCCCCAGGCGCGGGCCAACCTCCATAAAAAAGCCCATTCCGAGCGGAAGCTCTCCAGGTCGCTGCGTTCTGATCATGGTCTTCCTCCATATCGTCAAAAACGCAAGCCTTGACAGGCAGATCCCCTCGGATCAAACTCGGGATTGTACGACCCCGCGCCTGCTTACCGGCTCGCGCACTCTCTCTCGGTTTAGGAAGCGGTTTCGGTCTGATTCACCGGCCCCGCCTCCGAAAACTCGCCTCCCATCCCAGGGAGGCCCCTATCTGGACATCCTGACTCCTGCATCATCCATCTCGACAGTGCGCCAAAGATCTCCGTCGCTGACATTCAGCGCGCCCGCAATGCGCTTGCGGACCTCTGGCGTCGGAACAAACCCCCCGGTGATCACACGAAGGTAAGCGCCCGATAGACCGGTGCGACGGGCCAACTCGGCATTTGAGCGCATCAAAAGACGGGCCTTCGCTACAGCGAAGGCGACGCGGTCAAGGATGAGGTTTGTCATCATGTCGTAAGCTAACCACGCCTGAGTTTATGGCAACCCTATGCTGCCATACAAGGCGTTTAACGTAGCTCTCCGAGTGGTTGGCGGGGGCCGCTTGCAGGGATGGTGATGAGAATCACAGGGCTAGAGACGCTGTCTCTGGTCGGTGCCCGCAGTGCGGGCAGGTTCCGGCAGGCGGGTATCGCCCGGCGATCATGTCCTCCAAGGGCACCCCCGCGAACCGTGCCAGCCGGACGGCCAATCTGGCGCTGGCTGGACGGCCATACGCTGAGTGCGTCAGGGACTTGGCCTTGAGACGCAGCGCCTTCGCCAGGGCTTCCCAGCCGCCACAGCGGGTGCGGAGGAAGCGGAGAGCCTGCTGCAAGTGCTTCTGCTCCTCTGCTGTGAAGTCGCTCAGCCTGCCCTGAGGGCGGGGTGGCTTCGGCTTCTCGGACGCAGCCAAGGGGCTGTCGTCTCCCGCCGGGGCCTTGCCCCGCACCAGTTCCACTGCCCATTGGTGCTTGCACTTCGTCGGGTGCTGCTGATAGTCGGGGCAGGAGCAAGAGGCGGTCGCCACGTTCACGAGGTAGCCGCCCGAGTTGCCAGAGGGGACGAACCACATGGCCCCCTCGACGTGCTTGATCCGCTGGCCCTGCCCCTGTGCCAGAAGCCGGCCCCGTTCTTGTCGGGGGTCTTTGGTCATGGCCGTCTCCCCTTGCACAGAGCGGCGAGGGCGGGCCACTCCGTCTCCAAGCCGAAGGCAGCGATCATCCCGGCCAGCACCGCTGCCGTAGCCGCTACATCGGCCCCTGCCCGGTGCGCTCCGTCGAACCCCCCGCCTGCAAACCGTCGGTGGGCATGCAGAAGGCCCCGCGGCTCCATCTTTTGCCAAAGTTTGTAGGGGTCGATGATCAGCTTCGACTCGACCCCGAGCGGCGCCAGCCCGGCCCGCACGAACTCCGCTTGGAGCATATCCAGGTCGAAGGCGATGTTGTACCCGACCAGCACCTCGGCGCCATCGAAAAGCCGGTGAAGGTGCTCCGCCTGGGCGGCGAAGGGCGGCTGCCCTACCAGCTCGTCCAGGCCGATGCCGTGGACCCGCTGCGCGGCGGGGTCGAGGGGAACCGAGGGCAGGAACCGCCAGGTCCGGCGATCTGCCCCCGGCCCCATGCCCGCCTGTACCGCCAGCTCGATGATCTGGTCATGGTCTTTGCACAGGCCCGTGGTCTCGACATCGAAGATGAGGATCGCCGTCATGACGACCTCCCGCCCTGGAGAAGGGCGAAGCGCGGGCCGCCGGGCAACGCAGGGGGCGGGGGCGGCACGGACACCACCGGGGCTACTGGCGGCTCCCAGGATGGCGGCGCCATCGACATCGCCGTCTCGACAAGCTCTGCCACCGACCAGACGTGATCAGCCACCCCGATCGCCATGGCCGGAGTGATCCTCCCCAGCGTCTCGTGGATGCGACAGAAGTTGTAGTGCGCGGCGTAGAGGGCCACGGAGGCGCGGTGGTTGCGCAACTTCTTACTGAAGGCGTTGGTCAGCCGCGTAAACCGTCGCTGGCTCATGCGCATCGACAGGTTCTGTCGCTCCACGTAGCTCGTCGAGATGTGGTCCCAATCGGGGTTTCCGCAGACGGTGGACCGCTGCGCGGAGATGCACTTGGGCGGGCTGTACTTGTGGTCGTCACCATCGGGTGACCCGTACACCTTCACGATCTGCGCGAAGTCCACGTCGTACTGAAAGGCCAGGTTGATCGCCTCAACGTAGGGGCCGAAGCCGTCGCTGCTAACCTGGGGACGGTTGACGATGCGGTGGCGAAGGTCCAGCGCAAAGGCGTCGGTAGAGTCGGCATCTCGCCGCCCGGTGAGAAAGCTCACGATGGCCTTCTTGTTGGCGTCCAGGCCGATGAAGGTGTACTGATCTCCGAATTCGGCATCGTCGGTGGGTTTGACCCTCTTCTGCTTCTTGCCGATGAAGCTCCAGATCTCGTCTACCTCCAGCACGTTCACCTGAAGGTCGGTCATCAGGTTGTCGTGCAGATTTCTGCACGCTTCCCCGACCGAAAGACCCAAGCTCCCGATGGTTTCACGGTTCACGCCACAGAGGCGCTCTGTTCCCCTGATGGAGCAACCCTCGACGAGGGAAGCAACCACCCGGACCTGCTTATCGAACGAAAGAACGTTCATAGCATCCTCCTCGAAAGGACGGGCGAGGGGATGCCGAGAGCCAGAAAGCCCTACGGCATCCCCCTGCCCGTGGTGGTTATTCGTTGTTACTGCCGTCGTCGGGGCAGTGCTGAAGGACGACAGAGCCAGCCCCGCAAGCCCAGATCGTGCCATCGACAACGCAGAGGCCCGACAGCCAACCGAAGGCGCTGAACGCCTCGGTGCGCCAAGCGCCCCCGTTGAAGTGGCGGATCTGGCCCTCGCTCGTCGTCACCCACACGTCCTCTTCGGTGATGGCGACGATCCCGGTAATGTTGGCCTCGGTCCTCGCGTCAAGCTCCTCCCATCCCTCGCCATCGCCGCGAAGCACGAGGCCGGACATCCCGCCGATCCACACGGCCTCGTCTGCCGTGCCGCCACCGATGGCGAAATACTCGTCCCCCTCGTCGCCAGGAAGCTCATGGAGCTTGCAGGTGGTGCCGTTCCAGTGAAGGAGGATGCGCCCCGCGCAGAGAAGCCACACGTCCTCGGGGCCGCTGCCCCAGATGGCGACAATGGTGTTCTCCGTGCGGGTGAGGACGGTCTTGTCGCTGACATGCTGGGCGAGAAAGCCCCAGCCTCCGATCCAGATGTCCCCCGGCGTCCCCCAGACGGCCAAGAGGTCATCCTCCGGGCCCGCCATCACGACGGAGTGCCAGGCGGTGCCGTCCCAGCGCAGGACGGTGCCGTGCTCCCCCACGGCCCATGCGCACGACGGCGAGAGCACGTGAACGGCGCGGAGGTTGGCCCGAGTGGGACTTGGCACCTCCTGCCCCCGGTAGGAGTCCCCCGTGTGGTGGCGAACTTTCCCATCGTTTCCGACGGAGACGAGGAGCCCCAAGGTCCCAGAGATTGCGTTGAACGTGGTCTTGGCCATAATGGCCTCCAACTTCGTCGGGTGTCATAAGCACTCGACGGGGCTAGGGAGCGGGGAGGTTGGCGCCTCTCCGTTTCCCGTTATCGCTACACCCCGAAAACCGGGGTGCTTGGCGGATTATTCAGGCATGGCGGGATGATGCTGGGAGGGTCTGACAATTGAGATAAGCAGCGACGGGAGTCATGTAGCGGAGCAAAAGACGTCCTTCGTTCTAGGATCTAGTATCTCACCTCTTCTTCCTGGGTCGCAGGTCGAGCGCGACCAGGTTGTCCCCATCCTTCACATCGACCGAGGCGACCTGCGGATCCTCGTACCCCGCTGCTTGGGCGAACACGTACGCGACTTGAGCCTGGTCGTCCGGTAGAAGGATGGCGGCCTGCCCGGCGCTATCGGTCGCGGCGATCTGGGGCTGCGCACCGTCCGCCGTCTGCGAGACCTGGACGGTTGCGCCCACGATGGGCTTCCCGCCTCCCGTGACAGTTGCGACGATCGAGCGTTCCGGCGGTAGGGCGCCGATGTCACGAAGCACTTTGACGGTCCCGGCGTTCTTGTCCGGCGGGGTTGGCGAGAACGACATGGGCGCCTGGCCCGGCTTCTTCGGCCTGGGCATGGGTGATGGCGAGCTGGCGGGTCCGTTCGGCCACGAAGGCCCCCCGCGGTCCGGCATTCTCTCTCCCTCGTTCCCCTCTTCTGATTTTTGCGAGGGGGATTTTACGGGCACTGAGAAGCGGTGTCCGTCAGAGGCATTGCCACGAACGGCCCCATCTGAATCAATATCGAAGTTTTCATGGCAAATCTCGAAGCCCATTCTGACGTCCGATTGCTCATGGATCTTGAGCGCTATGCCTTCGGGCAATCTGACCTCTAGATCATGGAGGTGATAGCCCTCGCCTGGTTGGACGGTCAGGCACATCGTGCGACGCAGGAGATGCCATGGCACTTGCGCTCTGTAGAGAGCAGTACCCGGTCGGCGGGATCCTTCCGAATCAACCATCAGGGGCGCCAGGGTGGGCGTACCCCCGGCGCCGGTTAGGCGCAACTCTGGCGGAGGAGAAGCGTCGGGGCTGAATCGGTACAGGCTGACTTCGCATTCGCATATTAAGAAGTCTGACGACTCTCCGTGAGGATCCACGTGGGGCAGGATGGTCAATCGGCGAGCTACCGCGATTGCCTTGACCCGCCGCGGCCCGGCCTCCGTGAGAACCAACGCTGCAAGTGGCGCAGCGACTGCGTCTGGAAAGCGCAGGCCCCCCGTACGAGAAGAAAAGAACCGACGTCGCGTTCCGGGAATAAGGATAAGCGCCCATAGGACGATACCAATCAGACCCAGTACATACACCCATGGAATATCTGGTATATGGACGAGCGAGAGTCCCTTGTAGGCTGGCCACGCCAGCAAGGCGGCGGCAATGGCGCCCATTGTCATCAGCATCTTACCGCCCTCCCCGAGTCTCTTTATGATGATCGCAGAGATGGCAGTGTAGATAAGCCCAATCGCGATTAACCCGGTTACCTCCTCTGCGGCCCAATGGTGCGTGACGGGTTCTACTTCTTGCTGGATCGTTCCAGGGAGCCCACTGCCCGCCGCTGTTTGCTCCGCTGGCGACTTC
Organism: Polyangia bacterium; assembly: GCA_038231615.1. Classification (GTDB taxonomy): domain Bacteria; phylum Myxococcota_A; class Polyangia; order Palsa-1104; family JAEUJZ01; genus JBBRLA01. Next base: position 498 of record JBBRLA010000536.1, on the reverse strand, counting down.
AAATACGTTGACAATGATCTCCATCCGGGTCCAATCTCTCTCTGGACCCACCACACCAAAGCGTCCCGGTTCTGATTGGTCGTCTGGCCGGGCGCTTTGTCGGTCTATCTTGGGGTTGGCGGTTTAGCTCGTGGCCGCGAGGCTATCGGCTTGTGGCGGCGGCGGTCAAGCTCCTGTCGGTACTTTACTGGCGAGTACGAGGGAAGCCCGCCGTAGTATTGTGGAGAAGGATGTCACCGCCAACCGTTCACGCTGACTTCGCGACCGACCTTCGCCTTCACCTGGCCAGCGTCTTGAAGCGGGGCGGATACTCCGTGCCCCCTGACGCAGACATCGATCAGGTCTGTTTGCGCTACATCAACGTCCGATGGCGCACCATTGATCCCCGGCCCAGAGCGACAATGTGGTCGAAGGAAATGCAGGCGCGTACGCTCGCACCAGCGGTGCTGGCGGGCGTCCAACGGCTCTCGGTGGCGTCTGAGCACGGCGACAAGCTGT
>JBBRLA010000535.1:0-6204 GCA_038231615.1 Polyangia bacterium | reverse complement strand
GGGTCCTTCCGGGGCCGGGGCCGACGTGGTGCTGGGCCCAGCCACCGATGGGGGCTACTGGCTGGTCGGGGCGCGGCGGCCCTGCCCGGACCTTTTCGCCCCGGGCATTCCCTGGGGCACCGGAACCGTGTTGGTGGCCACGCTCGAGCGCCTGGCGGCGGACGGGGTTGACGGTCATGGCGTGTGCCTGATGCCGTTCTTCTACGACGTGGACACCCCGGAGGACCTGCGTCTGCTGGTGGCGCACCTGCGGCTGGGCGGGGAGGCCGCCGCCGAGGCCCCCGAGACTCTGCGGGCCCTTTTGCACATCGGGCTCATGGACTGACCGCGGCGCGATCAATGAGCCTGTCAGTCCCGGGTGTTACAAGAAGGTCATGCCCGAGGAGGAAGCCCGGATGACAAAGCTCACAAAAACGTCACGCTTCAAGGAAGCTCCTCGGGATGCCGACGTATCCTGTTCAGTTCCGCTCGCCGTACACGCTCGCCACTGCCCCAGGGAGACCCAGTTCATGGACCGCGCACTGCCACAGACCGAAGTCAACCGCCTCGCCCAGGATACCCCGGCGGACGTGCCGGTCTCCGGTAGTGCGCAGCGAAGTGGAGTGCCGTGCATTGAAGAGACGCAGCGGGTGTCGGCGGCATCGCGCATCACCGCGGCCATCAGTCGCATCCTCGTCGCCAGCCGCGCTCGCCGGAAGCAGGAGACCGACGCGAACCAGGGGGTCGATTCCAGCGGGCAGGGCGTCGAGTGGGCCCTGCGGATGATGTCCTGACTCCTTCACCGTCCCGGCGGCACCGGGCCCGCCAGGCTGCGCAGGGTCATCTCGCGGGCCATCTGATAGGCCGACGGGCCCTTCGACAGGTGAAAGGGAGACAGGCGGGGCAGCCGCGGCTCGGTGAGCAGATGCAGTTCCGGCCAGGCCGGGGGCCGGTTCTGTGCCGGGGTGAAGTGCCTCCATGGGGAGTGCGCCGGCAGGTGGTGGTAGAGCAGCCGCGCCCCCGCCGTCGCCGCGGCGATGCCGGCCCGGTCGGCGATGCCGCCGTCGAGATAACGTCGCTCGGCGATGACCACCGGCTGAAAGAGCCCCGGGACGCTGCACGATGCCCGCATCGCCGGGGCCAGGTCCCCCTGCGAGAGCACCACCGTTTTCCGCGCCGCCACATCATAGACCACCACCCGCACCGGCAGCCGGCACTGGGCGAAGGTGGTCACCCCGACACCGGCCAGCGCCTCGCGGAGCAGTTCCTCAAAGGCCAGGCCGCGCAAAAATCCCGGCCCCGCCCGACCTTTCGTCGTCCCCTTCCGGCCCAACCCCAGCCGTGGGCCCAGCCCCAGCCGCGGGTCGGGGTCCCAGAACTGGTCCCGGCGCAGGGAGAAGAGCCGCTCGCGCAGCGTCTCCGCCGAGAGCCCCGCGCCCCAGAGCCCGGCCACCAGCGCCCCGGCGCTCGATCCCCCCGCCGCCGCCGGACGCAGCCCGGCTTCCTCCAGCGCCCGCACCACCCCCGTGTGGGCGAAGAAGCCGAAGAACCCCGAGGACAGGATCAGCTCGAAGGGGCCCGCGCCAAGATGCTCAGCCAGCGTCTGCATCTGCCCAACCCAGCCGCGCCCCTTTCCCTAGTCTTTCCCCATCGCCTGCCGGGTCAGGAACACGCACAGCAAAAGGAACGCCCCGAAGGCGATGGCGTCGCCACCCAGGCCCATGTGCTGCCAGTACTGGTGTCCCAGCACCAGCTTCTTCGCCGTGTTCTCGCCAAAGCCCTGCAAGAATGCGATCAGCATCCCCGCCAGCGACCCGCCGGCCACCAGCCCGGTGGCATAGAGCATCCCCGGCCCGACGTCCGACTCTTCCCCAGTCTTGCCCGCGGCCTCGGTCTCGCGCTTGCGCGTCACGATCCACTTCACCACCCCGCCCACGAAGATCGGCGCCGTCGTCGAGAGCGGCAGGTAGGCCCCGACCGCCCAGCTCAGCGCGTGCGCCCCGGCAAGCTGCGCCATGAAGGCCAGGAATACGCCGGCCAGCACCGGCCCCCACGGCAACTGCTGGCTGAGCTGCCCCTTTATCATCGTCGACATCAGCACCGCCTGCGGCGCCGAGAACCCCTCGGACCCGATGGCGTGCTCGATGCCCTTGTGTACCAGCGACTGGTCCAAAAGCAGCAGCGTCTTGCCGATGGCCAGCGCCGACACCAGCACCCCGATGACCAGCCCGACCTGCTGCTTCCATGGGGTCGCCCCCACCAGGTAGCCGGTCTTCAGGTCCTGCGACGTCGCCCCGGCGTTGGCCGAGGCGATGCACACCACCGAGCCGACCATCAAGGCCACGGTCTCGTACGAGTTGCCACGCCAGCCCAGGGAGACGAACACCAGGCACGTCCCCATGAGGGTGGCGATGGTCATCCCCGAGATCGGGCTGGACGAGCTGCCGATGATGCCGACAATGCGGCTGGCCACGGTCACGAAGAAGAAGCCAAATACTACGATCAGCAGCGAGATCAGCAGGGACTGCGGGAACTTTCCCGGCAGGTTGGGCAGCACCGCTATCAACCCCACCAGCACCAGCGCCCCCACCAAAACGATGGGCAGGGGGATGTCCCTTTCGGTGCGGATCTGCGCACTGGCCCCGCCGCCGCGCAGGTCGCGGATCGAGTCGCGGAAGCTGGACACGATGGTCGGCAGCGTCTTCAGCAGCGTCATCACCCCGGCGCAGGCCACCGCCCCGGCGCCGATGTAGCGGATGTAGGCCCGGTAGACCTGTTCGGCCACCGAGTGGCCGGCGATCCACGCGTCGGTATAGTTGAGGGCGTGCAGGTCGTGGAGTCGCTGCGCCTCAGGCAGGTACAGGGAGATCAGCGGGATCAACGCCAGCCACGAAAGCACGCCGCCGGAGACCATCTCGGAGGCGATGCGCGGCCCGATGATGTAGCCGACGCCCAGATATTCGGGCGTGATGTTGCAGTTCAGCGTGGCGTTGGGGTAGATGGCCTTGGGCCCGCTGCGCAGCTCCGGGGTGTCCTTCCACAGACCCAGGACGCCCATCGCCAGCCAGTAGCCCGCCGCCACGAACACGCCGGAGAACACTCGCTTGGCCAGGTTGCCGCCCTTTTCCCCGGCCACCAGCACCTCGGCGCAGGCCGTCCCCTCGGGATAGGGCAGGTGCCCATGCTCCTTCACGATCAGGCTGCGGCGCAGCGGGATCATGAACAGGATGCCCAAAAGCCCCCCCACCGCCGCCAGTGTCAGGATCTGCACATACTTGAAGTAGTCGTTTCCGCCCGAAAGGAAGATCAGCGCCGGCACCGTGAAGACCACGCCCGAGGCGATGGACTCGCCCGCCGAGCCCAGGGTCTGCACGATGTTGTTTTCCAAAATGGTGCTCTTGCCCACCCGCTTGAACACCGCGATCGAGAGCACCGCGATGGGGATCGACGCCGACACCGTGAGCCCGGCCTTGAGGGCCAGGTACACCGTCGACATGCCGAAGATGATGCCAAAGACCGCTCCCAGCAGCACCGCCTTGACGGTGAACTCGGGGATCTCTTGGTCGGGGGAAATGTAGGGCTTGAACGCCGCGGCTTCCTGCCCGGATGCGTTCTCTGGCTGTATGTCCTGTTCGCGAGGCGGCATGGCCACCGGACCTTACCACGACGCATTCGGATCCAAAGAGGTCAATTTCTTGCCCTGCATCGCAAAGCCCCGCGAACACCGCGCCCATCATTTGCCAGCAAAGTCCAGATGTTCAGTATCGCCCACCACAAGACCGCTCGGAATCAGCCCGTGCCAGAGCGAGGCCAGGGCCAGGGCCAAAGGATGATGACGCGACGTGCGAGGCGCGGTATCATGAAGTGCCATGTCGCCCCGATCCTTCCCCAAAGTCACCGCCTATACGTGCCTCGCCGTGATGGTGCTCTTCGTCGGACTGCTCCTCTTCGGGAGCCAGGCCGCGGCCCGGCCCGGAGGGGGCCAGCACTACCACGCCCCCACCCGATCGGCGCCCAGCTATCACCCGCCGAGCCACAGCACGCCCAGCTACCACCCCTCGCCCAGCTACATCCCGGTGCCGGTCCCCATCCCGATGGGCACGTCGCGGTACCCGTCCCGCAGCTCGTCCTCGGGCAGCTCCGGCGGCGGCAGCGCCTTCGGGGGGCTCTTCTTCGCCCTGGTCATCATCGGCATCATTCTGTTGATCGTCTGGCTGGTGATTCGCAACCGGCGCCCGCAGCGGGCCTCGGTCGGCGTCGATGCGGGGACACAGGAGTCGGGCCTTCTGGCCCTGCGCGCCCGCGACCCGGGCTTCGACCCGGCGGCCTTCTGCGAGCGCACCCGGGCGACGACGGCCAAGGTCAACGAAGCGTGGGTGGCCGGCGCCATGGGCCCGGCGCGGCGTCTGATCTCCGACGGCGTCTATGTGCGCTTCCAGACCCAGCTCGCGCTTTTGGCCGCCGACGGCCTGCACAACGTCATGGCCGACTGGAAGGTGCTTTCCGCCGACCTTCTGGCCGCCGAGGGCGACGACCTGTGGGACACGGTCCACGTCAAGGTGGCCGGGGCGGCCCGCGACGCCGATGTGCCCCTCTCGCTTTCGCCCGAGCAGGCGCAGCACAAGGCCGCCTCGGCGCCTCTGTCCGAGTACCAGGAGGTGTGGTCGTTCATCCGCCGCCGGGGCAAACACACCAAGGAGGGCATCCCGGCGCTCTCCGGCCAGTGCCCAAGCTGCGGCGCGGACCTGCCGGTGTCGGACGTGGTCAAGTGCGAGTATTGCAAGGCGCTGGTAAACTCCGGCGAGCACGACTGGGTGCTGGCCGAAATCACTCAGCCCGAGGAGTGGCGCCCGCAGGCAGTGGACGAGGGCGTGCCGGGCCTTCTGGAACTGCGGCAGCGCGACCCCGGCACCAGCCGGCAGGAACTGGAAGACCGGGCCTCGGTGATGTTCTGGAAGTGGATCGAGGCGCGGAGCACTGGCAAGCGCGAGCGCCTGGCGCGCTTCTGCGTGAAGCCGCCGCTCGATGCCGCCTCCGCGGCACAGCTCGGCCTGGGCCTGGCCAAGCTGAAGCAGGTGGCGGTGGGCAGCGCCGAGGTGCTGCAAGTGGAGCCGGCGGGCGAGGACGGGCACGATCACGTGTCGGTCGAGGTCCGCTGGAGCGCCTCGGTGGAGGGGCGCGAGCCGGAGGGCATGGTACACGTGCTAACCCTGGGGCGCTCGACGCAGGCGCAGAGCAAGCGGGGCCTGTCCTCGCTGGATTGCCCGGTGTGCGGCGGGCAGCTAGCGGACTCGGACGCGGTGACCTGCCCCTATTGCGGCGAGACCCAGTCAGGCGGCAAGCACGAATGGGCGCTGGAGGCGGTATCCCGCGGAGAGCTGCCCGAGGAGTAGGACGGGCCACATCGGGCCAACCCGCGCGAGTAACGCGTGGCGGGGAGGCTCGCTCGGCTTGCCGATAGACAGGCCAGAGCATTCTGGCTCCCTGGGCCCGGGCGTTCAGCGGCAGCAGCGGAACCCGATGAACGTCGCCGGGGCAAGGTTACTCACGGCAACGCTGCCGGCGGGCGTTCAGCGGCAGCAGCGGAACCCGATGAACGGGCTTCGCCCTGCCGGGGGCGGCTTCAGGCGCCGTGAGCAGCGCCCGTCGGTCTCCCCAAGCGCCGAGCCGCCGCGGACCCCGCCACCCGCCACCCACTCCGCCGCGTTGCCCGCCATGTCGAAGGCACCCACTGCCGACACGCAATGCGCCATGCCGCCACCCGGCTTGAGCGCCTTGCCGCTGGTATTGCAGTACGGCCGCGAGTCGTGCCCATACGGATAGCTGGCGGCCCCCGGCCCTCGGCAGGCGGCCTCCCATTCCTCGTTGGTGCACAGGCGGGCGCCGTGCTCCCTGCAGACCGCGTCGGCCTCGCGGACCGACATGCTCACCCGCGGCAGCTTGCCGGCCCCGGGGAATTCGTCGCGGTCGATGCAGAAGACGGCCCGGCCGGCGGCCCGCACCATGCCCGCCGGACAACCCCCCGACACCGCCTGGCGCGACGGCGGTGCGCCCCCTGCCGGCGACACCCCGGGCCGCGGCGCTGTCCCCGCTGGCGGCGGGGTCACCCCCGTTGAAGTACGGGCAGCCCCTGGGACAACGGCGGGAGCAACCAGCACGTCCGGCGCCGTCTGGACCGGCGTCAGCGTAGACGCGCGCCACGGGGCCTGGGTGTGCCGGCGCAGC
>JBBRLA010000534.1:0-6205 GCA_038231615.1 Polyangia bacterium | reverse complement strand
TGCGCAGGTCATCCTGGGTTTTCCAGTAGATGTAGGTGGACTTGTCCAGATCGTCGATCGAGAGCGGGAAGGGCGGTGTCTTGGCGTCCAGGGCCGGCAGTTGATCGCGTGCCGGCACGGCGTGGGGGGTGACGCCGCCGGCAGCCGCCGGAGCGGCATGGGTGGCGACGCCGCCGGCCGCGGTGGGCTCTTCGGTCGGCGGTGATGCAGTCGATGTCGGGGTTGGTCGTGCCATGAATAGAGATCTACCTTGAGAAGACGGGCTTGGGAATCTGAAGAATTTGCACTCGTACGAATTTTTCGTGGCCCTTGTCGGGTGCGGGGTTAGGCTGATTTTCGTTATGGGGGATACGAATGATTGGCGGAGAACTGGAAAAAAGGCGCGGTTTGGTGGGGCAAGCGGGGGCGGGGCGATCGCTGACTTTCGGCTACCTACCCGTCAAGCAGGGCCGCTACCTGTGGATGGAGAAAGCGGATTTCTGGGTTCAGAACGAACTCGGCAGAGTGCCAGAAATCCCGCGGAAGGATCACCTGCCGCTCCTGAAGCTGTACCAACGTGGATTCATCGTAATCGCAGGCGGCCAAGACGCGATCGCGTGGGGCGGTTGATTGCGGTGTGTCAAACACAGCAGCTACCTGACGCAACGTCAGAAGGGAGACGGTCGGGCAGTAGATCTCCATCAGGCGCTCAAGTCCTTCGCTGATTCGACTTAGGGAGAGTAAATCCTCTTCGGCCAGGTACCTGAACCAGATCAGGAGCGCAAGCGGTGTATCCGTCGCCGCGGCGAGCTTGCGGACCACTGCCACCGTCTCCGGTGCCCAGAGCTGGCGCCCCACCCTCTCGCGCTCCGCTTCGGGCAGGGTAGTCAGCATCCTGACTACCCTTCGCTCCCAGATCGCGAAGAGAAGCTCCGCTGGCAGCCGCTGGAGGACACGCCTGCTGACGATCTCTCTGGGCAAGATGCCCGCGACGAAGGTGTTCATGCTCATGACGAGGCCGATGGGCGCCCTCCGCAATCCCAGGACCAACTTCAGATCGCGCCCCCTTGCCTGGCGCGCCTCATCGCCGCGATGGTCGTGGTCGATCTCGTCAACGTTGTCCAGGAACAATACCACCTTCTCAAGGACGTTCACTTGAGGATTTGACAGGGTGGCTGGCTGAAGTATGTTGCCGCTGTTATGAAGACCGAGGTAATCCTTACTGACGAATTTCATCAGTGGCTGGAGCAGCTCGGCCCGAGTGAGAGCATCGCCGTCGAGCACCTGATAGCGCTGGTCGAATTCAATGGGGTCCGGCTCGGCTTTCCGTATTCGAGCGCCCTGAAGGGCACGCGCTACCCGCTACGGGAACTCAGGAAACGGAGTCAACCGATCCGTATCATCTACGCGTTTGACCCACGCCGAGACGCCGTCATGATTCTTGGCGGCGATAAGACCGGAGACGACAGGTTCTATGAGGTAATGATCCCGCGTGCGAGGCACTCTGGAAGCGGTATCTTGAAGAGCAGGCATCTGGCTTGCACGACGAGGAGAAGAAACCGTGAATCACTCCGAGAAATTGAGGCTACACCGATGGAGGGACGTGGAGCCACGCATTTTCACTCCGGAGCAGCGGGAAGCCGCGCGTGCGTGGGCCGAGCAGGAAACAGCGAAGCTTCGGGGAGGCGCCGTGCCAGCGCCGCTGCGCAATCAAGGTGAGGCGGAGAATCCGGCCGAAGCCCTCCTGCGACGTATCGCGGCAGGTGAGAACGTTTCGTGGGAACTTCTCGTCGCCGTTCTGCGCGTCTGGTTGGAACTCCAGCCGGATGGAGCACAGGCTATCCACATCATCGATGAAACCCCCCACGCGCTGAGTGCCGCGCTCGATCTGGCCGAGCAAATCCTTCACCAAGAACGTGCCATCGAAACCCGGGGCAAGAGCGAGTGGGTGCCTGATGAAAGTTCCATGGTCCATGGCACATAGACACCCGGGCAAGGGCGACAAGGGGGGGCGGGCGATTTGTCGAAAAAAGGAGAACGGATCGGTCGCAGAGGGGCGCTCCCGTGGACGTTTCAAACGTCCAAAACGTCCGTCGTAGCGCTCGAAAAATCCCCCTTCAGCGACTCCTTCTCCGCTCCGGCCAGAGGCACTCTTCATTACACGGCTGGAGCGGCCCGGGCTGTCCAGCGCTGGACGGACCCGGGGAAACCAGGGCGAAGGTTTCGCAAGGATGTTTCCAATCTTCCGGAAGTCGACTTCCTAGCGGACAACCCCCGACAGGTGCAGCAGCAGCCCGATCCCCCCTGCCGCCCCCAAGAGCGCCCCGGCCAGCAAAAAACCCCAGCGCTAGCCCGAGAGCAGGTCCAGCCGGTCCGCGCCCAGCTTCCGGACCACCTGCGACAGGCCGGGACGCTGCGCGGGTGCCGCCGCCATCATCTCTTGAACCAGCTGCGACAACGGGGCCGGGCAGGGCGCGAGCAGGGGGGGCCGCTCCGCCAACCAACGCCCGGTCAGCATTTCGTACCAGATCACCCCCAGCGCATGAACATCCGCCTTGGCGCTGACGCCGGCGGCATCCAGCACCTGCTCCGGGGCCATGTAGCTCAAGGTGCCCATCAGCGCCCCCGGCTTGGTCTGGTACCGCCGCAGCCCGTGTTTCAGCCCCAGCTTGGCGATGCCGAAATCCAGGATCTTGACCCGCAGGCCCCCGGCCACACCGGCGTCCGGGACCAGCATCACGTTTTCCGGCTTGAGATCGCGGTGGACGATGTCCTTCTTGTGGGCCGCCGCCACGGCCACGGCCATCTGCCACCCCAGCCGCACCACCCTGTCCGGCGCAAGGGCGCCCTCGCCCAGCCGCTCCCTCAAGGTCCGGCCGGACAGGTACTCCATGATCATGAACAGCGTCCCGTCCTCTCGCTGCCCGGCCTCCAGCACCTTCACGATACCCGGATGGGCGGCCACCACACGGGCCGCCCGCACCTCGCAGAGGAAGCGCTCGGCCACCCTCCACGCCCTGACCCACCAGGCCGGCACGCTCACGGACGACCCCGCCGCGGCCGCCGCCATCGTCTTTCCCGCCAACCTCGACCCCAAGACCCTCACTGCCTGGGCCGTCGGCACCGATCTGGCCTACGCCAGCGGGCCCACCGTCCACTTCCTCAAGCGCGCCAATCAGAAGTTCACTCCCGACCCCGACAACACCACCGTGACGGTCAAGGACAACATCACCGGCCTCGCCCTGGGGGACCTGAACCACGACTTCCGCGACGACCTCGTCGTCGTCACCGACAAGCCGCCCTACATCCAGGTGTTCCTCAACAACTCCCCCCCGTAGCACGCCGCCGCCCCTGCACCCGCGCAAGCCCCCCGCCCCTGCACAAGGCGAAGGGCGCGGTTCCCGAAAGTCGGGGCTGACGCTGACGCACGCTGGCGCCGAAGTAGCCGCTGGCGCACCGTGACCCTGGCGGCGGCCTGGGCGATCGACCTGAAGACATCGCGGGGGTTGCGCCGCGCCCGGCAGTCTACTTTCAGAATGAGGGTATCCTGGGAGAACTGCGCTTCCGCCCGCCTGATGGCCGCCCTGGTCAAGATGCTCTTACCAGCGCCCTTCTCGCCCAGGACGCAGATAGAGCGTCCGGCTGAGACCCGGTCGTCCTTGAGATAGGCGGACAGCCCCTCGTCAAGCCAACGGACGTCGTCCTCCCGGTTCACCAGGAAGTCGGAGTCTACGTCGTCAGGATCAAAACCGGAAAGCAGCATGCGAATTTATCTAAAGATGGCAGAAACCAGTGCAGGGCCGCCCAGGACAGTGGCAGTGTGTAGTGGATCATTTAACCGAGGTCAAGGGCTGAAGAGGCTGCCCGATACGGTTCGACGGGCCATCGAAGCCGCCCCCCGTCGCCCCGCTGCCTGAGCTGCGCCCCGGGTCGGGTATCGAGGCCGTGGACAGGGCGGCCCGAGGCGGGGGGTATTCAGAAGGAGGGCCAGTGCCGCCGCATACTCGGTATTGAAGCGCGGTCCCCAGAAGGCCCCCAACTCGCGAGCTTCCGCGATGGCGCGTCTACGGAGCAAGATTCTGTTCATGGAAGCAGAACAAAGTTACCGTGATCGTCGAGCGCATTGAACTCGTGTTCAACGCCCTGCGCATCGAAATAGATGGCCGGCACCAACTCGTCGCCCTCCGACTCGGCCAGATGTGCGTCAAGGCGGGCTTCCTCCTCGGCACTCAGCGGCGGGTAGTCTTCCCCCTCCTCTTCGCCGATCGGATTCAGGAGTGCAGGCTTTGCGCTCATACTGGCCAGGGTAGCACATCGCCGCGTCCCGGCAACCGAACGCGACGGCAAGCCGTGGTTACTTCGCATGGCTGCCCTCTGGCACCGGGAGCGCCGCTTGAACCTTAGCCGCTGGTGCCGGCGGCGGCTCACAGAAAAAGACGCCGGCAGCGTCGGGTTGCAACACCATGAGCATCGCTACCACCTGCGCATGCCAGTCCATCACGAAAAGGATCGACTTGTCCGGGAGCGTGTAGCTCTTCTCAGTATTCCAACCGATCGCCTTGGCGTCCTCGATCATCTTCGACGCGATCGTGTTCACCTGTCGAAACGGAGGCTTGACCCTGATGATGTAGCCCTCTTTTTTGGCGCATCGGATCTTGTTATTCGCACTCCCGAGATCTTCAGCATCAAGTCTTCGGCGGCGGCGTTGAACGGCTGCACGCCGGGGTCAAGTAAGATCCCGGTGAGAGTGGAGTATTTCGGCGGAACCGTCGGAGCGGAGACGGTGTTGGGGTTGGGCGGCACAGCACGGCGAGAGGGACAGCCGAGGAGCAGGAGCACGGGGAGCAGACGGCGTGGGTGCATGGTTACCTCCGAAGGGTCCATAAGTCTTGGGTGAGGGAGTTCACGCATCGGCGTCCTTTCGTTCATCTCGGAGCCGGGCGGTTCCCCGCGGCCTTGGATGCGGTTGGCGAAGATAAGTAATTTCAATAGGTTGGAGGCCAGGTAGACCTTCCATGGAGGCGTCGAAGGCGATGCCGGGGGGAGGCAAGGCTTAGGGGGAAGGCACGGGAGCGGATCGCGAAGGGCCAAAGGACCACGAAGGCTGGGGTTCCGCCAAGATGCGGCCTGGGTGAGGCAAGATGTGGCCTCGCTCGTGCAAGAGGGGGCCGGCTTATTGGAAGATGGGGGCAGGGCAAGCGAAGTCTGGACCTATCCCGGGGCGGCTGCAGCTTCGGAGGGAGAGGCTGCGGACAACGGCCTAAAGTGCCTGCCAACGATCGCCGATGGGAAGGGTCATGATGAACCCGATCGATGCCATCAAGCCGCTGTCCATGATCCAACTTGGGGACCTCCTGCTGTGCCGGGTTCCCGGGCTTTACCGTCTCCAGGGACTGGATACTGCGCTAAGGAGATCGCTGGGCGGGCACCTGTTTCGCGCCGCCGACCACGCCGCCCTCCTGGTGGCCCACGCACTGGAGCAGCCGGGGTCGCTCTTCCGCGGGGTGACCTTCACCGGCGCCAACATCCGCGAGCGAGGGGAGCGCATCACCGGGTTGCGCTCCCTCGAAAGTGCGCTTTCCGGCCTCCTGCGCCTGGTCGGCGACACCCGCATCAAGGAGGAGTCGGACCGCAACCAGCTCCTGCTTGCCGTGGTGAAACACGGCGAACACCTGAGCGCGGACCCCTTCTGCGACCCGCGGGAATCCCTTCTCCGCGACGGGGCGCTCAGCGAAGTGAAGCGGGTGCTGGCGAAGCACTACCACGGCACGAGGAAGGAGAAGACCCCCGGACGAAAAGCCGCGATGACCGGCAAGCCGGGGGCCTGGCGACAAAAGCAGAGGGGGCTGATGGGCATCCTTGTCGAAAAGGAGCGCCAGGGCGCGACGACGGTGGCGCCGGTGGTCGAGGTAGCGCCGGTGGTCGAGGTGGCGCCGGCGGTCGAGGTCGTGCCGGCGGTCGAGGTCGTGCCGGCGGTCGAGGTCGTGCCGGCGGTCGAGGTGGCGCCGACGGTCGAGGCCGTGCCGCTGGTTGAGGTGGCGCCGGTGGTCAAGATGGCGCCGGTGGTCGAGGTGGCGCCGGTGGGTGAGGCGGCACCGGTCATCGAGGTAGCACGGGTGGTCGAGGTAGCGCCGGTGGTTGAGGCGGCACCGGTGGTCGAGGTGGCACCGGTCATCGAGGTAGCACCGGTGGTCAAAGTAGCGCCGGTCATCGAGGCTGGGCCGGT
>JBBRLA010000533.1:0-6215 GCA_038231615.1 Polyangia bacterium | reverse complement strand
GAGACCTTCGCCCAGGCGTTCACCCCCGGCACCCACGGCTCTACCTTCGGCGGCAACCCGCTGGCCACGGCGGCGGCGCTGGCGGTGCTGGATGCCATTCATGACGAGGGCCTCTTGCACAACACGGTGGCCCGCGGCCACCAGCTCGCGCACGGATTGCACGGGCTGTGCCACAAGTACGGGCCGTGGGCGATGGAGGCCCGGGGCAGGGGCCTTTTGCGCGGGCTGGCCCTGTCGGCGGACGCGACCCCGGTGGTTGCCGCCTGCCGCAAACGCGGGGTGCTGCTATCGGTGGCCGGGGGGACGGTGGTGCGCTTCGCGCCGCCGCTTTTGGTCAACGAGGCGCAGATCGACGAGGGGCTCGCGGCCCTGGACGGGGCGCTGTCAGAGACCGGACCCAAGAAGGTGCCCTCTGGCGGGAAGTCATGAGCGGCGCACGGAAGAAGAAGCGGGGGGACCTGCTCTCGCTCTTCGATCTGTGCGGGCCTGGCGGGCTTGACGGCGATGAGGGCGCCGCCGCCCCCATCCGGGCGCTGCTCGAACGGGCGCTGTGGCTGAAGACGGAGCGGGCGCAGGGCCGCCCGGGGACGCTGCCTCTGCGCGGGCGGACGGTGGGGATGATCTTCGAAAAGGCCTCGACGCGCACCAGGGTGAGCTTCGAGGTAGCGGCCTTCGAGCTGGGTGGGCACGCCGTATACTTGTCCCCCCAGGGGAGCCAGATCGGGCGCGGGGAGCCGCTGCGGGATACGGCGCGGGTCCTTTCAGCCTACTGCCACGCCATCATCATCCGCACCTACGGCCAGGAGATCGCCGAGGAGCTGGCGCGGTTCGCGCCGGTGCCGGTGATAAACGGGCTGACCGACCGGTTTCACCCGACGCAGGTGCTGGCCGACCTGATGACCGTGCAGGAGCGGCGCGGAAAAGAGGTGCTTTTGCCGGGGCGGCTGCGCTTCTCGTGGATCGGGGACGCCAACAACATGGCCCACTCGTGGATCAACGCGGCGGCGTTGCTGGGGTTGGACCTGTCCCTGGCGTTCCCATCGGGGCGGATGCCGGAGAGCGGGGTGCTGAAGCGGGCCATGGAGGCGGCCGGGCGCAGCGGCGGGCGCATCACGATCTCGCATGATCCACGGGAGGCGGCCCGCGGGCGGGATGTCCTGTCCACCGACGTATGGGCCTCGATGGGAGACGAGCCGTCGAGCGAGTCGGCGCGCGGGCGGCTCTTTTCGACCTTCTCGGGGTTTTGCATCGACCAGGCGCTGCTCTCTTTGGCGGCGCCACAGGCGATGGTGCTGCACTGCCTGCCGGCGCACCGGGGCGAGGAGATCACCGACGCCGTGCTGGAGGGGCCGCACTCGGCGGTTTTCGTGCAGGCGGAAAACCGGCTGCACACGGCGAAGGCCATCTTGGAACGCTACGCGGGGATCGAGGTCGGCTAAAGGTGGCGGCGAGGAAACAACTTGTTGGGTCGGATGGCCGATAACCAGGAAGGGATGAATGGCGCAGCCCGATGAAATTTTTCGCGGCCTGGGCCGGAAGAACCTGGTCCCCAGGCTGCTAAGCGACGCTCCGCTGGGCCAGCTGAAGCTCGGGCCCGGCGAGGGGTACGTGCTCTCGCGGGTGGATGGCAAGACGACGTTGTGGGAGATCTGCCTGCTTTCGCCGCTGCAGCGGGAGGAGACGCTACGCATCCTGCGGCGGATGCGGCTTTCGGGGGTGCTGGAGGTGCCCGGCAGCTCGGAGCCGATGCCGGCGGAGGAGACGCCGACGCGGCAGGCGCCCCCAACGCGGCGAACGCCGGTCCAACCGGTGACACCGGCGAAGGGAGTGCCGGCGAACGCGGTGCCCGCGCCGGTCCCTCCGGCAAAGACGCCCACCCGACGCACGCCGCAGCAGGCAGTGGCCGATCCGGCCCCGCAGACCTCGGGCGCATCCCGGCGGTCCCCGGGCACAACCTCGCCTCGGCTCTCGGCCCTCTTGCCCGAGTCGCCGCGGGAGCTGGCGGTGGAGACGGTGCCGGCGCTCTCGCGGGGGTCCGCGCAGGCAATCGACCTGCCCGACGAGGCGCCCGCCTTCGAGCAGGTGAGAGGCGACCCGGGAAGCGACGGGGATGCGCCCGGCAGCCGCACCCACCGGGAGGTCCACGACGTCGAGGTCATCATCAACTCCCGGCGCAGCCCGCTCTTCAGCCAGTCGATGATCGACGACACCCGGCCCCAGGGCAGACGCACCCCCAATCCGGCCCGCTCGCCTTCGCCTTCGTCCCTGCTCTCGCCGTCGCGGCTCTCGCCGGTGCGGCCGTCCTCGGGCAGGGTGAAGGCCTTCAGCGAGCCGGTGCTGACCGCCGATTCCCGCAGTGGCGCCTCGGACAACACCGACGCGGCGGCGCTGCGCAGCGACTACCACCCGGCAGTCCGCCCCTTCGGCCCCTTGAGCCTCCCCGGCCAGGAAGACGCACCGCCCCGCGACCTTTCCCCGGAGCAGCGCCAGCGCATCGACGAATACTATGCCATGATCAACGAGGCCGACGCCTTCACCCTTCTGTCCGTCAAGCAGGAGGACAGCAAGAAAGAGGTGCAGCGGGCCTACTTTCGGCTGTCCAAGGAGTTCCACCCCGATCGGTTCTTCAAGAAGGACCTGGGCGCCTACCGGCAGCGCGTGGCCGCCATCTTCCAGGCCCTGACCGAGGCACGCGAGGTGCTGAGCGACGACCAGCGTCGGGCCGCCTACCTGGCCGGCGAGCCCACTTGAGCTCCTTGTAGCGCGAAGCCCCGTCGTGGTATAAGCTAAATAGCCCTCAGTATTTGCGTTCATGGAGACCGCGCGCGCATGGAAAAAGTGATCGGGATCGACCTGGGCACCACCAACTCCTGCGTCGCCATCGTCGAGAACGGCACCCCGATCGTGATCCCGAATCGCGGGGGCTACAAGACCACGCCGTCGATGGTGGCGATTGCGGAGAACGGCAAGCGCCTGGTGGGGCACATCGCCAAGCGCCAGGCCATCACCAACGCCGAGCATACAGTGTACGCCGCCAAGCGGTTGATCGGGCGCAAGTGGGGCTCCGCCGCGATCAAACAGGCCATGGAGATGGTCCCCTACCGCATCATCGAGGGGCCGCATGACGACGTGCGGGTCGAACTGCGGGGCGAGGCGTATGCCATCCCGGAGATCAGCGCGTACATCTTGCAGGAGATGAAGCTGGTCGCCGAGCAGTACCTGGGCGAGCCGATCAGCAAGGCCGTGGTCACCGTGCCGGCCTACTTCAACGACGGGCAAAGGCAGGCCACCAAGGACGCGGGGCGCATCGCCGGGCTGGATGTCATCCGCATCATCAACGAACCCACCGCCGCCGGCCTGGCCTACGGCTTCGGTAAGTCGATAGAGCGCAAGGTGGCGGTCTACGACCTGGGGGGCGGCACCTTCGACATCTCGATCCTGGAGATCGGCAACGGGGTCTTCGAGGTGGTGGCCACCGCGGGGGACACGTTCCTTGGCGGGGAGGACTTCGATCGCCGGGTCATCGACTGGCTGGTCTTCGGCTTCGCCAAGGAGCACAAGATCGATCTGCGCAAGGACAAGATGGCGCTGCAGCGCCTGAAGGACGTGGCCGAGAAGGCCCGCTGCGAGCTGTCGACGACGAAGGAGACGGAGATCAATCTGCCCTTCATCATTTCCACCGGCCGCAGCGAGGCGCTGCACCTGCAGCGGACGCTGACCCGGACCAAGCTGGAGGAGCTGACCACGGACCTGATCGACCGGACGGTCCACATCTGCCGAAAAACGCTGGCCGAATCGGGAATTGAAAAGAAGGACATCGAAGACGTGATCCTGGTGGGCGGCATGACCCGCATGCCGAAGGTGCAGCAGGCGGTGCAGGAGTTCTTCGGGTTGGAGCCGTGCAAGAGCGTCCACCCCGACGAGGTGGTGGCGCTGGGGGCGGCGATCCAGGGCGCGGCGCTGCTCAACGAGCATTCGGACATGCTGCTTTTGGACGTGACGCCCCACTCGCTGGGGATCATGATCGTGGGGGGTTACTTCCAGAAGCTGATCGAGCAGAACACCACCGTCCCCTGCGCCAAGAGCCAGGTGTTCACCACCATCAAAGATCATCAGACGTCGGTGAAGATCCTGGTCCTTCAGGGCGAGGCGGAGCGGGCGGAGGAGAACGAGCTTCTGGGCGAGTTCATCCTGAACGGCTTGCGCCGGGCCAAGAAGGCCGAGGTGGAAATCGAGGTCAGCTTCGAGATTTCGGTGGACGGCATCGTGTCGGTGCTGGCGCGGGACCTGGAGACCGGGCTGCAGCAGTCGATCACGGTGACCGCGACCTCGGGGCTGACCGAGGACGAGATCAAGCGCATGGTGGACGAGTCGAAGGACTATGCCCTGGACTTGCGCACCAGCGACGAGTTCGAGAAGGCGCGGCAGGACGCCGAAAAGATCATCGGCGACATCGAGGCGCTCTTCCCGCGGGTCGAGCAAGCCATCGCCGGCAGCGACTTCGGTGCCGACGCGGTGAAGAAGGCGCGGCTGGTGCTGGAACGGGCGCGCACCTCGATCGGGTCCCGAGATCTACAGGCGGTGATCGACGCCGCGGACGCGCTGCAACGGACGCTGAACATGTTCAAGGGCGTAGTGACCAAGACTCGTGGAATATAGACAACGAGGATGACGGTGACCGACGGCGAGCGGGAGGCCGCGCAAGCGATCCTCCTGGGCATCGAACGCTACGGCCTGGGCGACCTCCGCGGCGCTGCCGAGGAGATGCGCCGGGCGCTGCGGCTGGTGCCGGATCATGAGCGGGCGCGACGCTATCTGGGGTGGATCCGCCACTCGCTGCGCGAGCTGGGCACGCCGCTTCCGACCTCGCCGCTGTCGATGATGTCGCCGCTGGTGAAGGCGTCGCCGACGGCGCAGACCGGGCGGGTGCCTTTCCCGGCGGGGGCCACGCCGGTGGCGGCCCTGCCCTTGACGCCGGTGCCGCTTTTCTCGGCGTCGACGCCGATGCTTGGGATGCCGTTTCCGCCGATGGTGCCTTCGCCGATGGTGAGCCCGCCGCCCTCGCGCCCCCCACCGGTGCCCGGTGCGGCGTTGGAAGTCGCGCTTCTGGGGGAGGGTGAACGGGCGGGAGCGCCCGACGAGCCGATCGATTCCCCGATCGAAGTGGAGTCGGAGTCGATCGAAGAGCTGGAGCTGGAGACCGAGGACGGCGACCCAGGGGTGGACCTGGATCTGGGCGCCGAAGAACTCGACATGGCGGAGCTGATCGCGGCGGCGGCGGAGTGGGATGAGCGATCGAGCGGCGGGGCGCTGCGGGCGGCGCCTCTTTCGGGAGCGGCGCCGGGGTCGGTGTCGGTGCGGGTCGAGGCCAGGGCCAGCGGGCTCTCGATGTTGCTCTCGGACGTGCCGCTCTTCGACATGTCGGGAGAAGGCGCCGGGGCGATTGAGCAGGCGTCGGTGATCTCATCGGTGGCCCCGATCTCGCTGCCCGCGGGGGCCACTCCGGGCCTCTCTCAACTGGCGGCGGCGTCGGTGATCTCGAGCCTGCAGGTGACGCCAAGCGGGCTCTCGTCATTGCTCTCGGATGTGCCGCTGAACAATTTTGGGCATGGGCATGCCCAGACCCCGGCACCGCCGAGGTCCGGGCTCTCGTCGGGGGAGCGGCGACCGCCGATCCGGGTCACGTTGCAGGGGACGGGCTCGCGCTCCACCGGTGGGAGCGCCGGATCGGGGGTGTCGCTGGGTTCCGGGAAGTCATCGGTGTCGATCCGGTCGGCCCACTCGATCAAGAACGGGGCGATCCCCGCGCCTTCGCCCCTGTCGCAGCCGCTTTCTCCCCCAAGCGAGATCTCGGATCTTTTCTCCAACGTCCCGATCTTCGAGGCGGAGGTGGCGCTGACCGAGGCCGGCGAGTCGCCCGGCGCGGCGGAGGGAATCGAGCTGCTCTCGCCGCTGACACCGAGTCCCGTGGAAGACATCCTGATGGAGGAGGCGCCGGCCCTGCGTCGCACCAGCCCGTGGATCTCCACGGGGGCGGTGACCGACGCCCTGGCACAGGCGGCGGCGGCCCCGAAGCAGCCGGAGCCGGTGCTGCAGGACCTGGCTCTGGACGATGAGCTGGACCTGGTGATGATCGAGGAGGTCGCCCCTGCGGCACCGGACCTGGTGGCTGCCGGATCGGGTTCGGCGGGCAGCCCGCTGCGGGAGGAGGACCT
>JBBRLA010000532.1:0-6230 GCA_038231615.1 Polyangia bacterium | reverse complement strand
TCTGGATGCCCAGGCTGGCGGTGATGATGGCGGTGCCGCCGTGGTCCAAACCCCCGCGCACGGTCAGCGCGCCGCCCTGTACGAAGCCCAGGCCCGGGTCGCTGAGCACCCAGGTGACTCGCCGAGTGACGTCGCCGTAGGTGTTGGATCGGGCGGTCAGCTTCACCGTCTGGTCGCCGCCGTTGACCACCACCTCGATGGGGTTGGGGCTGATGGTGATGACCCCCGGCTTGTTCATCGCCCCCCCATCGGGAGGCAGGCCGCCGTCATCGTCCCCTCCCTGACCCCGCGCGGGGATACAGCCCAGCGCGAACAAGGACCCGAACAAGAGCAGATGACGGGCCAGAGAGGCGACTGAGGAGCGCATGCGGGACCTCCGTGTCAAGGCTGCGAAGGGCTTGAGTAATCTAGGCGACCTTATTTCCGGCGATCATATGATCTTTGGGGCGGATATCAAGGACCAACTGGGACCAAGCGGTCGCGGACTACCCGACGGGACCCGTGGGCCTCGCGGCGGCGAGGCAGGAACTTCCATTCCGTCCCGGTTGCCGGCGGGGATCGCCCGTTCTCGACGTCGGTTGACATTCGGGCGGGGGTTCTGCAAAGTCTGGTGCCAAGCAGATTTCCCCTGACAGAACGAGGAGCCGATCATGGGTCGTGGAGACAGCCGCAGCACCCCGAAGATGCGCCGCCGCAAGGCGCAACAGCAGTTGAAGGACCGCATTGCCCGCCGTCGAGTCGCCGCCGCCGCCGAGCGAGGCGAGCGCAAGGCCGCCGCCCCGGCACCTGCCGCACCGACCAAGTCGAGCCGGGAGAAGAACAAGGGATAAGCCGTCCGTCTTCCGCGAGCCGGCCGGGACGCGGCCGGTCGCGGGGTGGCACTCCGAGTCTTCGTCATCCTTTAGGCGCGCGCGGCTTCGTGGTGCAGATGAGGTGGTCGTGGGGCAGGTGAGACATGGGCTGCGGGGGGTTGCCGGGCGAAGGGTGTGGCGCCTGGGTGAAGGGGGCGATCCTGCCCCGAATGTCGCTACAGTCGGCGAGGTCCGGGAAGTCTGCGGCGTCGAAGACAACGTCGCCATCGAGGAGCCGCTGGAGATCCGCATCGCCAGCGAGCCGGTGGCGACCACCATGCGCACGCCCGGCGACGACGGCCTGCTGGCACTGGGGTTTCTGTTCGCCGAGGGGATCGTCACCTCGATCGACGATGTCGGCACCCTGGCCCATTGCGGGCGGCCCGGGGAGGAGGGCTTCGGCAACGTCATCGATGTCACGCCCGGGGCCGGGGTGTCCCTGGACATCGACCGGATACAACTCAGCCGGCGCGGGACGCTGATCACCGCCGCCTGCGGGGTCTGCGGCAGGCGCAGCATCGAGGACCTGCGCGCGCGCTGCGGCGTCCTGCCGGACGGGCCGGTGGTCGCCGCCAGCCTGCTGACCGGCGGGGCGCGCGACCTGCGGGGACATCAGCCGAACTTCGAGCGCACCGGGGGCACCCACGCCGCCGCTGCGCTCGCCGCAGATGGGACCACGCTGGCCAGCTTCGAGGACGTGGGACGGCACAACGCGGTCGACAAGGTGGTCGGCGCGCTGCTGAAGGAGCGTCTGGTGGGCACCGGGCGGCCAGGCGAGGCAGCAGCGTGGCCGGTGCTGCTTTGCGTCAGCGGGCGGGCGAGTTTCGAGATCGTGCAGAAGGCCGCCGCGGCCCGCATCCCCATCGTGGCCAGCGTCTCGGCGGCCAGCTCGCTGGCCATTGACCTGGCGCGGACCACCGGGATCACCCTGGCGGCCTTCGTCCGTGGGGATCGGCTGAGCGTGTACTCGCGGCCCGAGCGGATCGCGGGAACATGACCGCTGGCACGGATCGGGGCCGTCCGGTGGTGGCCATCCTGGCGGGCGGCAGGAGCCGGCGGATGGGCCGGGACAAGGCCGAACTGATGGTGGCCGGCGAGACGCTGCTGCGACGCACGACCCGCGTGGCCCTGGAGGCAGACGGGCGGGTGCTGGTGGTGGGCCGGGGGCCCGACGAGCTGGGGCTGGATCGTAGGAAGGCGCCCTCCCCTCTCCTGGCGGGGGACGAGTTGCGCCAGGGAGCACGAGAACGCGGGTGGGATGGGGTCGAGTTCTGCCCGGACGAGGTCCCCGATGCGGGCCCGCTGGGCGGGCTGATCACGGCGCTGCGCCGGGTGGGCACGGTGGCCATGGTGGCCTGCGATATGCCGCGGCTGAGCGCCGACACGCTCCGGTGGTTGCTGGCGCAGGCTGAGAGGATGACGGAGCATGGGGCGGCGACCCTTTGCGAGGGCCGGCTGGAGCCGCTCTTCTCCGTGTATGGCGCGGGCTGCCTGGAACTGTGCGAGGACCGGCAGCGGCGCGGGGCATATGCGTTGAAGGACCTTATCGGCGCCGGGGATTTTGCGAGGGTGGAGGCGCCGGAGTGGCTGGTGCCTTGCCTGTACAATGTGAATACCCCGGCCGATTTCGCGGGGATCTAACCGCTTCACGGCTGTCGGGGCTGTCATGGAAGATTCCCGATGTCAAAGGATGCTCGCCACGGCGAGTGCTACTGAGCATGGCATAGGCGAGCGCGGTGGCTGAGGGTATGATGGCGGCATGGCCGAGCCTCTAGATCCGCTGCCGCCGCTGCCGCCTCCGGGCCCGCCCGAGGGCGCGAGACCTGACCGGGCTGCTTTGCCAGGAGAAGATCGAAAGCCTCGCTCCCGAGGTCGAGGGCTGATCCAATGAACGACCCGGGGACCCACGATAGCAGGCCTGCCGCGCCCAGGACCGCGCGCGACCTGATTGACTTCTACGATGAGCGCGCCCGGCACGGCCAGTTCTTCGGCAGGGAAGCCATCCTGGCCGAGATGGACGCCTTCCTGCTGGATGTCCACCGCACCAGCGGGTGGCTGCTGGTGCAGGGCGGGCCAGGGCTGGGCAAAAGCGCGCTGCTCTCGCGCTGGCTCGGACCTCCGGACGCGCCCCGCTGGCCGCACCACTTCATTCGCCGCGGCATCCTGGGCTGGGACCAGCCGGCGCGCATCGCCGCCAGCCTGGCGGCTCAAGTGGAGGCGCGCTACCCCGATCTCGCCGACCCCGACGCCGCGCAAGAACGACGGTTGGGCGAACTGCTCGGCAGGGTATCGCAGAAGGTGCTGCGCCCGCGGGGCGAACGGCTGGTGCTGTTGGTGGACGGCCTGGACGAGGCCAGCAGCGATGACGGGCAGAACCCGCTGCCGCGCTTCCTGCCGGCCCTTTTGCCCACGGGCGTGTTTGTGTTGTGCGCCTCGCGGCCCGACTATCCCAACCTGAACTGGTTAACCAAGCAGCCCGGCCTGCACCCCATGGATCTGGATGCGCCGCGCTGGAAGCAAGAGAACGAGGCGACCTGCTCGGCCTTCTGGACTTATCATGGACCTCTCCTGTCGCCGCCGCTCAGCGCGGAATTCGCGGACGAGGCGGCGATGCGAGCGCAGGGCAACCTGTTGCACGCGGTGAAGCTGCTACAGTGGCTGGAAACCGCACCGCCGCAAGAGCGAGTGGCGGCACGCATTCCCCACGGGCTGCGTGCTTTGTTGGAGGAAATATGGGATCGGTTTCTGCAAATGCCCACGGAGCGGCGCGACCGGGTGCTGACCGGGCTGGGCCTGCTCTGCGCGGCGCGGGAAGCACTGCCCCTGGGGGTGCTGGAGCAGGTGGCCGGCTGGGCCGATCCCCTGGATAAGGATGACTTCCTGCGCGCCGTGCGGTCGTTCCTACTGGAGCAACCGGCGCATTGGGAAGGACGCGTCGCCTATCGTCCCTACCACGAATCATTCCGCGAGTTCATCGCCGAGATGCTCGGGGAACCAGCGATGCGCCGCCACCACAACGTGCTGGCGCGCGCGCTGGCAAACTGGCCGCCTGCGCCTGGGGCAGACGCCTTCCGTCGGCGCTACGCGCGGAGGCATGCCATGAGCCAGCACATCGAGGCGGAAGTTTGGGAGGGGGTGGATCGCTTGTGCCGGGACCTGACCTACCTGCGTGCGCGCTACGAGGAGGCCGGTGTGCAGGGGGCCGAGGCCGACCTGGCGCTGGCGCTGGCACGCGGCCCTGACGAAGCGAGCGGCGAAGGCGTGGCTAGCGCGGATCGCTGGGCGGGAAGGCAGCCAGTCTGGCGCGACGTGCTACGGGCGCTGAGGGACGAGTCGCACTGGTGGCGAAAAGATGCGGACGCGCTGCCAGGGCTCGTGTACAACCGGCTGCGCTGCCAGGGCTGGTCCGACGAGCGAATCCGGAGGGAGCTGGCGCTGGGGATGACGGGCAAGGCCAGATTGCTTCTTGAGCATCCCCTTCAACATCAGGGCAGCCGCGCTTGCATCCGCACCCTCTCGGGTCACTCCCACGTAATCAGGGCCTGCGCGGTGACCGCCGATGGCAAGCACGTGGTCTCGGCCTCGGATGACAAAACACTGAAGGTGTGGGACCTGGCCACCGGCCACGAGCTTCTCACCTTCTCGGGCCACTCTGAATCTGTCATTGCCTGCGCAGTGACCCCCGATGGCACGCGCATGATCTCCGCTTCTTGGGATGACACGCTGAAGGTGTGGGACCTGAACTCCGGCCACGAACTTCTCACCTTTTTGGGTCACTCCAAAGGGGTGACAGCCTGCGTGGTGACCCCCGATGGTACGCGCATGGTCTCGGCCTCGGATGACAAAACACTGAAGGTGTGGGACCTGGCCACGGGCCATGAGCTTCTCACCCTCTCGGGTCACTCCGACTGGGTGGATGCGTGCGTGGTGACGGCCGATGGTACGCGCGTGATCTCGACCTCGCATGACAAGATGCTGAAGGTGTGGGACCTGGACTCCGGCCACGAGCTTCTCACCCTGTCGGGGCATTCCAGATCGGTGAGTGCCTGCGCGGTGACGGCCGATGGCACACGCGTGGTCTCGGCCTCACGTGACAAGACGCTGAAGGTGTGGGACCTGGACTCCGGCGCCTGCCTGGCGACCCTCTACGGCACCAGTTTGTTTTCCTGCGTCACCACCCACGGTGGCCGCATCTGCGCCGGAGACCATCTCGGCAACGTCTGGATGCTGCACCTCGTCGCCGCTGAGCCGCAGCTCAGCACTCTGTCCCCTGCCCCGCCAACCTCTGGTACACTCAGCCCCAACCCCATGTCCAAGAACCTCATCTACATCGGCTATGCACACAGCAAGGATGGCAAGGAACGGGACGATGCCCTGGCCCGAGAACTGGAGGCCCAACTCGCCCCGCTGGAGAAGCTGAATCCCCCCCTGCCCCACTGGAGCGAGCGCAACATCCAGGCTGGCGCCACCACCGATCGCGAGATCGAGGACCACCTGTCCCGCGCCAGCATCATCCTGCTCGTGGTCACGGCCAATTTCCTCGCGGACGACCACTGCCAGAAGCTCCTTCACCGCGCCCTGAAGCTGCAAAAGGACGGCCAGGCCACGGTCATCCCCATCATCGCCAACTACTGTCAGTGGGACCTGACCCCGCTTGGCCAACTCTCCCCGTTGCCCGAACGCGACCGGCCTGTGAAGGCCTTCGCCAACCGCGACGAGGCCTGGGACAAGGTCGTCCGCGGCATCCGCGAAGTCGCCGCCTCGCCGCCGGCCGCCATAAGTTCGCCGGCCATCGCCAGTTCGCCGCTTCCTGCGACCCTGAAGCCAGCCAAGGTGCGCAAGCTGCTTTCGGCCATGCTGATCGGCGACAACGACTTCGATGGCTTCTGTCAGGACAACTTCGCCGCCGTGCGCGGGCGCTTCAGCAATGGCATGGACCGAGTGAGCAAGTCCAACCTCCTCTTGCAGTACATCCCACTCCCGGACATCGTCGCGGCCCTTGAGGAGCACGATGCCACCGTCTTCGCCACCTACAAGAATCTGCTCTTCTGACCCTCATAATCCAGGGCCCCCGGGGCGGTTCAGCCTTTGCCGTTGCGGTGGCCGTTCGTGGGGGGTGCGGGCAGGAGGGACAGGACGTCTTTGAGGTCGCGAGCCGCAGACAGACGCGAGAGGAAGTTGGCGAGCGCATCGGCGTCCTGCACGAGGCGCAGGCGCTCGGCCAGCACGACCAGACCTGCTTCATCTGAGGGGAAGCGCTGCCGGCAGGCATTCAGGGCCCACGCGCGGAACTTCTGCTGCTCCTTCTCGCTCCCTTTCTCGATTCCCTTCTCGACGCCGTACCGGTAAAAGAGTGAGTCTTCGGCTTGCAACATGGTC
>JBBRLA010000531.1:0-6242 GCA_038231615.1 Polyangia bacterium | reverse complement strand
GGATGCGGCGGTTCCAGCGGGAGTGCCAGGCCCGGCTCGCCGGACAGGGCGATGAAGGACCGCTCAGCTAGCATGCATGCATTGCACCGCGGGGCGGGCCGCGGGGCCATCAACCGGCGCTTTGCCGCGTTGAAATACAAAAATTTGCGCCTCCTGCGCGCAGCCTTTAGGCTTTGACGCGAACCTGCGAGCATTGCTCGCAGCAAACCGGAGGTTTTTGATGCGTACTCAGTTGCTTCTTCTGGTGATCGGCCTTTCTCCCCTCTCCGCTGTCCGGCCCGCCGCCGCGCTGCGCACCACTTCGACCTACACCGTGCGCTTCGATGGCTCGGTCGTCGGCCAGTGGAGCCTGCGCAACCGGGTGGTGGACACCGGGAACACGTGCCGCTACACGGTCCGCTGGACCAATGCCAAGGTGACCGGGGCGCCGCTCTCCCGCACGGTGCTGTGCCGGGTGGACGAGTACAAGGCGGGGGACTCCTTCGACTGCGAGGCCGCGCGCCGCGGGTTCTTCGAGACCCTGGTGCAGAACGTCTGCCAGTGCAGCGGCTTCGACGACTTCGGGCAGCAGACGGTGATCAACACCCTGGTGGCCGGGGAAGACATCTCCGGTCACCTGAACGGGGTGGTGTCGAGCGCCAGCGTCGGGGACGTGCAGAACCTCGAGATCCACTAGGCGGGCGGCCTTGGGGCCGGGGGCGATTCAGCCCGCCCGGCGAAGGGTGCCTACCTTCTCCTCGCTGCCGTCCACCTGGAGTTTCTCGGGCAGGTGCATAAGGAACTGATCCTTGGGCACCATGATGGTCACCGCCTGCTTGTCTCGACGGCGGCCGGCGCCAAGAGACGGCAGCGAACGGGCGGTCATGGCGGCGCGCACCTGCGCCATGGTGGTCGCCTGGTCCTGCATCACCGTGGCCTCGCTTTCGTCTCCGCCCGAATCGTTGAGCCCGTCGAGTCTGGCGGCTGCCGAGGACACGGTGGCGACCCCCGGGGCCAGCACCGAGACCGGCAGGCCGGGGCGGTTGTTTTCCCGCTGCGAACCGATGAGCTTCTCGACCAGTTGATCGGTGCGGGCGGGGGCGTACTCGTGGGGCCGGGCGACGTAGCCGATGCCCAGGGACTCCAGCCACTTGATGGGCGGCTCGCCGCCGATCAGCACGAAGACACTGTCGGAAGGGATGGTCTTGTGCCGCCCATCGCCCAGGACCAGGGCGGTCTGTCTGTCGCCGAACTGGGTCACCTTGGATCCGAGCAGCAGGAGCACGCGCTGGCGTTCGACCAGGAGGTCGAGGTCCTGGCGGTTCTTCGCCTTGACTCGGTTGAACTGCTTGCCGCGGTAGGACAGCACCACCTTGTTGCGCAGGGAGGGCTCGGCCAGGGCGATGGCCGCCTCGACGGCGCTGTCGCCACCGCCCACCACCAAGAGGGTCTTGCCCTGATACAGGTCGGGGTCGTCCAGGAGCGACGCCACATGGGGCAGGTCTTCGCCAGGGATGCCGAGCCGCCGCGGCTTGCCGCGGGTGCCCACGCACAGAAGGACACGCTGTGCGCGGTAGTGGCCCTTGTCGGATTTTACCAGAAACCAGTTGTGTTCGGGCTTCACCTCTTCAACCACCTCGCGCAGGCGGATGTCCAGCTCGACCTGGGTAAGGACGCGGTTCCACTCGGTTATGGTCTGGTTCTTGGTGGCGTCCCACACGGGCAGAAGGCCCACGCAGCGGACGTCGTAGGGCTCGGCCATGACCTTCTTGCCCTTGGGGTAGCGGGCGATGGTCGAGGCGACGATGGAGTCCTTGTCGAGGACGACGTAGGACAGGCCGCGCTGGACGCAGGACATGGCCGCGGAAAGCCCGGCCGGGCCGCTGCCGACAATGAGCACATCTACCACATCCATGCCGCCGCCGCTTTTGTTGAGACCGCCATCGTCGGCGGGGGCAGTTGTGATCCCCGGCACCGCGGCCAGGGCCCCGGGGCGGGCGCCGTTGCGCAGGAGGTGCTCCACCGCGGCGCGTCCCAGGTTGACGGCGTTCTTCACCAGTGGCTTGCCGGCGGCCTCGCCCAGAAGGTAGAGGCCGGGGACGCGGGACTGGTAGAACTCGTCCAGATCGGCCACCTTCACAGGCGGGGCGGGGGTCCCTTCGTAGTGCATGACCAGTGCGTTGGTGGGGCAGACCTGGGCACACTGCTCACACTGGATGCAGTCCGGGAAGCGGGCCACGAAGCTCTTGTTGCGGCGCAGTTCCAGCACGTCGGTAGGGCAGACCAGGACGCAGGCATCGCAGCCGGTGCAGCGATCGTCGTTGATCGAATGAATGAGCAGACGGACCTTCTTGTCCGGCATGGGCTCCTTCCGACCTACCTGCGTCTTCAACATGACGATCAGGCCGATGATCAGCAGAGCAGCCACGGGACCGATGATAACGGCAGACATGTCTTGTCATCATACCTTGAATTCGCGTGCCGGGCCCCTGATTTCCGGATCTGCGCGGCCCTTGTATCCCGCGGGAGATGGGACGTGACAAAGATCGTTGCGGCGTGCGAAGATAGGCACAGATGAGGTCTCCCTGCACCTCGCGCCCCCGCCCCCCCCGTGGCACCTGCTGGGTGATGTTGGCCCTCCTGCTCGCCACGCGTGCGGAGGACGCCGCGGCCCGTGGTGGCGCCACTTTCGAGCCCACGCTGTCCTCGGAGCCGCTCTATTTGAGCGGGCTGCGGGCTCCTGCCCGGGGCCCGCCGGCGAAGGCGACAATGGCCCAGGCGGAGTCGCAGCTAAGCTGGTGCCAGGACGTGCTCGGCGAACGGCACCTGAGCACGGCGCAGGCGCAGACGCGCCTGGGTCAGCTTTTGATCGATCAAGGGGATGCGGGCGCCGCGGAGCCGCACCTGCGACAGGCGCTGACGATCTATGGGACGCTTTCGGGCAACGCCCACGGCGCGGAACGGCTGGCGGTGCTGCTGACGTTGCAGGAAATGCTGGACCCGCGCGGGGAACGGGCCCAGTCCCAGGAGCTGGCCGGCGAAGCGATGGCGCTGCAGGCGCGGCTCGGGGGGGCGGCCAAAGAGTTGGGCGAGAAAGCGCGGCTTCTGGGGGCGTCGGTGCTCTTGCGGACGGACCCGGCGCGGGCGGCGCAGATGGCTGAGCAACTGACCCTGGAGATGCCCTTTGTCGTGGGCCCCCCGGGGAGCGCAGAGGCCGGCGCGGGGCTGCGCCGGGCGGCGGCGGCCCATGAACTCTTCGCGGCGGCGCTGCTCCGGCTGGGACAGTGGGAGCGCGCCGAGGCCGAGGAGCGCAAGGTGGTGGAGGCGCTGTCGGGGGAGGATGGGGACGCGGCCGATCTGAGCGCGGCGGAGAACAACCTGGCGGTGATGCTTTCGGCGACGGAGCGCGACACTGAGGCGGACGGGCTGCTGTCACGGGCACTAGCGCGGCGGGCCAAGGTATTCGGCGAGGGAGATGTACGCACGGCGTTGCTGCTGCGCAACCAGGCGGCGCTCTTATGGCGGGGCGGCCAGCTGGCGCGGGCGGAAGCGACGCTGCAGCGGGCGCAAGCCGTGGTGACGCGAGCGCTGGGGCCGGCGCATCCGCGCGCCGTGGGGCACCTGGTGTGGCTGGGGGCGCTTCTGGCGGAGCTGGAGCCCGCGGGCGGACGGGCGGAGTCGTATCTGCGGGGGGCGATAAAGCTCACGTCGTCGGCCCTCTTGCCCGGGAGCGAAAAAAAGGCATTGGCGACCGAGGACAAGCCCACGGCAGAGGGCAAGTCCGTCCTGATGGCGGAGCCCGGCGAGCGGACCGCGATCGCGGGGCTGGCTCGCGAGCAGCTTGCGCATCTGCTGCTCAACGTGGGCAAGGGCCGTCTGGACGAGGCGGCAGCCCTGGCGGCGCAGGCCGAGGAACTGTGGCTGAAAGTCCTTCCCCCCGGCGACCCGGCGCTCCTGCGCGGCCTGATCCTGCGGGCCGAGATTGAAGAGCGGCGCGGGCATCAGGCAAACGCCGCGTCGCTTCTGCGGCGGGCGCTCGACACGGCGGAGCTGGGTCCCGCGCGGCCTGCCGAGCCGCAGGCCGCGGGGCAGGGACACGGGGTGTTGGCGGCCAGTCCCCTGTCGATCCTGCTGCGCGCGCGGCTGGGGACCTATCTCGCCGAGCATACGGTGATCCCGGGCGCACCGCCAGAACGTCTCCTTTTGGGGCCGCCGGCCTCTCTGGCGCCGCGGCTCGTCGCAAGTGAGCTGCTCCTGGATGCGCTGGGCGGACTCATCGAATATGCCCGCCGGGTGGCTCCTTATACACCCTCGCCCGGGCAGTCCCGCGCGGCAGTCCCGGGGGCTGCGATGGCCCTTTTCGGCGCGCTGACCGCGGCGTCCGGCCAGGGGCCCGGTCAGGGGACGATCTCCCACGAAGCGGCGCTGCTCGTGCTGCGGGCACTTGACGTCCTGCAGGTGGCCGAGGACGAACAGGAAGAACTCTTGCGCATCCAGCGCGGGATGGACGCCGCCGCCGCGCAAGCCGCCCGCAAGGAGCAGATCCTCTTGCGACAGCGGGCGGCCTTGCTGCTCTCTCTTTTCAACCGCTCCGGGCAGTCTGCCGCCCAGATCCGCGAGCCCCTGCAGAAGCTCGATGCCCTCATCGAGGCCAGCACCGCGGGAGCGTCCCGCTTCTCCCCGCGCCTGCGCGAGATCGCCATGCGCGGTGAACTGCGCAAGGACCGCCTCGATGCCCAGCTCGCCCGAGAAGGCGCGACCCTCATCGCGTTCCTGCGCGTCACGTCTGCCGCCGAGCCCACATCCCCGGCCGGCTCTTCGCCAAAGCCAACCCAGGTCACGTCTTCCACGCCCCAGGCCCCGGCCAGCTCTTCGCCAAAGCCTGCCCAGGCCATCTCCCTCCTTGCGCCCACACTGAAGCGCAAGGGAGTGACGATGCCCTCGCTGCGGTTCTCCGATGAGGCCATCGCCGCCGTCGCTCTTCAGAAGAAGCCCGCTGCGCCGCCCGCCCGCGCCCCGCGACCCGACGATCCGGCACCGGCCGCCGCCAATCCCGCGGCGATCGATCGCTACGTCGCACTGGTGGTGGCCCCGGGGAAGCCGTCGCGGCTTTATCCCCTGGCCGCGGCGATCGCGGTGGACGCCGCCGGAGAGCGCGTACAGCGGGCGGCCGAGGCCGGGCGCGATCTGGACCCCGACCTGCGCGAGTTGGGGAAGCTGCTTCTCTCTCCCATCGAGCCGAACGTTGCCCCATCCAAGCGGCTCTACATTCTGGCCGCCCCGGAGCTTTTCGCTCTGCCCTTCTCGGCGCTGCCACTGCCCGATGGCCAGCTTCTGTGCAGCCGCGGCGCCGTGTCCCTGATCAGCAGCGTCTTCGATCTCTTCCTCTTGGATGCGTCACAGAAGCCGCGGCGGGCCGAGCCCGCGACGCGCAACCTGCAACCGATGCTGCTTCTGGGCGCGCCGCTTTTGCACGATCCGCAGCCCTACGCCGGTATGCACACAGCGCCGCCCATCGCGACCCCAAATGAGCTGATCGATCTGAGCCATTTACTGCGCAACCATCGCTATGACTCTCGCGGGGCGCCGGTGATCGGCCTCGCTGCCACCAAGAGCCGGCTGGGCGCGTGGCTCCCCTCCGCGGTGGTGCACCTGCTGGCGCCGATCCTCTCCGAGCCCGTGCCCGGCGAGCAAGCCGCGCGACTCCGGCAAAAAGCGCCAGGGGCGATCCAGCCCTTGGTCGAACTGGCCGCCGGGCGCGTCCCCATGCAGGCCCGGGGCGGGGTCGCGCTGGCGGCGTATCAGCGCCCAGGCGAAAGGACCGACAAGCCCGGCACGGGCGCCGACGTTCCCGATGGATCGTCAAAGGGCCTGCCAAAGGGATTACCAAAGGGCCTACCAAAGGGCCTGCCAAAGGGATTACCAAAGGGCCTATTAGAGGGTCCGCTCGATGACGGCGTACTCTTCGCCGACGAGATCGCTCGCCTCGATCTGTCGCGCACCGCCCTTCTGGTCCTGTCCGGCCCCGCCGCCGCCAGCACGCCGCGGCTCCTGGGGCCGGGGCTTTTGTCTTTGCGACGGGCCGCCAGGCGGGCCGGGGCCCAGGCGGTGGTCACCACGCTCTGGCGTCCTCCCGAGGCGGCGGCGCGCAAGCTGATGGTCGATTTCTATGATGCCTGGCTGCGCGGGGGCGATGCCTCCCGGGCGGTCAGCGAGGTCCAACTGGCGATGCAGAAGAGCGGCCAGCCCGCCCTTTTGTGGGC
>JBBRLA010000530.1:0-6248 GCA_038231615.1 Polyangia bacterium | reverse complement strand
GACAGGGACTTCGGCCACCTGCTGAAATCCCCAATAACTCCGTCGGAGACTTGGTTTTACCTCAAGTGAACTACCCGAATTGGACCCTGACTCTCACTCGGGAGGTGCGGAGCAACCCGGGCCTCAATGCGTCGGATCGGGCGAGCAGTTCAACTGAAACGTCCTCAGGGAGCGATCGACTTGGCCGAACTCCCTGTCGGAGAGGATCCGTCCAGGCACGCCAGGCGGAAAGAGCTGCACGGCGACCCGACAGCCGCCCGGATCCGAGTGCTGCAAGGTCACGGATGCCTGCTCGTTTCCGGGGCCGGGGACCGTGATCCTGACCTCGCCCGCGGCCACCTGACACTGCGCGCTGTCCAGCCCCTGGACCTGGATCAGCACCTGGCCGCGGAAGCCGGTAGGCAACTCGACAACGAAGTGATCCAGGGGCGAGTACACCGGCAGAGGGGCCTCGGCATAGGGTAGATCCTGACCCGCCGCCAGAAGAGAGCTGACCACCGACAGTGAGTTCACGCCTTGCATGTCGCCGCCCACGCTGACGTCGACCACTGGGAGCTCTGGTGCGCAGCACAGAAGACAGGGCAAGAGAGCAACGATCAGACTCAATGTAGATGTGCCATGCCCGTGCATCTGCATCCTCCGCGACATGCTATTGACTCAGTCTCAGGATCTGCCCGGCCACGCCGACGACAAACACCACATCGGTGCCGTGTCCGGCGATGGCGGAGCCGACGCCATCGGTGCCGGGGAACGCACGGAACGATGTGCCATCGGAATGGACGATGCTTCCGACGCGCTGACCATCGATGCCAAGCGCCCACAGGTCGCCTGGCCCGCCGCCCCAGAGTCGGGTAAAGCGGTAGCCAGGTGCCTGCATGAGAACGCTTTCGAGGTTTTGTCCTCGCCAATGGAGCAAGACGGTTGGCTTATCGAAGGTTGCGCCATTTTCTCCGCAGATCCAGACATCGTCCGGGCCGCTGCCCCAGACCGAAGACAGATCGACCCCAAAGTTGCTGGGCATGGGCACGACTTCCCAGATGCCACCATGCTCGCGCAGTACCGCGCCACCCCGGCCCACCGCCCAGACATCGCCGCCATCGTCGGCCCAGATGCCTCGGAGTCCGCCCATGATGGTGGGGATGGTCACTTCATCGATCGTCATCGAGCCGCGCTGTGCATGAAAGATGCGCCCGACGTTTCCTGCTTCCCCGTTCGTGCCGGCGATGTAGACGTCGCCAGCGCTGGTGCCCCAGACTGCATTGAGGGTTGGCAGGGGGTCGGTGAGCAGCTCGACGCTCGAAAAATGTTGGCCGTTCCAACGCCTGATCGCGCCGTCCATACCGATGGCCCACAGCCCTTCCCTCCGGCCGGCGAGAGCGGGCTCACCCCAAAGAGCGAGCAGGTCCGAGGTAGTAGTGCTGTCGACCGGCAGCCAGGAATCGCCGACGCGATGGAGCATCGTACCTCCGTCTCCGGCGGCCCAGACCGAGTCGGAGCCGTTGGCCCAGACTGCGTTCAGGTTGGCCAGGGTGCCCCCCTCTGTCGAGCGCAGGAACGAGGCGTTCCAGTGCCAGAGGGTGCCCCCCTCACCGGCGATCCAGATGTCTGCCTGGCTACTTCCGGCGACATTATAAAGCCACGGGACCCCGGCCCCGGACGGCCGCGGGACGGTCACCCAGTTCCCCTGCGCCTCGTTGCCGTCGAGTGCCAGCCGCGCGATCTGGCTATTGATGGTGGATTGATAGCTGATGTTGAAAAGCGTGACCGACCACACGGGCCCTTCGGGTGTGCCCCACACGCTGATGACGGGGCTGGGCCGATTTTGCTGGGTGAACGCGGTCCCGTCCCAGATGAGGACCACCCCGAGAAGCGGCTTCGGAGGCACGTCCGCCAAACCAGGTTCGCCCCCGCCGATGAAGACCTGGTCCGGCTGTCCGGGCCGCGTCCGGCCCCAGAGCGAGTGCAGGTCGAAAGGAGTCCCGCTCTGGACCAGCGAAAAATGCGACCCGTCATAGCGGAGGACCGTGCCCGCGTCTCCAACCAGCCATAAATCGTCGGCGCGCGCCCCCCAGATCCCAGAGAGATTTACTTTCAGCCCCAGGGGCAGTTGCACCTCTTGAAAGGACTGACTGCCATAGGACCAGTGAAGCACGAGATTGCCGAGCCCCACGGCCCAGACATCAGGGCGCGGGTCTGCTGCACCCGCGGGTGGAACGATGCCATAGATCTGGTTGATCGCCCTCCTATCCGCTCCTTGATTCACCTGGTCGAACGATGTGCCGTTCCAGCGCAGGATGGCCCCCCTGCTGCCGCCCACGAAGATCTCGCCCCCGCCGGCCCAGACGGTGGAAAGCAGGACCGGCGGCGACAGGTTGCTTGGGACCGGCGCCCAGAACTGCCCGTTCCAGTGCAGGATGGTCCCGTTGTCTCCCGTGGCCCAGGCATCGTCCGGCGAAAGCACCGCCAGTCCACCTATCAAGTTTCCCTGGGGCAGGGGGTTTTCCCAGCAGAAGCGGGCCTGTCCCGGCGGAGCGGTACATGCATGGAGCGGCAGGAACGTGGCGCCCACCGACTGCCGTTCGTTCTGCAAGGACAGCTCGCACGGGTCGACCCCCAGGCATGCGCCCGCGAACCCGAGGAAGTAGGAGCCGGCATTGGCCTGCGGGATCAACTGCACGGGCGTGGCCAGCGCATGCGGCGCGTCGCAGGGCCCGGTGATCCAGGCGTCGCTGCCGGACGAGCGCCAGGCGCATGTGATCGTGCCGTCGCCGCTCTGGGTCAGGTCCAGGCCGCAGCCCTGTCGTTGGGCGGGAAGCAAGGCGAGCTGGATGATCTGCTCCGCGCTGGTCGCCGGGTCGATCTGAAGCTGAACGGGGGGCGCCTGCGCGATCTTGCACTGTCCATCGTTGAGTCCGATCACCTCGATCTGAAGCTGCCCGGTGGTGCCCGGATCGAACTCCAGGACGACCTGGTCCAGCCGTTCGCTGGCCCGCTTGTCCCCGAGGGACTTGAAGAGCAGCGAGTCGTTGGCACGCAGGGATGGCGTGATCGCGAGGCTACTGACGCCAGCCGGGATCTCGGGCAGGAGCAGGGTCACCTGCGGGTCCTGGCCGCAACCCAGGGCGGCCGCGACGGCCAGGGTAATGAAGATACCCGCCCTCATGGACCCTGCGTCGTGTAGTGCAGCACAGTCGGTCTGGGTCGCCATGGTTCCACTCCTCCGATGATTCCTCCGACCAGGGCCAGGGCGGTGCCACCCACGGTTCCCCAGAACCACCGTCGTCGATATACGGGCCGGGGTACCAGCGCCACCGGAAAGTCGGGGAGCGTGCTTGGTCGCGCGGCGGTTGGGGTCTGACGCTGCTGCGTCAGCTCCAGGACCCGGTTGCTGATGTAGTGCTCCAGCGTGCTGACGGTGACCTCGCCCGAGCCGCCGAGGTCGGCCTTGCCCGCCAGGCCCTCCACCACGGCCTTGGTGAAAACGCCGTTCTTCAGCGCCTCGTACTCCAGTGCCTGCTTGGTGTCGCGGGAAGCGGCATAGACGACCACGCCGCTCTGTGTGCTCGCCAGGTCCCGGGTAAAACGGGTCAACTCCCGGATCCCCCTGCGGCTGCCCGCGCTGAGGACGCCACCGGAGTCGCAGGTGTCCAGAAAAAGCAGGACCCGGCCTTCGATCCGGCCCAACTCAGCGCGGATCTGCTGCCCGGTCAAGGTGGTATCCGCCGAAGCGGCGGGGTCCGCGTCGTAGGTCAGGTAGTGGTACTGTCCATTCTCGCTCTTGCCATGTCCGGCCAAAAAGACCACGGCCACGTCCTTGCTGGTCACGGTGCGGCGCAGCCACTCGAGCTGCGCCAGGATGGCGTCCCGTCGGGCCTCCTTGCCGGTGAGGATGCGTGGCTCCACGTTTTTGTAGAGCTTTCCTTTCTGGGCCACAAACGCCGCAGCCAGGTCCCTGGCGTCCTTGTCGGCGAAGAGCAGTCGGGGCGCTTTGGGGGCGCTGACGCCGACCGAAAGCAGGTAGAGATCGGGCTTGTCCGGGGCCGCCTTCTGCGGCAAGGCCCGGCCGGACCGCAGGTTGACGATCGCCGCCTCGCTGGCCGCGCGGTGCGTCTCCGCCACTACCACCAGCCTGGCGTCCCCCGGGGGCACGTCGATGGTGAAAGTATACTCCTGTCCGCCCGCGTCGGGCCGGTCCTTGATGGATGTGATCACTCCTTCGGTCAGCGTGGTGCGGCCCTGCACGCGCGCCTTTATTGCTGTGATCTTCGCCCCGGACGGCGAGCGCAGGAGGGCCCGGACGCTGGCCTTGCCGCCTTGCACGACGCTGTCCTCGGCGGGCGCGAGCAGGGTGACCAGCGGCGGGAGCAGTTCCTTCAGGAGACCCTCGCGACCGGGCAGTCCGCCCGCGGCGTCTGCCTGCTCCAGCGCGAGCCGCTCGTCCCGGGTCAACAGGATCAGGTCGATGACATCTGGCCGGTACAGGACATCACGGAACTGATGGATGGGAAAGAAGGCCAGGAGATCGCGGGGGGCCACGGGGGCCCAGAAGCCCGCCGCCTCGCCCTGATCAGGCGCCAGATCGTCATCGTAGTACCCCGACGGCGACAGCAGGGTGAAGTGGACACCGTCGACTGAGGGGACAAAGTAGAGCAGCACCTGGCCTGAACCGGCGGTGTGGAAGCGGACGGTCCCGTCTGCCCCGGCGGCCACTGCCAGCCGCCCATCCCCGGAGAAGTTGACAGCGACCCTGGGCGACTCAGGCCCGGCGGCGAGCCAGAGCAGCCGCCCCCCTCGGTCATAGAGGCGCAGGTGGCGCTCCGTGCCAAGAAGGAAGGTCTGCCGGTCCGGGGCGATGGCCAGGCTTTGCGACACTTCGCCCGGTTCGAGCGCGACGGCCGCACCGTTCACCTCGACGGCAGCGCTGCCTTTCCATCCTGTCACTTCGAGCCCCTCGAATTCAGTGACTGGCTGGGGAAAGCGCCGATCCGCCGGCCCGTCTGTTCCCGGGGCCTGCTTCGGCCCGGGAGGTGGGGGTTCGCTCAGCAGTCGCTCCCGGACGGCAAAGATCGTCGGGACCTGGTGGCCCGCGCGAGTATAGCGCACCTTGTTACCATAGAAGTCCACGCCGAGATAGCGCTCGACGAAGTCCACCCGACCACTCGACCGGCTGAACACCTGCTTGCCCTTGTCGGTCATGGCGAAGAGACCGGGTCCGTCCGTGGCATAAAGGGTGCCGCCCCTGGGTAAGGCGACGAGCCCGACCAGCGGTCGCTCGGCCGCGTCCCGGTCCGTTCCGGCGCCACGTCCGCCGTCAGCCCACCGGCGGATCGAGTAGTTTGCGTGCGGCCGAAAGCCGCCCGAGGCGTACAGAACGCCGCCGTCCGCGGACCAGGCGACCAGGGCAAGATCGCCGGACTGTCCGGAAGGTACGTCCGGACAATGGAGCAGGCCCAGGTCCGGCAAGGAGCGCACCTCCACCCGCGCGGCGCCGCGGTACCCGACCGCGACTCTTTTCCCATCCGGTGCGAGGCGCAGCGCGCCCGGCGTCCCGTCCACCCGCGCCTCTTTCACCGGCACGAGGTGCGTGTCGTAGAGGCGCAGTACGCCGTCCTGACCCGCGGCCAAGAGCCGCCCGTCCGGGTGCAGATCCATGCCGGTGAGCTTGCCGCCCAGGCTGGTCCGGGCGATCACCTGGCCCGTCGTCACCTCGATCAGCGCCACGCCTTCATCGGTCGCCATCGCCAGGTGGGCGCCGTCCGCGGAGAACGCCAGCAGGCCCGCCCCCGATGCGGCGATCCGATGCAGTCTCCTCCGCGTCAGCCGGTCGATCAGGTCGACGTTCTCAGCGGTCGCCGCGGCCAGTGTTCCGCCGTCCCGGGACAGGGCCACTGCCAGGACCGGCCCGCCCGGGTCCAGCCGCAGGGGCGCGGCGCCGACCCCCTGGCCCGGCGTCTTGCCCAGGTCCCAGGTCCGCAGCGTCCCGTCCTGTGAGCCCGCCGCCACATATCGTCCGCTGCCATCGATACTGATACCGGTGATCGGGCCGGCGGGCATCTCGGTGACGATATCCAGCGCTGGCTCGGCTGCCTGCGCCGCCAGCGCCACTAAGGGGCTGGAACTAAATAACCTGATCATTATCGTCGCTGATCTACAGGATCAATGGTGTAGTTCAGCTTCGGAAGGACACGCGCGTGTCGTATTGCAATGGGCATTTTTTGAGATGGAGCCATTGCGCCAGCGGCTTTGAG
>JBBRLA010000529.1:0-6258 GCA_038231615.1 Polyangia bacterium | reverse complement strand
GGCCTCAGTGGCAAACCACCACCCCCCCGGCAGACGCCCACCGGGGCGGCGGTCAAAGGGCGGGCCCAGGACCCGGTTCATCCGGGACTGCGCCCGCGCATGTTCGCCGGATGTCTCTTTCGGCACCAGTTCTCCATCGATGAGTTCATGACCCTGCCCCTCATTGGGCAGCGCCAGCAGATCGGCCAGCGTGGCGGGCACGGGCGGGTTCTTCTTGGCGGCGGCAGTCCTCATAGGCACGAGCCTAGCAGAGCAGGGCACTCATCGCCATTGGAGCGGTCAGCAGGGCCCCCGTTCCCCCGCAGAGCACTCCATTCGACGTGCTCACCTGCCCACAGTGTGGCGGGAGGATGAAGCTGGTGGCGGCGGTGCTGGACCCCATTGAGATCGCCCGGTTGTGCGAGAACCTGGGCGAGCCCACCTTTGCACCGCCCGTGCAGCCGTCTCGGCATCCGGTCCAATCGCAGTGGGAGTTCACCGACCCGCCCTGCCCGGAGGCTGATCCCCCCTGAGCGGCAGGGGGGGTCTGAGGGAACATGTCAGGGGGACACAGGGCCGCTGGGATGGCCCCAGGAGCGACTTCGCCAGCGACGTCTGCATCCGCCGCGACGGTATCGATGGCGCCACCGGCAAGCGCCACCTGGAAGAGCTGGCCTTTGAGGTGGTCAGCGAGCAGTCGCTGAAAGACATCACTGAGAAGGCCGAGGAAATTTGCGTCCGCGGCGTGCGGCGTGTCTTCGCCATCTTCGTGAAGACCAGCGAGGTCAAGGAGTGGCGCGGGGCCTGGTCGCTGTTCGACCGAGAGATCGCCGATGACGCACTCGCCAGTCCGCTGCCGGTGCGGAGCCTGGCGGACGCCGCGGCGGCGGACGATGCGGTGGTGCGGGTGCTGGATGCCAAAGGCAACCCGGCGATCCGCCAGATCCGCCACGCAGAGCGCCAGGAGGGGGTGGCGGACGGCCAGAGGCAGGCCCTGTTCGCCGTGCTTTCGGCCCGCGGCTTCGCGGTCGCGGCCTCCGTCCTGGCCCGCGTGGAAGCCTGCCAGGACTTCGCCGAGCTGACCGGCTGGATCGTCTGCGCCAGCACTGCCAGGGCTACCTACGCCGCCGTCGAGGCACGGGTAGAGTGGGGGCGGGTTCGCGTGACTTGAGTCCCTAGTCGCCAGTCAGGATTTCGACGTGAGAACCCATCAGGGCCACAGGTTTCCTTACCCGCAATGCCAAGCCAGACACAGAGAATCGAGGTATCGATGACGAGAACTTTCATGCGGTCTCGCCCGGGTGAAGGCTCTTCTCGATCTGGCCTCGCGCACTCAGCGCGCCAAGGGACCCTCCAGCCAGGAGTTTGGGCAGGCTCTCGATGTCCTCTAGGAGGGTGAGCAAGCTCTCGCCGCTCTCGACATCCCGGTGAGCCACGATCACGAAGGGCACCATCTCTGGGCCGAGCGCGTCCAGCAAGGCCGGGTTGTGCGTCGTCACCAGTACGTCCATCTGCCGTCGTGCGCCGAGTTCCTTCAGGATGCGAAGGAGCAAGTGGGAGCGCGACGGGTGCAGGCCGTTGTCAACCTCTTCGATCACCAGGATGCTACCCTCGGGGCGGGTCAGGAGCGCAGTGAGGATGGCCAGCATGCGCAACGTTCCATCCGACATGCCGCGTGCATCGACCTTGGTGGACGCCCCCCCACGGATCCACGCCTCTTCGCAGTAAAGCATCGCATCCGTCTTGAACAGGCCCACGGTATCGGCCCAGACCCTGCGCACGTCGCGCTCGGGCAGCTCCTTGATGTATTTCGTCAAGGTGGATTCCACCTGCTGCTTCTGGTCCTTGGGCAAGGCGGCGAGAACTCCAGCTACGTTGGCCGCGTCGCTGCGCAGGCTCTCGGCCAAGGGCAGGTAGGCTCGCATGCCCGAAGGAATCGGATCGAGGATGAAAATATTCCGCAGAGCCTGGGAGACGGCCTCGCATCCGGCCTGGACCTCCTGCGGGAGCGGTAGGCCCACGAGCTGACTGAGGAGCGAGGCGCTACGGAGGACATCCCTGCGCGTCCCCGATTTGCCGTTATAGAGCCGGGCAGTGACGCTGGGGCTGTCGGGTCCGGGGGGATCCGTTGTGATCAGGTTGATTTCGTAGGGCTTCGCTTCGGTCCCGGGACGGCGGCGGATCCGCTTGAGCGACTCATTGTGGATCTGCACGCGGGGCCTGGTATCCACGGTGATCTGATAAACGTACTCGGTCCGCAGGTCTTCGCTCTGAACGGACGCTTCGAGGGTGAACCGCGTTTCTCCTTGGGTCGGGGCCCAATCGACGCCCCCCCCTCAGGGGAGAGAGGTTCGGGTCCCCAGTGAGCGCCACGCCGAGTTCCTTGCCAAGGGCCGTTCTGTGCAAAAACTGAATGCCGTCCAGCGCGTTGGACTTGCCGCTCGCATTGGTACCGATCAGAATAGTGAGAGGGTCCACATAGAGAGTCGCGTCACGAAAGCTCTTCCAGTTTTTGAACCGGACATGCTTGAGGACGGGGAACGGCGAATCTCCATCGCTGGTCTCCCGATCATCGGGTTCGCTGTCCGTCTCTTGTTCTTCCGATTGCGGATCGGTCCTTCGAACGGAGCCCCCGTACCCCTTGCCCGCGACGAGAAGCCCCTTTTCGATGAGTTGCTGCCGGACCCTCCAGTATTTTTCCTGGCCCCAGGAGCGAGCCGCGAGCGCACGGCGCAGCTTGGTGTTGCCGATGGGACGATCAGGGGGGACCAGATCTATGAGTATCTGTTCGTCTGTGCGGCGACTCATGCGTGGATGATCGTGCTGATTGTCGAGTCAAATGCAAGCTTTCTTCCTTGCCACCTACTGACGCGGCAGGAGGGGCGGCACGTTCGTGGTCTCCACCGAGTTGCTCATCCGGACGGCCCAAGGCAGGCGCTCTTCGCCATACCTTTGCGCCCGCCGCTGAGCTCTTCGACCTCCTTGAGCAACTCTGGGAGCTGCTTGGTCAAGCTTCGTCGTGTATCACATCGATGGAGACCGCACCTGGGGACAACGCGCGCGTTCCGAGAACCTGGCCAAGTTTCGTGTCTTCGCCGAAGACCTGCGGAAGTTTGTGGTCTATCGGATCACGCGATCCGGTCGCAGGCCGGCGGTCGCTCCCGGACATGATGATCCCGGTCCGGTGCTGGCGCGCCTCCTTCTCTTGACCCCCTTTTACTGTATCGAAACGTGGCTGTACCAGAATACGGAGCAGGCCATCAGGATCTGTCGGCAGCATTATCAGGGGCAGGATGTGGACAAGTTCCAGGCATGGCAACGGGATCGCACGCTCCTGGATGACGACGTGCAAAAGCCGAAGACGGCCGTCTGTCTGGGCAGCCGTCACAACCGGGCCCTGGCGGCCTCGGACTATCCTATTGAAGAGGTCTATCAAACCGGCCGCTCTCTCGCCGAGACCATCGACCGCTGGCTCTTGTGCAACGAGCTTTCTCAGTCGTTGCCCAGGCTCCACTGGCGGCCCGATTCGATCTGAACGCCCAGCGCTGCGCGCGGCCAAAGAGAATCCCCGTCTTATACGCCGTGAGCCGCTGGATTTGAAGGTCTTCGGGTCCATCCCCTGGTTTTAAACACCGCCGCGACCCTTGCAAGGACCAGCCCGGGATTTTCTTCGCCTGCCCGGCCCCACCCCCCCCCGTATCCCCTCCTCGGGGTGTCACGGACCCCTCCCTGCCGTGCTCGTCACCCCTGTCAGGCGGTTTGGACCTTACCCCCCTACCCCCGCCCCTTGGTCCTCCTGATGTCCGCGCCGACCCCGCGCAGCTTCTTTTCGATCCGCTCGTAGCCCCGGTCCAGGTGGTACACCCGGCGCACCAGGGTCTGGCCCTCGGCACACAGCCCGGCCAGCACCAGGCTGGCGGAGGCCCGCAGGTCGGTGGCCATCACGTTGGCCCCGGTCAGCCTGGGCACCCCCCGGATGATCGCCGTCCTGCCGTTCACGTGGATGTCCGCCCCCATGCGCGAAAGCTCCGGCACGTGCATGTAGCGGTTTTCGAAGATGGTCTCGGTGATCTCCGATTGCCCCTTGGCGCGGCACGCCAGCACCATGAACTGCGCCTGCATGTCCGTCGGGAAACCGGGATGCGGCTGGGTGGTGATGTTGAAGGGCTGGATCTCCGCCCGGCCGCGCACCCGCAGGCCCCCGCGCTCCGGGCGGACCTCGGCGCCGGCGGCCTTCAGCTTGTCGGTCACCGCGTCCAGGTGCTCGGGCCGGCAGTTGCTCAAAAGCACGTCGCCGCGGCACAGGGCGGCGGCCACCATGAACGTGCCGGCCTCGATGCGATCCGGCAGGATGGCATGCTCGATCGGCAAGAGTTCGTCCACCCCGTCGATGGTGATCATCGGCGTACCGGCACCTTCGATGCGGGCCCCCATCTTGTTCAGGACCGTGGCCAGTTCCTCGACCTCGGGCTCGCGGGCGGCGTTCTCGATGGTGGTCTGTCCCTTGGCCAGGGTTGCGGCCATCATCAGGTTCTCGGTGCCGGTGACGGTGGGGATGTCGCAGACGATGTTGGCCCCGTGCAGGCGTTTGGCGCGGGCGACGACGTAGCCCTGCTCCAAGTGGATCTTGGCGCCCATGCGTGAAAGGCCCATCAGGTGCTGGTCGATGGGCCGGGCCCCGATGGCACAGCCGCCGGGCAGGGACACCTTGGCCTCGCCGTAGCGGGCCAAAAGCGGCCCCAAGACGAGCACCGAGGCGCGCATCGTCTTGACCAGGTCGTAAGGGGCGTCGAAACAGTTGACCCCGGCGGTGTTGATCATCAAGGTGTGGGCGGCGGCGCCGGACTTGCCCTTGTACGCCGTGGTCGCCCCCAGCATGGTCAGAAGCTGGGCCATGGTCTCGACGTCGTTCAAGAGCGGCACGTTCTTCCAGATGCAGGTGCCTCTACACAAGAGGGACGAGGCCAAAAGCGGCAAGGCGGCGTTTTTGGCACCGGAAATCTCGACTTCGCCCGTGAGCCGCGGGCCACCCTTGACGACGATCTGGTCCATGAGGGGAACAGATGTTGCCCGAGGGATGGCAGGGGCGCAAGTTTGCTGCTTTTCCGGTTCCCCGGCTGAAGACATCGGAGTTATAAGGACAACGTGGCCTGGATACGAAAACGACTGAAAGCCCAGAAGGTGTGGGTCCGCACGGACCCGAGCGGGAATCCCTTGCTCGGCCCCGACGGGCGGGCCGACGTGATCTACAACCCCGGGGGCAAGGTGTACCGGGCGGCGGGGTCGAACCTCTTGGCGGATGACGACCCCCTGGTGCTCTCCGAAGAGCAGGCCCGGCCCGGCCCACCCGCCGAGGCGGGAAAGCCCGTGGCAAAGCCCGCCAAGCCCGCGGCGAAGCGCAACGGCAGCCACATCGGCAACGGCGCGCTTCATGACAAGGGGGACGTGCCGGAGGACGCGATCCACATCTACACCGACGGGGCGTGCACCGGGAACCCGGGACCGATGGGCATCGGGGTGGTGCTGCTTTACGGGGACGAGCGCCGGGAGGTGTCGGAATATCTGGGGATCGGGACCAACAACGTGGCGGAACTGACGGCGATCCTACGGGGCCTGGAGATGGTGACGCGGGACCGGACGGTGGTGGTGTATTCGGATTCGGCGTATGCGCTGGGGCTGCTGGGAAAGGGCTGGAAGGCCAAGGCGAACCAGGATCTGGTAACCCAGCTGCGCAAGGTGGCCGGGGAGTTCGTCGATGTGCGGCTGGTGAAGGTGGCGGGGCACGCGGGGGTGCCGGAGAACGAGCGTTGTGACGAGCTGGCGCGCACGGCGGTGCTGAACCGACGATAGGGCGGCACCTTTCTCCCCTTTTTTCCCCTTTTGTCGTCGCGGGGCGCGGACATTCGGACATACTCTGCGGTGGTCTGGAGGCCAGCATGCGGAATGTCTGCGGGATCGTCCTTTTGGGCGCGGTCTATTTCAGCTCTTGGTTTTGCTCGATCCCATC
Organism: Polyangia bacterium; assembly: GCA_038231615.1. Classification (GTDB taxonomy): domain Bacteria; phylum Myxococcota_A; class Polyangia; order Palsa-1104; family JAEUJZ01; genus JBBRLA01. The sequence goes on along the minus strand of JBBRLA010000529.1, from coordinate 272 downwards.
GGCGCACGCCCTCTCGGCGGACGAACTGGTCGCGCGCCACCTTGAGGCCCGCGGCGGCATCCAGAAGCTGCGCGCCCTGCGCTCCCTGCGGTTGACGGGGAAGGTCCACTTTGGCGATGGGGACTTCAACCTGGAGATGGCCTTTGGGCAGGTGCAGAAGCGCCCCGGCATGCTGCGCACCGAACTGACCCTGCAGGGGCTGACCGCCGTCGACGCCTTTGACGGCCGCGAGGGCTGGGCGCTACAGCCCTTCGGGGGCCACCGCGACCCGC
>JBBRLA010000528.1:0-6272 GCA_038231615.1 Polyangia bacterium | reverse complement strand
CGCGGGGAGGCGTTGCGCCCAGTAGACCTCGTTGTGCATCCCCCCCATCTGCACCATGTACTGGAAGTCCTTGCCGTCCTTATAACCCAGCGCCCGGTACGCATCGGCCAGCTTCCTGGTGTTGTCGACGTCGTCGTTGGAGGGGCCGCTGTCCCCGCTGTCCACGTACACCCGAAGCGGCCGGGGGCTGTGCCCAGCGCTCCCGGCCACCGCGCCCAGCAGATACGCATTGTCCCACCAGGTCGACGGTGACATGGCCCCGATGCGGCCGAAGACCTCGGGATGGACCAGCCCCGCGTAGGCCGAGATCAGCCCGCCCAGCGATGAACCGACCAGCGCCGTCGCCGCCCTATCCGGCCGGGTGCGCAGCTCACGGTCCACCTGGGGCTTGAGTTCCTCGATGAGGAAACGCAGATAGAGATCGCCGCCGCCGCCGCCCATGCCGCCCTCGGTGGGGGTGTACTCATAAATGCGGGCCGAGGTGTTCTCCGGGCCGACCAGGATGGCTTCGGGGATGTGCTGCGCCGCGTCCAGGGTCTCGGCGCCGTTGTCCAGCGCATCGGCCGCCTTCCACGTCTGTCCACCGAAGGCGGCGTTCGGATCGAAAAGGTTCTGCCCATCGTGCATGTAGAGCACGGGGTAATTGCCCAGCGGGTTTTCGTCATAGCTCGGCGGCAGGTAGACCCACACGCCGCGATCATTACCCAGGAGGGCGGAGTGCACCATCCAGCGCCGCGACCAGCTCCCCTGGGTTTTGATGAAGTGCGGGTAGATCTCCACCGTGGTTGCCGGTGCCGCGACGTAGTTGGCTCCGCGGGACCAGCGGGAATCGTCGAGCAGCGGCTTGAACTGCAGCGGCGCGGTCAGGTTCGCCACCCGGTACTCGTAGACGTTGTCGGCGGTGCGGGTCATCTGCTTGCCGAGATCCCAGGAGAGCCCCCCGCCATCACCGCGCACGCTCACTCCGTGCGCTCCCGCCGGCCCCACCGGGTAGTGCACCCGGATCACCGTGTCCAGCCGTCGCAAAAGGTCGGCGGACGGATCTCGGGTCATGTCGCCGGGGACCTGATCCGCCGGGGTCAGCGGATCTCCCTGGTCACAAGCGCCGCCAGCGAACATCAGGAGAAAGATCGGTACCCAGCGAAGAGAAGAGAAAAGGGGAGCCTTCCGAAGGCGTTCAGCCTGGTTCATGAAGCGGAGACTACCTGCTCCCACGCCTTGGCGAAAGCCCCTTTTAGACCAGCGGGACGAAGGAGCAGGCGTCGTGGGTGCGCCAGTTTACCTTGCCATCCGTTCCGCGGGTGGCCACTCGCAGCCACTGCATGCTCGGGTCGCCCAGGGGCAGCGCCAGGCGCCCGCCGGGCGCGAGCTGAGTCAAAAGAGCCGGCGGCACGTCGTTGCTGGCGGCGGCTACGATGATGACGTCGAAGGGCGCCTCCTCCGGCAGCCCCTCCCGGCCGTTGCGCAGATAGGTTCTGATGTTGTCATAACCCAGCGAGGCCAGCACCTCCCGCGCCCGCAGCAGCAGATCCGGGCGCACTTCCACCCCGTGCACCTCCCGGCACAGGCACGAGAGCAGCGCCGCCTGGTATCCCGACCCGGTGCCGATGTCCAGGACCTTTTCGTCCCCGCGCAGGTGCAGTTCCACCAGCATCCGGGCGATCATGAACGGCTGGCTGATGGTCTGCTCCTCCCCGATGGGCAGGGCCTGGTCCAGGTACGCCTCCTTGACGCGGTCCGAGGGGACAAATCGCTCTCTGGGGACCTCGGCGAAGGCCGCGACCACCCGCGGGTCGATGTCGCGCTTTCGCAGGCTGTGCAGCAGGCTGTTCCGCGCCGAATCGAATTCCGAGGAGTGAGCTGAGTGGGCAGAAAAATCCCGACCAGGCGGGGCAGCGGGACGATCAGGTGGGGGAGAATTCGGTCTCATGGTCCTTGTAACCGCTTCCATAAACGCGGCCCTCCATCCTTAAGATGACCACGTGAGCCCGGTTCGCAATGTTATTCCGGCGTGCGTTTCAAGCGTCCAGGCGCTTGCCCAGTATCCCTTCGAGCTTCTCCAGTGCCTCGCTGAAATCGACGATGCCCTGCTGAAGCTTCTCGCTGGCCATGCGGTCGGCCTGGTGGGCCTTTTTGAAGGACGCCTCGTCCATCTTTTGCTGCTCCACCTTCATTTCCTGGGCCTTACGCGGGTAAAGCTTCCGCTCCAGCGTGCCCTGCTTCTGCGACAGTTCCTCCAGCAGCTTGGGCGAAATGGTCAAAAGGTCGCACCCGCAAAGCTCGATGATCTCACCGATGTTGCGGAAGCTTGCCCCCATCACCTCGGTGCGCACGCCCAGGCCCTTGTAGTAGTTGTAAATCTGGGTGACGTTTTTCACCCCCGGGTCTTCCGCTGGCGGGAAGCTCTCGCGCTTCTCGGCCTTCAGGTACCAATCCAGAATGCGGCCCACAAAGGGCGAGATCAACGTCACCCCGGCATCGGCGCTGGCGATGGCCTGATGCAGCCCGAAGAGCAGTGTCATGTTGACGTGAATGCCCTCCTTCTCCAACACCTCCGCGGCGCGGATGCCCTCCCAGGTGGAGGCGATCTTGACCAGCACCCGCTCGCGCTTGATCCCCGCCTTGTCGTAAGCGGCGATGATCGACCGCGCCTTGTCGATGCTCGCCGCGGTGTCATAAGACAGGCGGGCATCGACCTCGGTAGACACCCTGCCGGGGATGATCTTGAGGATGCGCAGGCCGAACTCGACCGCCATCCGGTCGATGGCCAGGCGGACGACGTCCTCGCGTTGCGCCCCGCCGCCGGCCTCCTTGCGCGCCCACGAGAGGGTGCCGTCGACGATGTCGTCGTATTCCGGCAACTGCGCCGCCGTGGTCAAAAGCGAGGGGTTGGTGGTGGCGTCCTTTGGCCGGTAGCGTTCGATGGATTTGAAATCGCCGGTGTCGGACACCACGACGGTGTATTGCTTGAGCTGGTCTAATAGGTTGCCTGGCAGCCCCGCGGGTGAGCCTGGCTGCGGTTTCTGGGTTTTCATAAGCGAAATATGGCCGCGGCGGCGCTGAAGGGCAAGTGCTAGACTTCGCCGCCTGATGAATACACAGACCGATGGATTGGGCCCGACCCCGATCCTGCTGATCACCGGGTTTTTGGGCAGCGGCAAGACCACCCTCATCAACCGGCTCCTGCGCACCCAGACCGGCGCCAAGCTGGGCGTGGTGGTCAACGAATTCGGCCAGATCGGCATCGACGGGGCGCTCCTTTCGACCGGGGATATCCTGGAACTTTCCGACGGGTGCGTGTGCTGCGCCCGGGGCACCGAGCTGTGGGACGCGGCGCTTTCTCTGGTGGACCGCGCCGGGGCGACCCACCTCATCGTGGAGACCAGCGGCATTGCCGAGCCCGGGGTGCTGCTGCGGCAGTACGAGGACCTGCCGGAGGCGCTGCGGGACCGGCTGGACCTGCGCGGACTCCTGTGCCTGGTGGACGTGCTGCACGTGAGCCAGGCCGTGACCCGCCGGGCCGAGGCGGAACACCAGATCCGCGAGGCCGACCGGCTGCTGCTGACCAAGCTTGATCTGGGCGACGCGATGCGCCTGGAAGAGGCACACCGGCTGCTCGATCGCCTGGGGGCCACCTCGGACCGTGTGGCGCTGCCGCCGGATGCCACGCCGGGAGACGTGGCCCATACGCTGCGCTGGGCGCTGGCGCCGCGCATGGCCGGCAGGGCGCCGGCCGGGCCGGCACAAGACCCTTCATTTGCGGGACACGACGGGGACGCGGAGACGCGGGGCGGGGCGGGCCGAAGCGGACATGACGGGCATGTTGGGCACGATGGACACCCACCTGGAGGGCATGGCGGCCAGCTTTGCGCGGTGTCCCTGCGGGAGACGCGCCCGCTGCTCTCGGGGCCGCTTCGGCAACTCTTGCAGGAACTGCCGGGGGAGGTGCTGCGGGTCAAGGGCTTCGTCAGGCTGGCCGATCCGGGGTCGCTTGGGGCCGGGTCCGCCGCCGATGGAGATGGAGCGGTGGCCCTTCTGGAACTGGCCGGGCGTAGGGTGGAACTGCGGCCGTGCACGCCCGAGCAGGCGGCCAAGGCCCCACCGGGCTCGACACTGGTGTTCATCGGCGAGGGGCTCGACGAGGCGTGGCTGCGCCTGAGGCTCTCCGCCTGCCGGGCGGGGTAATCGTTTAGCTGATCCCGGCCTCGCGGCGCAGACGGTCTATCAAGGGGACATCCGCCGGCAGGACCTCGTAGTTTGGCAGTTCCGCCGGAGTCACAAAGCGCACCTGCGCCACCTCGACGGGCTGCGGAGCACGGTCGAGGCGACAGGGGTAGACCAGCATCAGCAGGTCGAACTCCGGATAGGCATGGGACACGACTTCCCAGACGCCCTCCACCTGGGATTCGACCCCCAACTCCTCGCGCAATTCCCGGCGCAAGGCCTCCTCCGGGGACTCCCCGGCCTCCAGCTTGCCGCCGGGGAATTCCCAGTAAAGCGGCATCGGCTGATCCGCCCGCCGCTGGCTCAGCAGCACCGTACCGTTGTCTCCCCGGACCAACGCCGCCACCACCACCTTGCGCGTGCGCGCTTTCGCGGGGCCGGGTGTCGCGGTCAAAGGCGATGCCCCTGCTGGAGGTGCCGCGACGCCGATGCTAAGGAGCACGGCGTTGCCCGACCCCGAGCGGAAACCCATCAGGTCCAGAGACACATAGATGAATCCGGCCCGCTGCCCCAGTGCAACGATCTCCTTGCGCCGCTCGAAGGCCCGCGAAAGATCGTCCTCGGCGATCTCCACCCGGGCCAGGGTGCCGCCTTCGCCCGTGGGCAGGTCCGGCAGCGCGTGCAGCCGCACCCGGAGCTGCTTGAACCCCAGGTCGCGCAGCCCCTCCTCGAAGCGATCGACCTGTCGCAGCCGTGGGTTGGTGATCCGGGTGCCATAGGGGAAGCGCGACGAGAGGCACGCCAGCTGCGGCTTGTCCCACGTGGGCAGGCCCAGGCGATGGGACAGCTCCCGCACCTCGGCCTTGGACAGCTCGGCCTCGACCAGGGGCTGCCGCGCGCCACGCTCCCGCGCCGCCAGCAAGCCCGGCCGGTGGTCTCCCAGATCGTCCAGGTTGGTACCCAGCAGCACTTCGGCCAGGCCCAACTCCTGCGCCGCCGGCACACACAAGTCGAGCAGCTCCGCCTTGCAGTGGTAGCAACGGTTGATCGGGTTGTCGGCGAAGCCGGGGCGCTGCATCTCATGGGAGGTGATCACCTGGTGGCGTACGCCCAGGCCGCGGCAGAGCGCGCCGGCCTCCGCCACCTCGCGCTCAGCCATGGTCTCGGAGACCGCGGTGAACGCCACGGCGCGATCGCCCAGCTCGTCGCGGGCCACCGCCAGCACCAGCATCGAATCCACGCCGCCGGAGAAGGCCACCAGCGCCGATCCATAGCCGCGCACGACGTGCCGCAGCCGGGAAAGCTTGATCGAAAGTGCGTCCGGCGCGGCGGTCCCTGACGATGATGACGAGGCGGCGGGAAAGGAGAAATCGCTGGGCGTATGCATGTCTCCAGATGAAATACCACGAGGAGATACCCCGGGCCAGTCGATCCGGCCACCGCCCGGCCACGTCGTATTGTTTTCTCTTGTCCCTGTCACCCGCATGCAGAATACATTGTACGAATCGATCCTCTCGGGGCTGGGTCTGGCCGGCAACTTCTGATCCCCCCCGGAGTCGAGTGTATGTCGCCAGAAGAGATCGCGCGCTTCCGAGACCTGGGTTTCATCGTCTTGCGACGGGCCTTCGATCCCGCCCCCCTTTCCCGGGAACTGGATCGGGCGCTCGCGAACAGCAGGCGCGGCGCCTTCCGCGCCGAGGTCGGCGCCGAGGTTATCACGGGCCACTACGTCCCGATGATGTGCGAGAAGACAGCCCTCAGCTTGGAGCTCCTCGACCGCTTCGGGCCCCTCGCCGAGGCGCTTCTCGAGCGGCCGGTGCTTTCGGCCCGGGCCAAGGGCGTGCGCTACGCGGCCTCCTCGCCCTGGCACCGAGACTCGACGACCGACGTGACCAGCGTCGGCTTTCTCGCCTACCTCGACCCCCTGCGCGCGGACAACGGCGCCCTCCGCGTCGTCCCCGGCTCCCATCGAAAGGAGATTACCCCGACCCCCGAACAGGAGCACGCCCTTTTGACCGACCCGGGGGACGTCATCGCCCTCGACGAACATCTCTTCCACGGAAGCACCGGCGGCCACGACCGCCGGCAGTGGCGCGTCGACTATGTCG
>JBBRLA010000527.1:0-6275 GCA_038231615.1 Polyangia bacterium | reverse complement strand
GAGTCCGCGCCGGGGCCGCAGAAATACGTGCGGCTATCGGAGCGGCGGGACCGCTACGGCGATCCTTTCGCCCACGTCCAGTACGAGTCCAACCAGTTCGATCGAGAGACGTGCCGCTTCTCCGACGAACTCTTCGACCGCTTCAAGGCGGCGTCGGGGGCGGTGGACCGGACCCCGATCGAGGTGGACGACTTCCTCAGTGGGCACCACCACATGGGCACGTGCAGAATGGGGCCGGGGCCGGGGGACGGCGTGGTGGACACCCTGGGAAAGGTGCATGGGCTCTCGGGCCTCTACGTCGTCGGCGGCAGCACGTTCTGCGGTACGAGCGGCGCCGTCCACCCGACGCTGACCATGGTGGCGTTGGCGCTGCGCACGGCGCGCCACCTGGCCGAACGGCGGTGACCGCCCTCCCGATTCATTCTGTGGCCCGCTTCCGCCGTGCTCAGGGGCTCGGGCTGACGGCCCCGGCGGTGCTGACCGCAAAGCTCAGGTTGCCTGCGGGGCTGACCGCATAGGTCCCGCCCTTCTGCACGCTGATGAGCAGACTTCCCCCAGAAGGCGTGGCGCTGACCGAGTAGCCGCCAGGCTGCATGTCTACCAGCACGTGGTCCGCGTCGGCGGTCTGATGGACCAGGTAGCGTGCGGCCCCGGTAAGCGCGGCGCCCACGTGATCGGCGGTGAAAAGCACCACCTGGTTGCGCGCTCCCAAAAGGTGCACGCCGGTCATCTGCCCGGTGGTGACATTGCCGTCGTTGACCGAAAGCCGCACCTGCTCGGGCGGGGCCCCGGCGCTGATCACGGTCAACCAGTCCTGATCGGCACCGGCCGCGGGGGCGTGGGTCTCCAGGCGGGACACCTGACCGCCCAGAAGGGTCACCACCTGGGTGGCCGCCCCGCGGGGCAGGAGGGTGCGGATGCTGCCCACGGTGGCACCGCTGACCTGGATGTCGTAGCGGCGCTGGCTGGAGTCGGCGGTCTGCCCTTGCGAAGGGGGCGTCGGGGTGTGGAAGGAGAGCCACTGATCGTTGTTCGCGCCGGCGACCGAGGTGCGATCGTAGACCACGAAGGTACCCGGGCGCAGGTAGAGCAGGTCGCGGGTGAACTGGGTCACCGGTCGGGTGGCGCCCTTGGCCAGGTACATGTCCTCGATGCGGGCGGCACGGGCGCGGACGTAGCCGGCGCGGTCTTCGTAGCGCTCCATGTGGGCGCGGGAACTGTCGGGGCCGACGCTGCCCTGCCCGGGGTTGTAGACGTTGCCCGCGTCATTGACGAAGAAGCTGTTGGAGAGCTTTCGGGTGCGCGCGCCCCAGCTATCATTATAGACGTAATCTTCGCCAGGGGTGCCGGCGACCTGGGGCAACCAGCCGCTGGCGTTGACCAGGATGGGCTGATCGCCCTTGACCACGGTGAGGCTGCCCTGGTTGAAGGACTGCTCGCCGGAATCGGGCGAATCGATGTAGGCGCCGCCGGTCAGGCTGCCCCACACTGCGTCGCCCAGCCACGACGAGCGCACGGCGACCTGGCCGGGGCCGGAGGCCAGGTAGGACAGGGGGCGCGCGGAGTAAGGCGAGCGCGGGAGGGCATCGTCCCAGTAAAGGAAGCGCTGCCAGTGCTCCATTGTGCCGGCGGATCGGGCCATGATGTCGGCAGCGAAGCTGCGGGCGGTGGCCGCGGCGGGATCGCCGGCGTACTCCAGGATCATCGAGAGGGCGGTGTTGACCTGGCACGAGGGCTGAATCGGCGAGCCCGAATGGATGGTGCCCTGATCATCCATGTGATTCAAAGAGGGCCAGGCGAAGTACGTCTGATAGGCCGCCTGGTCCCGGGCGAGGGGAACCTGGGTGCTCCAATCCAGGCCCTTGGCGGTCTTCACTGCCCACAGGACCTCGGCCATGCTGCGCACGGCCCGGGGGCCATACTCCCAGCCCTCCGGCCAGCCGCCACCGGCCATGGATTTGCTGTAGGCCGGCAACACCAGTTGTGTCCACAGGTGGTCCCGCACGTCGGCGAAGTAGCCTGCGGCGTTGGGGTTGTCGCCCTCGGTGGCCAGGGCGGTGGTGGTCTTGGCCAAAAGGTAGCCGGCGAAATAGTTGCCGATGGGGGCGGTGCGAGAGAACCCGCTCTTGTCATACCAGTCGACCCACCCGTTCAGGGTGGCGACGACCTGCTGCTTCTGGACGGTGGACAGCGCCGGGTAAAGCCAGTCGAAGCCGGTGGCCATGCCGACGCCGTAGTTGCGGATGCCGTAGCCGTCATCCGTGCTGGGAGGCTGGCCGCCCGAAGCCACCGGAGTGGACATGGCCAGAAGCAGGCGGGCCCCGGCGGCGCCGAAGCGCATCTCGGCGGCGGCATCCGTGCCGCGGACCACCCGGTAGCACAGGCCCAGGTTCATGATCTCGGGGAGGTAGTCTTCCCCCTGGTAGCCGGGGCCGATGTCGGGGAAGTTGGGATACGCCGTGCCTTTTGGCGGGTACACGTTCCCGCCGGCCAGGGCGTCGCATCGTTTGCGCAGGGCCACCCAGGCTGGGTCGTTGGCCGCGGCGCGGTTCAATAGGTGGCGCAAGACCGGGGCGCTCAGATACAGGCGCGCGGGGTGACTGTCAGCCGGCAACGGGAGGGTGTCGGGGACATTGGGGGTGCCGGGGGACCCCGGGTCGGGGGAGGTCGCTGGGCCCATGGGGGCCCCGGGGTCCGAGGACCCGGGCATTTCGCCGGGGTCGCCGGCCCCTCCTTCGATGATCCCGCCGCAGCCGGACGCACCCAGGACGGGAACCAGGACGAGCAGTGCGCTGGCCAGGATGTTCTGTCGCATACGTCTCCTGTTCGTGGTGCTGTCTAGCAGCGAATTGCAGACACACCCATCTCCATACACCTGCCCTCGCCAGTGCATCCTTCAGGATGCCCTAGGGCCTGTCAACCCCTGTCTGTAATCCACACGGTATAATGGATGTACCAGTCCCAGCGAAGGATGGGAACCCAAAAAATCACTCCCACACGTAGGCCTTGAAGTAAGCAGCCGAAAAGCCACGCGAATGGGAATGAAATAAATTTGCTGAAAGAATGAATCGGGGATTACGTTCTGCGCGCAAGAAAAGTCATCTGTGAAGTAACCAAGAAGCAAGGGGGCTCCAGCCCCCCTGTCCAGGTCGTAACAGCAGGATCTGGGGCGCGAGGTTGGCGGGATGGCTCGATGAGCCTCCCATTGACGCCCAGCCACGGCGAGCATAAAATGGGGTATGCATACTACTTTTCGACGCATCGTCCTGGGGTTGCTCGTCGGTTTTTTCGTGGTCGCGGGCGTGATGGTGTACCGTGCTAGCCAACTCGTCGCCGCCCTCCCGTCCATCCCGAAAGTTCCCGCTGCCCCGGTGGTCTCCGTCCCGGTGCGTACATCGCCGGAGTCCCCGTATGTGCCATCGCCGCTGCCCCCCGTAAAGGAGACCGCCTCCCCCGAGCCGGTCCAGAGAAAACCCGTGGACCAACCGGTGCTGCCTAACAAGGGGTTCAACGAAAATGCCCTACACATCGGTGATCGGGCGCCGGACTTCTCCCTGCGGACCCCCGATGGGACCGTGGTCCAACTGGCCAAGATCACCGAGGCCGGCCCGGTGGTCCTGGTCTTCGGCTCCTACAGTTCCACCATGCTTCGCATGAAGAACTCCGCCTTTGAGGCGCTGGCCCACCAATGGAAAGACCTGGCCAATGTCTACTTCATCTTCTCGAAAGAAGCCTACCGCGGGGCCGCAGTCAGCCAGGAGATGATCGCGTACGTCAACCAGATGCCGGCCATGGACACCAACCGGGACGGCGTCATCACGCTGGACGAATTCCACCCGGGCAGCCCCCATTTCGACAGCCGCTTCTTTGACCTCCTCGATCTCAACCAAGACGGGCAGGTCACTTCTCCTGAGTTGCTGATCGTCCGCCGCATCGACGATTTCAAAAGCTTCACGGCCCCCTCAAGCTACGCCGAACGGGTCCAGACCGCCCTGCGCTACCGTCGCGAAATCCACGGCGTCATCCCGATTCTCATCGACGAAATGGACAACCCCACCTACAACGCATACGGCCGACTCGAAAACGGCGCGTTCGTCATCGCCAGGGGCGGTCTGGTAAAGAGCAAGATGCTGTGGGCAGTTGCGACCAAGGTCGAACTGGGCCTCTTGCAGGCCACTGGCAAGACGTCCCCGCCGCCGACGTCCCCCCTGCCTCCCGACCTCAGTCAAATCTCCGCGCTGCTGAAGCAGGCGCAAGATGCCAAGCGACCGATCCTGATCCAGTTCACCGCCCCACAGTGCGTCGCCTGCAAGCGCATGGACGAGACCACCCTTGCAGACCCCGAGGTAAAACGGCGCACCGGCCAGTTCGCCGCCGCTCAGCTGGGCGTCGAACACGATGACGCCTGGGCGCTCTTTTTCGAACTGGGCCTCAAGCAGACCCCGGCCTTTGTCATCCTGAGTCCCCAGGGTCAAGTCCGCGCCCGCCTGGAGGGCGTGCAGGATCGCGGCGCGTTCCTCTCGTTCCTTTCCGCCCGCCCCTAGATCACTTGGCGTGCTCTCCGCGTGCCAGGAAGCGCTGGGTCAGCTTCGGGAAGATGCCGATGAAGTGGTCCCGCTGGGTCGCCATCAGGGGGCCATTCGGCCCGATCGACACGTTCATCTGGTCCTGTCCCAGCTGCATGTGACAATCGATGCAGTTTTGCTCGATGCTCGCCCCCAGTTTCTTTGACATCGGGCACGCCTGCCGCTTGTGGCAATCGAGACAGCGCTTCGAGAACACCGCTAGCTGGTCGCGTTCGAGGACATGGGGATTGTGGCACGTGATGCAGGTCATGGCAGGGCTCTGCTGGTAGCACCGGGCCAGGTGCAGCCGGGCCCCCTGGTTGTCGGCGTGCGCACCCATCCGGTTTTGCTCTGTCTCGCTCTTGTCCCGGCGGTACTTGGCAAGGGGCTCGCCGGGCCGGTAGGAGAAGGCCGGCCGCAGGGAGTCTCCGTTGTCGGAGTGGCACTGGGCGCACAGATCACGCTGCCGCTCGACGGGCAGTTCGGATGGGTTGACGATGTACCGGGCGCGCTTCTCGTCCGGGTGAGCTTTTTGATACTCTATGTGACGCACGCCGGGTCCATGGCAGCGCTCACAGCCTACCCCCAGCACGTATCCGGTTCGCGCGTAGCGGTTGATGCCCCCGGATAGCACGCGGAAGTACGTTGCGTGGCAGTCCAGGCACGGCGGCTGGATCGGCCGTGGGGGAGTGCGCACCCCGTTGGGATATCCGGGGCTGATGATCCACCCATAGAGCCGCCCGTAGGAGACTGGAAGCTCGTACAGGCGGTCGTCCTTCCAGGTGAGGTAGGTCTCGCCCTTCTTGCCGGACCCGGTCACAAGGTCGATGCGCTCCGTGTCCACTCGTTGGTACCACTCGGCGGTGGCTTCCATCGTGTCCTGGTAAATTCCCCCCGCGCGGGCCTGCATTTCGAACCACAGCCGCGGGTTGCGTGTACGAAGCGTGTTTTTGCCTTCGTCCAGGGGGCCGGAGATGCTCTTGCGGTCGGCCTCCCGGGAAGTCAGCGCATGGGCGGTCTTCGAGAAGGAGTCCACCCGCTGTGCGTGGCATTCGGCGCAGGCCTGGGTGCCGGCAAAGACCGGCGGCTCCTCCAAGGCGGCCTGCCGTGCGGGTAGTGGCACAGTCGCAACCGGTGCCGCCGGATGGCGAGATCGGAGGATGAGGCCCACTGCGAACAGGCAGGGGATGAGGGCGGCAAGGAGCCAGATCTTGCGCATGGTACATTTTATCGCTTCAGAGCATCGCGAAGCAAGGGGTCAAAAAGTAGCGGTCTTCGATGGTGACCTTGCCGTCTTTGTCGCGGGTGCGCTGCGGGTGAGAGTCACCTGGCGGCGGTCGTGGCGCAACGGGCGCCGCGCCGATGTCAGTTGCCTTACCCCACCCGCATCGTCTCGCCGCCGGCCCAGGTGGCGCTGGGGCGCAGGTTCATCAGGAAGGCATTGTCTCTCAGGGCCGGGTCGCTGCAATTCTTGAAGCCGACGTACATCTGCCCCTTCACCAGCTCCATGATCTGCCGGTAGGTCAGGTGGCGGAACGCCCAGGCCACTTCCCGCACCAGATCGAAGTCCGAATCCAGTCCGTGGCGCCGCTCGGCGAACCGCTCCACCATGAATGGAGCGACTCGCTGCACCATGGCCGACTTGCCGAATTCGTACAAGATGTACCAGCGAATGAGGTCCATCCGCCCATCGCGCATCGGCGCGCCCAG
>JBBRLA010000526.1:0-6308 GCA_038231615.1 Polyangia bacterium | reverse complement strand
TCGCTCTTCTGGGCGGGAAATACCTATACGACCCGGCGGGGCGCGTCGGGGCTGCCGCTTTTTCTGACCAACGCGATCCGCTATGCGGTGGCCCTCCTGATGCTGGGCACGCAGCGGGGTTTGATCGCCCTCCGGGATCGCTGGGGCACCCAGGGTAAGGTGAAGCGGGAGACGATCTTCTGGCCCCCGCGGCGGTTGCTGGCATTCTCCGGGACGGCGCTGATCGAGGCGTTCTTCGGCAGCTCGATCTTCGTGTATGGGCTATCTCATACCGATCTCAGTGTCGCGGCGCCGCTTGTGTCCCTCTCGCCGCTCTTCGCCGTGCCCATCGGGCTGATGCTGGGGACCGAGATGCTCGACCTGCGCCGGATCTGTGCCATCTGTGTCACCGTGGCGGGGGTGGTGCTGCTGGTGGCGTAAGCCGACGATGAAGACGCTCAAGCCGCGGGGGACCGGTACACCGGGGTCCAGCCGGCCGGGTCCTGGAAGAGACGGACGCAACGGATGGCCTGCTGCTCGGTCAGGAGAAAGCGGTGGTGCCGGTCCTTGGGCACCACCAGCAGGTCGCCGGCTTCGACGACCACGCGCATCCAGCGATCGTCCACCGAGCGGATGTCGAAGATCCCCTCGCCGGCCAGAACGAAGCGCACCTCGTCCTCGGTGTGCAGGTGCTCGGCCCGGAACTTCCCCAAAAGGCCGTCGAGGTTCGGCGTCTCCGGGGACAGCATCACCTCGTCGCGGGCGATGTAGCCGCAGCGCTCACCAAGCTCGGCGAGGGCGGGTTCGTAGCGGGCGGGATCGGTGGACAGGTGCCGGTAGAACACCCCGGCGGTCTCCAGATCGGCGACGGTGCAGGGGCGCGCATCGGGGCCGCTCCCCTCAAACCAGGACAGCCTCATGGCGAGACTCCTTTGCCAAGGTTATTGGCCGACGAAGGCCGACGTTGTCTCCGGGTCATGACGCGGCCTCCTGCAGTGCCTCACCCTGGTGACCCAGGCGGCGGTCGAGACGGGCGGGGTCGATGCCCATCTGACGCAGGCGCACGGCGGCGGCGAAAAGATAGTCGTAGCACTCCGCCTGGGTCTTGGCGTGGATGAAGTCGCGGCCCCAGATGTAGACCCCGTGGCCGCGCACCAGCACGGCGCTGGTCTCCGGGTTGTGTACGATGGCTTCGCGCAGGGCGTCGGCCAGTTCGTGCTCGTGGGGCGTGTTGTCCAGGATCGGGACTTCCAACACCCGGTCGGCGACGGCGCCGTCGATGCCCTTCATCATCTCGAGGCCGCGCACACGGAAGCGGCGACCCGAGAGGCTGGCCAGGCATGCGTTGAGCGAGTGGCTGTGGAGCACCGCCCCGGCGTCGCGAAGCTGGTACGCATGAAGAAAAAGCGGGGTGCAGGCGCTGATCTTCAACGGGACAGCGGGCGCGGTGGCGGGAAAAGGGGCTTCGAGAAGGCGGCCGTCCCGATCGATGACGAAGACCTGGTCGGGTGTGATGCGCTCCTTCTGGACACCCGAGGGGGCGACGTAGATGCGGTCGCCGTCGCGCAAGGAGAAGCCGCCGCCGGTGCCCGAGGCCCAGCCGAGGGCGTAAAGCTGGCGGCACAGCTCACACACCTGCTCCCGTTGCATCTGATCGCGAGAGATCGTCATCGACAACATTGTGGCCACGCGCCACCAGCGCTGTCAACGCGGCGCGGGCGGGTGCAGATCCAGAACATGCGGGCGCGGCTCAGCGGAATCTGGCTCAGGTCACACCTGAGGGCCTGACAAGGCTGGGGCCCTCTCGACAGCACTGGCGGGTTTAGACGCTGGAACAAAATAACATTTCCAACTTCCAAATCGGTTCTTCGACGGTGCGAAACTTGTACGTTTGCGAACATAAATTTGTTCCAGCGCCTTACCTACAGCAGCACGAGGTAGAGCGGGACCGGGCTCAGGGACCGTTCCAGGAGCAAGAGCTGGCGTATTGTAACAACCCTATTACCTGTTGATTCTAGATTCTCGGGCGAAAGTTTGACCGATTAGGTTCTCTTGTGCGACTCCACAGGGTCGCAAGGAGAAAAAAATATGCGCAAGCTCATCGTCTTCAGCCAGGTCTCGCCAGATGGTCATTTTACGAACAATAACAGCAACGGGAACGTCGTGCTGCGGTACGGGCAGGTGGCATAATGTGCTGGCAAGTGCCTTCGTCTGCCTGACCCGACCCCCACCTTGGCGCCGCCTCTCGCCAGGCTTGTCCGCTTCCTGCGGCATTGGGGCCTGCGCCGCCGGGGGCCTGCTGGCAAAGAAGACCTGGAGCATCGCCATGAGCGTCTTGAGCAGTTCCAGTGCGGCAGAACTGGCCCCCATTTGCTTCAGCGCGGAGATGAACTTGGCCACCCCCTGCCCGATTCCCATCCCAAACCCCTCCCCGAGTTCCCTGAGCGGCTGCACCTGGAGCGGCGCCCAGCCGCGACGGTGGGGCCATGGACGCGACCGCCAGATCGCGCGCTTCCTCTTCGGACTTCCCCGCCAACCGGGCTTTCTGCGCGGCCCGGGCCCCGCGCTCCACCGCGCCCGGGCTCTGGTTCTGCCGCAGCGCCTCGAAGAGCATTTGCATGCACAGATCCGACCCGGTCCGGGTCGTCAGGGCCATCAGCTTGACCCCGGCATTGCCCGCTCGGACCACATCGTCGGGGACGTTCATCGCGACGGCGATATAGTCCCTGCGCATGCGGATCTCGACGTCCTTGCCGGGCCAGGGGTGACCCGCGGCCTCCATATAGTCGTCGGATTCCGTGAACCCGGCCCGGGTGTGCAGGCCCTCGTCCTGGCTGCGGATGCGCACGCTTTCGTAGTCGAGCCGTTCCACGGTCTTCTTATATCGGATCCGGTCGACGCACCCCCTGATCTGCTGTTGCTGCGCCCCGTCCCGAGCCAACTCCTGATCCGTGCGCTCGGCGGCGGCGCACACTTTGCCGGCCCTGTCCATGAGGCAGGCGGCCACGGCCTCGGGGGTCATGCCGGTCTCTTGATCCAGATCGGCCAGGATGGCTCGGCGCGGGCGCCCGAAGCGATCGGTCTGCGCGCTCGCACTTTTAAACATAGTTTCCATGGGCACACTCACGGCAGTCAAAAAAGAACCTGGGTCGTCCCCATCCCGGCCCTGGCCAAGAGCTGCCCGGCCCAGGTCCGCCTTTGCGGCTCCCGACGCCAAAGGTTCTAGGACAAGGTTAGGCCCGAGGCAAGCAAAAAGATTTTGCCTGGGTTGACTGGGCGGATTTTGCCCAGCGGTGTACCGCCGTGCTCAACCATTGATTTTGTGTGTCTTGAAGTCCCCCCTTGTGGCGCCAGAGCAGTGCAGCACCCCTTTTCGACATCGCCGATCAGTAAAGGACCTGTTCAGCGGTCAGCCGCGACGGCGGAACAGGTACAGCAGCCGCGCGCCGGGGTCGTCGCCGTAGCGCCAGCCATCGACCGGGTCCCAGCCCAGCTCCTTCATGCACTCCAGCAGGCGCAGCGCCTCGTGACGCTTGAATCGGAAGAGCGAAAAGCTCCGCTCCCTGCCCGCGGCCGACCGCACCCGGGCGCGCACCTCCACCGCGTAGCTGCCCGGCACCGGGCACCAGGACGTGTCCAGCACGGAGGAAAACTCGATGTCCGCCACATCCCGGCCATAGCGCAAAAGCGGGCCGGTCAGCCACTCGTCGTAGCGCTGCTGCCAGCCCGGCGGGATGCGCCCCGACAAGCGTGGGTCCAGCCGGTGGATCTCCTGCGGGCAGTCCACCGGCGCGGCGATCAGGCTGGTATTGACCAGCAAGAGGTCGCCGCCAGTGAAGCCCACCAGGCTGTGGCGGATGAAGAGCAGTTCGTTCTCCAGGTTGGCGAAAGTGCCGCCGAAGAGGCAGATGACGCGGCGGCGGTGCGCGCGCTGGGCGTCGTAGAGCAGGTGCGAGTAGCGCTGCAGGTGATGGAAGTTGCCCTGGACCGCCGAGACCTGCACGCCGCAGCGGCCGGACAGGGAGTCGGCGGCGTGCTTGTAGGCCACGCTGAGCAGGGGCTGGCTGATGTCGAGCAGATAGAGGCGCAAGTCGGCGGGGTGGCCCTGCTCTAAAAGGTGCTGGATCAGGCGGACCTCGTGCTTGGCGTCGCCGCAGCCCAGGCCGAGCACGTCGATGCCGGCGGAGCCGACAAAGCCGGAAATGGCGGCGGCGGCTCGGTCGATGGGCATGGAGCGCTGGGCCATGGCGTAGTCCTCCTGGTCGGCAATAGCGCACCAGCAGGCCGCGCTCATGTGGTCCAGGTAGAGGTTGGACTGTTCGATGTGGCCGCCGCTGCCGTTGATTTGCTGGACCAGTTCGCGGAGCATCTTGATGGGCTCGAATCCCGGGGCCAACCAGCAGTTGAGCGGGGGGCCCTCCGGGGCGCTGAAGGGGTCGCAGCGAAGCAGAGAGGTGAGATCGAGATGCAGGTCGGGGACAGCGCAGAGCTGGTAAAGGGTGGAACGGGTGGGGAGATGGCGGCCGGATTCGAGGTTCTTGAGGGTGGACTCGGAGAGACCGGCGCGGACGGCGAGGGTGGCGCGGCTGAGGTGGGCGGCTTCGCGTCGCTGGCGCAGCAGGCGGGCGAGCTGCTCCAGGGGGGACTGAGCGGCGGTGGCAAGTCCTGTGGAGATGGCATCAGTCATAATCATGATGTGTGAATTAATACATACAATCATTCGCGGTGTATCAATAAAATCAATCATAGATCACATTCTCCGTCGGAAATTGCTCTCCTTGCAGGTGCCATGCACGCTGCCAGCGTGGCTCGGCGGACACGCGAACTCGGCCCGGCAATCGCCAAGCGCCTCCGGCAAGCGCGGGAGGAGTCGGGGCTGACGGTGCGTGAACTGGCACAGCGGGCCCACGTGGATCCGGGGACGATTCAGCGACTCAGCGACGGTCTCGGGGGGAATGCCGGGGTGGGGACGCTGACCGATCTGGCCCGAGCCCTGCGCGTTCGACCGGAGTGGTTGGTGTTCGGCTCGGGGGAGCGAGATCTCTGACGAGCGGATTGGCGAGAACAGGGGCAGTACCTGCGAGAACATTTGCGTTCGCAAGGCCCAAGAGTACAACAACTTCTACGCATTCCATGGCTGCACCTGGCAGGGCAAGAGCTACCCGGCGATCTCGACCCACCTGGCTACTGCCGACATCTCTGTTTGTGGAGACGGCGTCTGCCAGCCCTCAGAGAGTTGTTTCAACAAGACCGACGGCACTGGCTGCCAGGCCGACTGTGGCACCTGCCTTGAGCCAGACGACATCTGATCTCGACGCAGGCTTCGCTCCGGCGTCAAGCTCATTCGGGGGAGTGGACGTGGATGGCGTGGCCGTTCATCTGGAGGACCATGAAGACTGGGGCGGCCGCTCTGCAGCGTTTTGGCGACGGTCTTATTTTTAATACGCACCTGCACGGAATATTTTTACAAGGCGTCTATCACCGCCCCGTGGCCGAAGAGCCGCCGGTGTTCGTGCCACTGCCGCCTCCGACGCAGGAGCAGGTTGCCATGGTGGCGATCAAAATCAAGCGGCCCCCCTGATCATTGTGCCGCGCTGAGCGGTCGCCAGACGGGAAGCGATCGCCGGACCCAGGACAACCGCCTGGCTGACCCGCCAAAGACCCGCACCGCTGCTGACCCAGGCCCCGTTGTGGACGGCCTGCGGCTCTTGGGAGACGTGTACCTCGATGAGCGTCTTGTGCTTGTTTTTTGTACATTTTCTTACCAATCCCCACCGACCCGATCGCCGAACCCAGCCAGGCATCCCAAGCGCCCTCAGGCCCTCTCTGTCCGCCGCTACTTCAAAACCCCGCTCATTTCGCCTACGCTCTTGGAAACGGTCGCAACGGTCTGAATCCACCCTTGCCGACGCGACTGCTATGTGCGATACCGCAAAGACGGACGACGGCGAGACGTAGATACTGTGGTACAGGCTAGGGGTTCCTGGCAAAGGAGCAGTCATGACCGAGGACAACGCAGCGCTCAGCGGTGCCGATTTCACCCGTGGGATTCCGCTCACGTCCATCAAAGAACGTGCGCTGCTGCTCGGGCATGCGAAAGGCGAAGCGGTAATTCTGGTACGCCAGGGCGACGTTATTCACGCCGTCGGTGCCACCTGCACGCACTACGGCGCGCCGCTGGCCGATGGGAGCGTAGGACAATCGAGGCTGGTTATTTGGCCACTGAAGCTGACGTGTACGACCCTCAAGCAGCACGCCCCATCTCGCTCCCCTGATCGCCACTCATTCCGTCTGTAACCAAGAAAACAAAAAATCACCCTCAAACCGCC
>JBBRLA010000525.1:0-6308 GCA_038231615.1 Polyangia bacterium | reverse complement strand
TGCCGGCGCTGGCCCATCTGGTCGGCGCTGGCTTTGATGGCACATGGCTCGCCCCGCTCGACGGATTCGCCGTGCAGGTTAACCATGGAAAGCTGCGCTGCACGTGGCGAGGCCGGCAAAGTGAGGTACCGGCGTGGTGACCATTGGTCTGTATGGCATCCGGGACACGACCAACGGAGCACGGCCAAGCTACGTCCACGACCACAGCCTGGCGGTCATGCGCGAAGGGCGGGTTCAGACTGTCATCCCGCTGGAGCGGTGGACCCGGCGCAAGCACGACAACCTGTTGCCGGCCCTTCTTGAAAGCCTTTCCCTTGGGGAGGAGCCGATCCGCTTTGTTTCGGTCAATTCCTTTGTCGGTGACAGCTTTCAAACGAGCAACGGCAACTTGCAGATCGAGCCGGAGGGTCCCGTGCGCATCGAGGCGCTGCTGCGTCCCTCGCGCATTCGCTCGCAGCGGAGGCACTGACCAACTTGAGCAGGGGGCCGGCAAGGAGTGACCGACCGGACCGCCGAGGCGGCCGGCCCGCCGTTATATAGTTGACAGGCCCAGGAAGAGCGGGTAGCGGTCGAATCGTGAACGATAAAGAGAGCCCCAGAAGTCTTGGCTGGATCTATGACTGCGGGGGGACTATGTTCTATTTGTGAGCACAATGGCGTCCTACCTCCCTATCAACATTAAAGATTTGCTCTATTTTCGTGGAGTCGAATCGACCCGAGTCGAGCTCAAGAGATCTTGGAATGAGGAAACCACAGGTGTCCAAGTTCTACGCACGATTTGCGCATTCGCAAACGACCTCTTTAACATCAACGGGGGCTACATCGTAATCGGAGTAGCCGAAGAAAACGGCACCGCCGTGATGCCTCCGGTCGGCTTGATGAAGACGGAGCTTGAAGGCATCCAAAAGTGGATTCGCGGGCAGTGCCGCCGACTGAACCCAGAATACCAGCCGCTCATGTCACCAGAAGAAGTAGACGGAAAGAATCTTCTTGTTATCTGGGTGCCAGCCAGTGACACCCGACCCCACCAAGCGCCTGCTGCGAAAGGAGCTGGGTACAGTTTTTATGTTCGAATCGGGGCCGAAACCGTCGATGCGAAAGGGCAAGTCTTGACTGATTTACTCAGCATGACGGCCAAAGTCCCATTTGACGATCGCCGGGCCCCCCAGTTCACCCTCTACGATCTGCGGGCGACCTTGGTGCGTGAATTTTTGCATGATGTGCGTAGCGGACTTCTCAACGAGAAGGATGACATAGAAGTTTATCGGCGAATGCGATTATCAGCCAGAACGAATGGCCACGAAGTTCCGAGAAATGTCGCCCTCCTCTTCTTCAGCGATGATCCAGAGCAGGCTTTTCTGGGAGCACGAATCGAAGTAGTGCACTTTACTGATGATACGGGCGGAGACATTTTGGAAGAGCGCATCTTTCGGGGTCCTTTGCATCGGCAAACGCGTGATTGCCTCGACTACCTCAGCAACCTTACCACCAGTCACTCTCAGAAGCTGGCGGATCAAGCCACTACCAAAGGCTGGGTAAGCTACCCCTTCGCCGCTTTGGAGGAGAGTCTGGTAAATGCGATCTACCATCGCAGTTACGATGCCACTCCAGAACCAACGAAAGTCTATCTCTACCCTGACAGGGTAGAGATTACCAGTTATCCGGGCCCCGTTCCCGGGTTGCGACCCGAGCATTTCCGATCTCAGGTACGCATCCCCAATGTACCTGCTCGCAACCGACGAATCGGGGAGTTGCTCAAAGAACTACGTCTTGCCGAAGCACGAGGAACTGGGGTGCCAAAAGTGTTTCGTGCGATGCAGGAGAATCAATCTCCGCCACCGAGATTTGAGTTCGATGAAAGCCGTACCTACTTCACGGTTGTCTTGCCAGCCCATCCAGATTACTCACGCCGACTGGCCCTGCGCGATGCAGCAATGAGCAAGGTCACCAAGCGCCAACCTGCTATCCCCAAAGCTGTTATACAGCCGGAGCTACGGGGATCAGCAGATGCCGTGTCTACAGATCCCCTTGAAATCGATCAAATCGTCTTGGAGAGAGCGATCAAGGAGCTTGAAGAAGGACGTCTACAGGACGCGCATCACTCCTTCGAGACCGCCCAAAAAAGCATCTCCAATAATCCGCGATTTCTCTATCAATTCGCTCGAACCAAATTAGAGATCGCCATTTCATTGCCGGAGACAGTTACGCCGACCAGCAACGAGCACGAGCTAGACGCAAGGAACACCCTCCTCCGTGCGGCCCAAAAAATATTTCGAACCGTTCAGCAGCAGCCTGCACCGGAAAACATCCGCGCCTTCGCGAGCTACCATCTGGGACGTGCGATGAGGGCCTTGAGATCACCCGAGTCTCGCGTCCGTGCTGAATTTCAGAAGGCAGCAGACATTCTGCCAGACGAACCGAGCTTCCAAGCGGCCCTGTCCGAACGGTCAAATGACTGACGTGATCGACCCTTCTTCGCGATGACGAGGAGTGATCCTTCATAGGGGGCTCGCCCGGCTCGCCCGGCTCGCCCTCCATGTATGCCGCCATCCTGGAGCGGCGCGCCGACAACGCCACTTCTAGGTGGACGATGTGTTAAAGGTAAAGCCATCCAGGCTGCATTGGAGAGCCCCAGAAGTCTTGGCTGGATCTATGACTGTGGGGGGACTATGTTCTATTTGTGAGCACAATGGCGTCCTACCTCCCTATCAACCTTTTTCTGTAGATGGGTCCGCAAGGGAAATCATCATCTTGCGCTCCTGCCCCATCAGTAGGAGGCGCAGCCGGAGGAGTCAATACATTCATTCCGGCTGTGTCATCTGTTCCAGACCGATCAACGTGACTTCCCCTTTAAGGGCCTGCAACTCCTTGCTGAATCCTGATCGGCTGAAGATCGCGTGCCGGATGGTCGACGGCGTGTAGCCGAGTTCCCTGGTTACCGCCAGCGTCTTGCTCTTCAGGCTGTCCAGCACGTCGATCCCTACCGCGTTCCGTGACCACTTGCACTCCGCCAGGAGCAGGTGGTTCCGCGCGTCGTCGAACGCCACCATGTCCACCTCGGTCTCTCGATCCCAGAAGCGCCCAAGATGTTCCAGCACATAGGGGTGCTGACGGTAGCCGACCTCCCTCAGGTAGCTCATGCACACGTCCTCGAAAGTCGTACCCAGGAATTGATCCAGCCGCGGGGCGATGCGCTGCTCCCACACGAAGTCCAGCAGCTCTTGCTCCAGATAATTCCGGTTGGGAAAGATGAAGGCGAACCAGAAGCGCAAGAAGGGATCGGTGATCCGGTAGTGCCCTCGCTTGGACTTCTCCGGTTGCCGCTCGGTGACCGGGACCAGGCGTTCCACCATGCGCAGCGACTGTAAAATGGAGATATATTTGCTCAACGTTGAACGCTCGAAGCCGGTCTCGTTTTGAATCTCGGACAACTTCGCCTTGCCCAACGCCAGCGCCCGCAGAATCGCGAAGTAATTCCGCGGCTCGCGGAGTTCCTCGCGCAGAAGGAAGTCAGGCTCTTCAAACAGATAGGTATTGGTCGACAGCATCGCTTGCAGCACGTTCTCCTTGTACGAGCGCGCCGCCGAGAACTGGAGCAGATAGGCCGGCGTCCCTCCCAGGGTGCCAAAGGCGCGCAGGGCATCTTCTGGCCCCCAGGTCGGATAGAAGAGCCGGGCGCTGGCGAAAGGCAGCATGTCCAGCCGGATCTGCCCGGTCCGTCGACCGTAGAGCGGGGCCTTGACGCCGAGCACTTCAGTTTCCATCATGCCGATGCTGGAGCCGGTCAAGATCAGGAAGATCCCCGAGTCGTGCCAGTGCTCATCGAAGCCCTTCTGGAAGACGCTGGAAAGGGCCGGATCGGACTCGACCAGATAAGGGAACTCATCGATCACCAGCACCAGCCCACGAGCGCGCCCCTTCAGATAGCGAAACGCCTCCAGCCACGAGCCGAACCCCCGCGAGAGCAGGAACTCATCCTGGAAGTGTTGGCCGACCAATTCGGAGAAGAGCTTGATCTGATCATTCGCGCTGGTCCGGTCGGCCATATAGTAAATGCCGCCCTTGCCAGCCAGAAAGCGCCGCGCCAGCGCGGTCTTGCCCACCCGTCGCTTGCCATGAAGGACGATGAAATGCGTTCGCCCCTCGGCATGCCAGCGCTCCAGTTGCGCCAGTTCCTTGGTTCGGCCGATGAATGGAAAGTTAGTCATCATGAGTAGTATACTCATGAGTATATAAAAGACCAGGAAACTTGAGCAAAGTTCAGACTTTAACTATTTGGCTTCGCTTGTTCAACCTGCGGTGATCCTGTGCTTCGTGTTTGATCCGCGAGCATTGGCGGCGATCAAGGTGAGCCTGACCGAGGACCAGCGTCTCGGCCGACTTGTGCCGATGGACGCCCGAGGTGATGTTCGCCTCGCTGTCAGTCGTCGCTCTCCGGGTCGATGGCGACCTGGTTGGGGCAGAGCCTGGGGTTGCACGCCTTGTTCAAAGGCGCGCACTTCTTTTCGCAGATTTCCCAGTACTTCTCCTTTTCTTTGTTCTCCTCGGTGCACTTCATCTGGCAGCGCATGTAGGATGGGCAGAATTTCGCGCAGTGGTTGCGCTTCCAGCCCTGCTTCAGGTTCTTGCGGCAGGTCTTGTACTCCTCGGCGCAGGCCCCGGTTGCACAGCGGTCCCGCGTCTGCACGCACGCCTGCTGACAGGCCGCGCAAGAGACGGCGCAGGTCTTCTGGCAGGCCGCGTCCGCGCAGCCTTTCTTACATGTCTCGCAGCTCGACTTGCACGTGGTCTTGCAGGAGGTGCAGGCGGCGGTGCATCTGGGCTCGCACTTCTCCTGCTCCGTCTCGTAGCAGGGATCGTAGGAGCAGGACTGGTCGAACTCCAGCTCGCAGAGAAGCGGGTCCACGGCATCCCCCTCGCCTTCCACCTTATAAAGACGCGCTCGCTCCGGGTCCTGGGTCGGGTCCCAGGCGCAGTCCCTGGCCAGGGCGTCGACGATGCGCGGATCGTTATAAGACTTCGCGAGGGCGTCTTTGGGGTCCTTCGGCGCCTCGTGGGCAGCGGCGGCAGCGGGCGGAGCGGGGACCTGCGCCGGCGGGGCGACGGCTGTCGGCGGCCCCTTCCCGGGGGGCGCGCCCTGGCGCTGGCAGCCCGGTGCACTCCCCAGGAGGAAGATGGCGATCGCCAGGGCCGGGGCGCGGCATCGGGCGCGGACAGGTCTCGTCATGGGTAGATCCTACTTGTTGACCGGGGTGTCCTGGTGAACTTGTGCCATCTTGCTTCCGGCTTGGCTCCTGCCCAGCGAGACCCCCAGCCCCCCGCCCACGAGCAGCGCCGTCCGTTTCCCCCGGTGATCTACCTTATGCAGCGACGGCCCGATTGCCGGCATGTCCATGCCCCCATGATGCCCACCCCCGCCCCCAAGGTCTACCCACACCCCACCCCAGGTGCTCGGGTCAGGTTCGCCTGCTGAAGGTGGACCCCTTTTTCTGCATTTGCCCGGCCCGCGCTGCCACGTACCCCCTTGCCAGGGTCGCGCTGACGTCTGTGAGCCGTGGCGGACACCCTACCTTGGGGTGTCGCGGACGCCGGGACCGGGTCTTGGCCACCGCGCGCAGACGTCATCCCGACCTGGGCGCAGGGTCCCGGAGGGTCAGGGCCGGGGTGTTTTCGGCAAAAGCCGGGGTGCTTTCAGCAAAAGCCGGGGCTCCCCTTGCAGCGCGATCCTGCGTGTTTACAACCTGGGGATGAACACGAACAACCAGGCCCCGCTGACCGCCCTTGAGATCTATGAACTCGCTTATCAGATGAGGGAGGCGAACGGCGAGATGGCCTCTCTCGAACTCAGTGTGCTCCTGCGCCAGCGACTGGGGGGCCAACTCCTGCCCTTCGGCAAAGGGCTGGTGAGCGAGGTGATCAGGGCGCTCGAGCAAAAGCCGGACCTGTATCCTGAAGCGCCTGACTTGAAGGCCGAGTTGGAGACGGGCCAGCAGAAATCGGCGGCGTGGCTGCTTTTGCGCAACCGGCTGCGCGACATGGCGCTGCTGTCCAACGACGCTTACATGACCACCTTGGCGGAGACGATCGGCAAAGCAGTGGCGTACGTGAAGCCGGCGATGTACGACGCCCCGGCGAGGGTGGCCGAGAAGGACCTGGGCCTGCGGCGGTTGACGCTGCTGCCAGCGTTCTTGACCCTGCACACCTACTACATGAGGCAGAAGAAGAAGCGCGTACGCAACCAGGCCAAAACCCGGGCGCAGTCCGCGGCAGCCTATCGCCCGCTGGGCGGCCCGTTGGTTCCCCCTGGG
>JBBRLA010000524.1:0-6308 GCA_038231615.1 Polyangia bacterium | reverse complement strand
TGATCCACCTGCGCTACGTCGAGTGGCTGGCGCACCAGGCGCACCCCGAAGGGGCCCGGCGGCGCTACCTTTATCCGATGGGGCAGACCGCGGCGGCCACCGCTGGCGACGCGCCCAACCTGGGGGAGTTTTCCCTGGAGGTGGACCTCTCGGCGGCGCAGGCCGGGGCGCTGGAGGCGGGCATGGGGGCCAAGGTCGAGGGCAGCAAGGTGATCTTGCGCAAAAGCGACTTCCGCCCGCGGGCGGACTTCGTGCTGGACCTGCTCGATCCGAAGGAGCGCAAGGGGGACGTGCTGGAGATCTACCGCGGCGGCCATGAGGGCGACGGCACCCACTACGTGCTGGCGCAGCCGGTGCTGGACCCCGGGAAGCCCGCCGCCGGCCTTTCCCTGGTGCTGGTGGTGGACGTGTCCGCGGGGACCGACCCGGCACGGCTGGACCTGGCCCGCACCGCGGCGCAGGCGTTCCTGAAGCAGCTTGGCCCGGGGGATCGGGTGGGGGTAATCGTTTCGTCAGTGACGGCGCGGTCGTTGGGAAAGGAGGCGGTCGCGCCGGCGACTTCGGCGCGGGTGGAGGAGCTGATCGAGGCGCTGGGCAAGGAGGCGCCCGGGGGCGGCAGCGATCTCTTGTTGGGCCTTTCGCGGGCGGTGGGCCTCTTGCCTGATGGGCGTGGGGCGGTGGTCTATCTGGGCGATGGCCGACCCACGGTCGGGGCGCTTTTGCCCGGGGAGCTGCGGGACGCTCTTCTGCGCCTGGGTCCCCTGCCGCGGATCTACGCGGTGGCCGTGGGCAGCGACGCCAACGTCGATTTACTGGAAGCGGTCACCAACGGCGGCAAGGCCGTGGTGCGCATCGAGGACCGCCCCGAGGCGGCACGGGCGGCGCTGCATCTGTTCACCCGGCTTTCGCAGCCGGCGCTGACCTCGGTGACGGTGTCGCTGGGGGAGGACGTGGACGTGATCTACCCCGAGGCCCCGGTGACCTTGATCGGGGGCGAGCCGCTGACCCTGGTGGCGCGGCTGCGCCGGGACCGGCCGGAGCGGCTGGAGAAGCTGGTGGTCAAGGGACGCACGGATGATGGGCAGCCCTTTACCCAGGAATTCCGGCTGTCGATGAAGGACGCCGAGGACCATCGCGACCTGGCCCGACGATGGGCGCAGGCGCGCCTCTTGCGGCTCTTGCAGCGGGGCGCCGGCAAGGAGGCGGCCAGCGACATCGGCACGCGCTACGCCGTGGTCACGCCGTGGACCGCGATGGTGGTGGGCGGCGACGCCTCCCGGGGCTATGCCCAGCTTATCGGGGACGAGGAGGTCGGCACCTTCGTGCCTCCGGCGCTGCGCGAACGGCCCCCCGAAGACGCCCCGGTGGCCCTGGAGGGCGGCGTGTCCACCCAGTCGGTGCGGGCGGTGGGCGTGGACCCGCTTTATCAGCAGGCGCTGGGCGAGCGGCAGGCGCCGGCCCGGGTGTGCTACGACCGCAAGGCGGCGGGTCACCCGGAGCTTTCGGGACGGGTCACCCTGCGGGTGAAGATTGCCCTGGATGGCACGGTGGCCCTGGCCAAGGTGGTCACCTCGACGCTGCGGTCTTCGGAGGTGGAAGGCTGCATCGAGCGGGCAATTTCCGGGTTGCGCCTGCCGGCCTCGCCGGACGGCAAACCCCATGAAGTGCTCTTCGCCCTGCAACTGGAGCAGGAGCAGCGGGACGGGGCGCGTTCGTGCAGCGGGGCCTCGCGGGCGTACCTGTCGGTGCGGCGGGCGCTGTGGCGCGAGCGTCTCTTGCGCAGCCCGGGGCCCGGCGGGGCCATGTCGGTGTGGCGTGACGCGGAGGCGCGCTGCGAGCTGCGCAGCTTCATCGACCGGCGGGCGCTGCTGGATCTGATGCGGCCTCTTTCCGGCGGGACGGCGGAGCAGGTGGACCTGTACCACCGCTTCGACGACCACGCCGACCGGGCCGAGGTGCAGGAGTACCTGCGTCGGGAGATCTTGCGGGCGGTGCGCACGCAGAACGACGTGCAGGCGGCGCAGGCGGGCCTGGTGCTGGACGGGGGCATCGAGCCGCGCCTGCTGGAGCAGGAGCTGGTCAAGGCCAAGACCGTCGATGGGCAGATCGCGGTGCTGCGGCGCTTCCTTTTGCTCTCGCCGCGGGCGATTGCGCTGAAGGTGCGGCTGCTGGCGCTTTTGGAGCGGGCCGGGCAGAAGGCGGAGGCGCGGCGCCTGTGCGATTCCCTGCGCAGCGACCCGGGGGCGGACGCGGCGGTGCGGCAGGAAATCGGCGAGTTCCTGTTCCGCTCGGGGGATGGGGCAGAAGGGGCGCGGGCGTTTTCGGAGATCGTCGAGTTCGCGCCCTTCGATCCATGGGCCCGGCGGCGATTGGGCGATCTGTACCAGGCCCATGGGCTTTTTGACGCGGCCTATCGGGAGTATCAGATCCTCGGCTGGCTGGTGCCGCAGGATGACACGGTGTTCCTGCTTTTGGCCAATGCCGCCGCGGGTGCCGGGCGCACGGACGAGGCGCTGCGGTTGACGGCGCGGGTGGCCGAGGCGGTGGGGGCGCGGGCGGAGCAAAGCGGGCCGGCGGCCTGGGCCAGGGCCCTGCACGCGACGCGGCTTTCACGGCTGGTGGATGATGCGCGCACGCGGGACGACAAGAACCTGCTGGGGCAGCTTGCCGCCCGCGGGCGCAGCGATGGGGTCGCGGGCTACACCGGGGCGCTGATGGTGGCGCTGAGCACGATGCGACCCGATGCGGGGCTGGGGCTGTACCTGACGCCGCCGGGCCTGAAGGAGGGCGAGCGGGCGGAGATCCGCGGCGGGGCGGTGGGCATCGAGGCCCGGCGCTTAGCACGGGGTGCACAGGGGGTGTGGGGTGTCACGGTGCGGCGCATGGCCGGGGTGCCGGGGGTGCAGGAAGCGGAACTCCTGGCGATGAAGGAAGGCGGCGAGCGGGGCATCAGCCGGGTGAAGGTGCATCTGGCAGCGGACGAGTGGGTGAAGGAGTACCGTTTACAAGATGGCCAGTTCATCTCCCATTAACAGAAGCACCTGGCCGGGCAGCTTTTGGCGTACCTCCTCACTCCCTTCGGTCACGTACAGTAGTACGCTCCCTCGGTCGCTGTGGGGGTGCGCCAAAATCTGCTCCGGCCAGGTGCTTCTTGCTGGCTTTTCGTCAACTGGCTTTTCATTGACGTGACCTGGTATAGAGCAGGGCCAGGGACAAGACATCAACTGCGGTTCCGCAGCGAACGCAGCTCGGCCAGCGAGAGTTCGCGGCTGGCGAAGAGCACCGCCAGGTAGCCGAGCGGCGCCAGCCCCGCGCACAGGATCGTCCCCAGCTTGCTGCCCAGAAGACCGCCGGTCCCCGCCGCCGGCCAGGCCCTGCCGAGCAGCAGCACGACCCCGCTGGCGATGGCCACCCGGACCACCGTGAGCGGCGGGAAGCTGGCGCGGAAGGTGCGCCACAGGTACACTAGGAAAAGCGCCAGCCCCAGCACCATGCCGCAGGCCAGGCCGGTGGCCGCGGCGCGCAGGGGTTGTTGCCCGGCCCGCAGCGCGGCGCCGATGGCGGCGGGGATGGTGAGGTTGGTCAGGACCACCGCCACAAGACCCATCGCCGTCGTCGGTCTGGTACGTCCCATGCCATTGGTGAGGGTCCCGGCGATGGTCAAAAGCGAAAAACACACATAGGACAGGAGCAGCACCTGCAGGGCCGATGCGCCGGTGGCATACTCCGCCGGGTAGAGCAGGCGCATGCTGGCCTCGGGGCGGATACCCAACGAAAGGGCCAGCGCGCAGGTGGCGATCAGCGAGTAGCGCAGGGTGGTGGTGATGTAGCCTCGGGTGCGCTGCTGGTCTTTTTCGAGCGCCGCGCGGGACATCACCGGGAAGATGACGAAGGCCCCCGCCAGGATCAATTGATAGGGCAGCCGGGCCACGGTCTGCGCCGCGCCGTACACCCCGACCAGCGCGTCCACCGTGCGTTTGGCGCCTGCCGGGCCCAGGCCCGAATACGATTCCGTGCACAGGCGCTTCAGCCAAAACCCATCGACGAACATGAGCAGGTTGATGGCCGAAAGGTAGACCAGAATCCACGCCGAGAAGCGCAGCATGGTGCCCACCGAAAGTGCGTTTCCGGCCGCCGCCGCCGCGCCTTTTTTGGGCAGGCCGACCACCGCGATCGAGACGACCAGGATGATCGCCGCGGCCAGCACCCAGCCGGCCACCGAGGCCAGGATGGCGTGGAAGATCCAGGCACCGCCAACGACCAGCAGGGCCCGCAAGGTGGAGAAGGCCATGTCGAGGCCGGCCTGTTTATGGAACTGCCGCGCCCCATTGGCGGCGCCGACAAAGACCGCGTAGAAGCTGTAGCAGAGCACGATCCCAGAGGCCAGGCGCAAATAGGCGGTGAGTTCGGCGTCATGCTCGAAGTTGGCGATGATCGGTGCCAGCACCAGGAACAGCAGCGCAGCGCCGCCGCCGACGGCGACCTGCATGCGCAGGGCGGTGGCCTTGGCCTGCTCGGTGGCGGCGGCGCCCTTGGCGGCGAAGAAGGACACCGCCTGGATGGTGGCGGTGACGACCACGTTGTTGGGCGTCGAGACCCACGCCGCAACCAGGGTCCACACGCCGAAGAGCGCCGGGGAACCCAGGGCCCGGGGCAGCAGGAACTGCACCAGCAGCCCGGCCATCATGAACCACAGCTTGGCGGCCGTGATGTAGAGCAACCCCCGCTTGGCGGAGGCGCCCAGGTCGTCCTTGTCGAGGTTTGTAGAGGACACTGCCGGTAACGCTGCCTCAGCCGCAGGGGCGGGTCAAGTTCGCGAGGGCCCCCGGCGCCTGACAAAGCCCTTCGATTGCACGGGCCCCATCCAGAACCAGCTTTGCTACCGGTCTGAGCATCGGCATCGCATGCCGGAGCCGGTGCGGCCAACCCGTGCCTTTGGGGCGCCTTCCGACCTCCACGGGACCCTGAACGAGCCAGTTTATACTCCCCCTCTGATCGCATATTAAAAATCTCGCATTCAATCTTACGTTTGATCGATTTTGCCGGGTGTGCAGATTTTCGCCATGCGTGCACTCCTTGCGCAGGATGTGGCCGCCACCCCGTCGCGCAATCTTTCTACGCCACGGGCAGAGTGGCCAAAAAATTCACAAGGCTGTCCGGGCGTGATAGCCCAAGAGATCACCGCTCATGCCTCGACGTTCACGATCACGACAGCTCAAGTTCCTTTCTGCACTGCTCGCCCGCAGGGGTCCGCGCCCGGGAAAGCGCACGGCCAAAAGCGCGCCCGGGAGACGTTCTTCAGGCGGTCGGGCGGGGGGGGGCCTTTCCGGGAACCGGCTGCGCGGCTCTGTGCGGGTTTTGCTCGTCATGGGCTGTTTGCTGGCGGTGAATCTCTACGTGCTCTACTACCGACATGGCACATCGGTGCCGGCGCTCTTGCGGGCGGCGGACGCGGGGCGGCAGGCGTCGCTTCTGCCAGGGCCCACCGGGGCGCCGCCAGTGCCGCGATCTCTGAAGAAGGCCTTGCAGGGGGCCGGGGCGCTGCGCGGGTTTTACCGGGTGGTCGAGGTCCCCTTTGAGTCGGAGGACGCCACCATCGAGACGGCGCTGTCCGCCGAGGGGATCAAGGGCAAGCCGGGCGAGGTCATCGCCGAGGCGCTGCACGGGGCGGTCAGCGGCGGCGGGGAGACCGGCATCCGCCCCGGGCCGGGGCAGTCGCTGGCCCTGTACTATGACGCCGAGGACCAGTTCCAGGCGGTGGACTACCGGGTGGCACCGGACCTGGGCTACCGGGCGGAGCGCATGGCTGCGGTAGGCGCCTCGGTGCCCGGCAACACCGCGATGGAACGCTACGTGGTCAGCAAGCAGGACCGGCCGATGACGATGCAGACGGTCACGGTGGCCGGGGTGGTGCAGAAGGACGGCGCGCTGCCCGAGGCGATGCTGAAGCTCGGCGAGTCGGAGACCCTGTCGGTGATGGTCACCGAGACCTTCGCCCACGACGCCGACCTGCCCCTGACCAGCCAGGCCGGGGACCGCTTCCGGGTGGTGGTCGAGAAGGTCTTTCTGGGCAAGGGCTTCTACCGCTATGGCCGGGTGCTGGCGGCCAGCTACGAGGGCAAGGCGGGGGCGCTGCGGGCGTACCTCTTCGCGCCAGAGGCCGGAAAGACGGCGGCGGGCGGCAAGGGGGCGGCAGGCTACTACAACGAGCGTGGGGAGAACCTGGCACGGACCACGCTGCGCTCCCCTCTGCGGATGCTGCGGGCGGGGAACCTGTCCCCCCTGGAGCGGCGCCACGCCATGCCGGT
>JBBRLA010000523.1:0-6314 GCA_038231615.1 Polyangia bacterium | reverse complement strand
GTTTTCGATGTGGCAGCCGTCGCCGTAGGTCTTGCCAAAACCCGGCGGCCCGAAGTAGGCGTGGGCGAAGGGGCGGTCGTAGCAGACGGCGAGCTTCTCGTTGGCGCGGGTCATGCGGCCCAATACGCCTATGTGGCGGCCGGGGGTGGCGGTGCCGGCGGTGACGAAGGGCATGAGCCGGAAGTCGGGGTCCTCCAGCCAGTCGGGGGGCACCTGGACGTTCAAGAGGATCGGAAGGATCGTGAGGGGGGCATATTCCTGGCCATGCTCGCCCGGGAGAATCACGAAGTTGTTCATGTTGTTGATGAAGTCGCGGACCTCGTCGGGAAGCCCGGACCTGGGGGCCTGTGCGGACTGGGTTGGGGCGGGGCCGTTCTGTGCAGCGGCGGGCTTCGGGGCCGGGCGCCCCTTGGGCTTGCCGGCAGGCGGCTCTTGCCCTGGCGTCGCGCCCGGCTGGGCTGCCTTGTTCGACGGTGCCGGGGAGTCGCTGGAGCGAATCAAATGAAAGAAAAAGTCGCGCAGAATGCAGGCCCACTGCCGTGCTCCGGCGACCAGTCTATGGATGAACTTTCGCATCCAGAGGTTCTAAGCACGGCAGCCGAGAAGTCAATGAAATAAGATCGGTAACACGACTCTGGTTGGTTAATACCGCTTTGCATAAAAAGCCTCTGCGGTTTCTTCACTCCCCTCCGACCCGCCTTGCCAGCCCGGACAGCGCCGTGCATCTTCTGCATCGGCGTGCGCAAAGATTTCTCGGTGCATCTCCAAGAATATCGTCGCTGAGTCGTTTCAGGAAAGCGCATTCGTGATAGGCTATGCGGCGGCTGAGAGCGGCATCGAGAAGCGAGGTATTCATGAGCGGTCACGAGCGGGCGCACGCATGCAGGCGTTGCGAGGCACTTTCACTGAACTCGGGTTTCGGCGGCAGGGCCATGCCCTTCGTCCTGGGCGGCGCGAGGGCGATCTATGCCCCGGATCGGGTGTGCGACGTCATCCACATCAAGCTGGACGTCAACCTGGACTTCGCCTCGCGGTCGGTCGAAGGCGCCTGCACCTTGACGCTGGCCGCGCTGAACGACGGCCCCACCCGGGTGGTCCTGCAGGCCGCCGAGATGGCCATCGCCGAAGTCACCCTGGCCGGCGGCACCCCGTTGCCGTTTTACTATGAGAGCCCGGAACTGCGCATCGATCTGGGGCAGCGCAAGGCGGGCGAGCCCCTGGACCTCACCATCCGGTACCGCTGCACTCCGCGCCGGGGCCTGTACTTCGTCGGCCCCGACGCGGAATACCCCGAGCGCCCGGAGCAGGCCTGGTCCCAGGGACAGGACGAGGACAACCGCCACTGGATCCCGTGCTTCGATCACCCCCACGAGAAGGCCACCTCCGAGGTGATTGCCACCGTGCCGGAGAAGTACTTCGCCCTGTCCAACGGCAGGTTGATCCTCACGCGCAACTTCCCCGATCACAAGACCCGCAGCTTCCACTACCGCCTGGACATACCCCACTCCAGCTACCTCATCACCCTGGTGGCCGGCGAGTACAACGAGTTGCGCGATCGTGCTCCCAATACCGATCTGTATTACTATGTGCCGCCGGGCTGCGAGGAGGCGGCCCCACGGACCTTTGGCCGCACCCCGGAGATGGTGCAGTTGTTCAGCAAGCGCTTCGGCGTCGCCTACCCCTACGGGCGCTACGCGCAGATCGTGGTGGCCGACTTCATCTTCGGCGGTATGGAGAACACTTCCGCGACCACGCTGACCGACCAGACCCTGCATGACAAGCGGGCGCACCTGGACTTCTCATCGGAGCCGCTTTTGGCCCACGAGCTGGCCCACCAGTGGTTCGGCGACCTGGTTACCTGCCGCGACTGGTCCCACGGCTGGCTGAACGAGGGCTTCGCGACCTTTTGCGAGATCCTCTGGAAGCAGCACATCGAGGGGCAGGAGGAGGCGGACTACGATCGCCTGGTGGACCAGGAAGCGTACTTCGAGGAGGACTCGACGCGCTACCGGCGGCCGGTGGTGACCAAGGTGTTCCACGAGCCGATCGACGTGTTCGACCGGCACCTTTACGAAAAAGGCGGGGCGGTGCTGCACATGTTGCAGACGCAGCTTGGCGAGGATCGGTTCTGGAAAGGGGTACAGCACTATCTGGAAAAACACCGCGGCGGTCTGGTCGAGACGCGGGATCTGGCGCGGGCGATGGAAGAATCCACCGGCGTCAATCTGGATCGCTTCTTCGAGCAGTGGATCGAGAAGGCCGGCTACCCGGAGCTGAAGGTCGACTACAGCTACGACGAGGAGCAGAAGCTGGCCAAGCTGACGGTGCGGCAGACGCAGAAGGTGGGTTTGGTGGACAGCACGCCGGGCTTCGAGACACCGCTTTTCGATCTGCCCGTGAAGGTCCGCTTCGTCGTCGCCGGTGAGACCGAGGACCGGACCCTCCGGGTGCAGAACGATCGCGAGACCTTCCTTTTGCCGCTTTTGGCCAAACCCACGCAGGTCATCTTCGACACCGGCAACCACCTGCTGAAGACCCTGGAGATGAAGAAGCCGGACGAGATGTGGCGCACCGAGCTGCTTGTGGCCAAGGAGGCCATCGACCGCCTGACCGCCGCCCGGGCCCTGGGCAAGGGGGCGGACCCACGCTTCACCGAGTCGCTGGTCCGGGCGCTGCAGGAGGATCCCTTCTGGGCGGTGCGCGGGGCCGCGGCGCGGGCGCTGGCGCAGATTCGCACGTCGGCGGCCTGCGAGGCCCTGTGCACGGCGGCGCGCAACGAGTCGCACCATCGGGCGCGGCGGCAGATCGTGCGGGCGCTGGGCCTCTTTCGCAACGACGAGCGGGCGCAGCGGACGGTGAAGCAGGTGCTGGCCGCGGACCTGTCCTACTTCGTCGAGGCGGAGGCCGCGGTGGCCCTGGCCAAGACCCGCTCGAAGGAGGCTTTTTCCTCCCTTTGCGAGGCCATGAAGCGGCCTTCGCACATGGAGGTCATCGCATCGTCGTGCCTGTCGGGGCTGGCCGATCTGCACGATGAGCGGGCGATCGAGGTGGCCGTCATCGCTAGCAAGCGGGGCCGGCCGGTGTTCTCGCGGCGGGCGGCGGTGGCGGCGCTGGGCCGGCTGGGCGAGGAGTTTTATGGCCGGCGCCGGCAGATCCTGGAGGTGCTGGCCGACCTGATCGACGACCCCGACTTCCGCCTGCGGATCGCCGCGGTGGACGCCCTGCGGGCGATGAACGATGGCCGGGCGCGGCCGACGCTGCGGCGGGCCAGCGAGCGCGACCTGGATGGTCGGGTGCGCCGCCACGCCCGCGAGGCGATCAAGGCCATCGGCGACAGCGCGGGCAAGGAGGACCAGGCGTCGACCCTGCGGCAGGCATTGGAGAAGCTGGAAGAGGAAAACCTGTCCCTGCGGGAGCGCATGATTCGCATCGAAGCGCGACTGGGAATGGCCACCCGGCCGGAGGAGCGGCAGGCGGCCCTTTCCGCGGCCGAGACCCCCGCGGTGCCCACGGGTGCCGCGCCCACGGGTGCTGCGCGGGTGGAGGCCGGGGCGGATGCACTCCTCAAGAACGACGCCAGTCCTGAAGCCGCCCTGCGTCACGAGGGCAAAGAAAGTTGAAAACTGCCTGGGCCGGGCGGCTTTCGGCATACGTCTCCCCCATGTCCTCGCATTCGCGAGGCCATGGGAGGTGCCCCCACGCTTCCTCGGTCACGTACAGTAGTACGCTCCCTCAGTCGCTGCGGGCGTGTGCCAAAATCCATCCCGGCCCCGGCAGTTTTCGAAAAGATGATAGGATTAGCCGCTCCCGCGAGGGTGGGGAGTGCCAAAATCCATCCCGGCCCCGGCAGTTTTCGAAAAGACGAAGATTGGCCAGGGTCACCTTCTTGATGAAGGTCATTCAAGGAAGAAGCACATGGCCGGAGCAGATTTTGGCGCACCCCCGCAGCGACCGAGGGAGCGTACTACTGTACGTGACCGAAGGGAGTGAGGCGGTACGCCAAAAGCTGCCCGGCCAGGTGCTTCTGTTTTCAGGCGGCTGGCAAGTCGTCCATTACCTCGTCATGTTCCGGGAAGCGGCCCTCGGTCTGCTTGGAATAAATCAGCTTTCCATCCAGCAGGACATCGAACTGCCCTTTCCCCCCCGGTTCAATCAGCACTTCCAACCCACGTGCTTTCCGTATCGCCGCGGCGAGGCTCGTGGCCCTGGGCTTAAAATTTCCCAACCCGCAATAGCGGATCTCGACTTTCATGACCTACAGGATGAAGGCCCAGCCAGGCTTTGACAAGGGGTGGACTACAATCGGGCCCTCATGACACCCGATATCCCCCCAAAAGCCCCGGCGCCGGCTTCATCGAAAGCGCCCCCTGACACCGCGAACGCCGCCGACAGCAGGGGGATCGGGCCCGCACCCGGCCCAAAAGACGCGGCGCCGGGCCTCTCGCGGGTGCTGCGCCCGATCCACCTGTGGGCCATCGCCGTCGGCCTGGTGATCTCGGGGGACTATTTCGGTTGGAACTACGGCCTGGCCAAGGCCGGGCCGGTCGGGATGATGGCCGCGGTGCTCCTGACGACGGTGATGTACGTCTGCTTCATCTTCAGCTACACCGAGCTTTCCACCGCCATCCCGCATTCAGGCGGCCCCTACGCCTATGCGCGGCGGGCCCTGGGGCCCCTCTTCGGCCTTCTGGCCGGCATCGCCACCTTGACGGAGTTTGTCTTCGCCCCGCCGGCGATCGCCCTGGCGATCGGGTCATACGTCCACTTCCGCGCTCCATCGGTGGGCATCACCGCCGCGGCGCTTTCAGTCTTCGTGCTCTTCGCGGCGCTCAACTGCTGGGGGGTGGCGCTGGCCGCGACCTTCGAACTCTTCGTCACCGTGCTGGCGGTGTTCGAACTCTGCGTGTTCTTCGGCATCACCGGGCCCCACGTGCAGGCGGCGCACCTCTTTGTCCGGCCGCTCCTGCCCTTCGGCATCTCGGGGATCTTCGCGGCCCTGCCGTTCGCCATCTGGTTCTACCTGGCGCTGGAAGGAGTGGCCATGTCGGCGGAGGAGGTGATCGACCCGCGGCGCGACATCCCCATCGGCTTCTCCGCGGGCCTCTTGACGCTGGTGTTCCTGGCACTTTTGACGCTGGTGTGTACCAGCGGCGTCCTGCCCTGGCAGGAACTGGTCAAAGACGACTCGCCCCTGCCGCGGGCGATGGCGGCGGTGCTGGCGCGGGACCACTGGCTGACCCACATGATGGTCTACATCGGGATCTTCGGCCTTCTGGCAAGCTTTCACGGGATCATGATGGGCTACTCGCGGCAGGTCTTCGCCCTGGCCCGGGCTGGCTACCTGCCGCCGTTTTTGGCCTACTTGCATCCACGGCGGCGCACCCCGGTGTGGGCGGTGATCGTGCCGGCGGTCTTCGGCGGAGGGGTGGTGCTGATCGGGAAGACCGACGCGGCGATCACCCTATCCGTGCTGGGCGCGACGGTGCTCTACGTGGTGTCGATGATCTCGCTTTTCGTGCTGCGGCGGCGGGCGCCCGAGTTGGAGCGGCCCTTCGTGGCGCCCCTGTACCCGTGGTTTCCGCTGATTGCCCTGGCACTGGCGGGGGTGTGTCTGATTTCGGTGGTCGCCAGCGGGCCGTTCCTGGCACTGGTCGGGGCGGCGATCTTCGTCGGGGCGTATGTCTACTACGAGATCAGCGCCAAGGCGCGGGTGCTGCGCATCAAGGACGTGTGAGGCCCCCTACATGCAAGGGCCTGGATGCTTCAGAGCTTGGGGAAGATGGCGGCGATCCGCCAGCCGGCCTGGGTGCGATGCAGGGTCACGTCAATGTCGCCCTTGCCGTCGGGTCCGCTGAAGTGCATCGGTACCCGCACCACCTTCGAGTGACGCCAGCCCCAGCCTGAAGACGGGCCGCGCCGCTCGATCCGGGCGCCGCTGAGGCCGGGGCTGTAGTGCAAGACCTGCGCGATCAGGCCCTCGCAGGTGACGCGGGAGCGCAGCGCGTCCACGTTCAGGGAGCAGGCCGCTTCCTGGTTGCGGGCGCGCAGGGCGTTGGCCATCACCTGCACCGTCTCGATCTGCGCCGGATCATCGCTGGAACACCCGGCCCCGCCGCCCAGGCCGATGACAAGGGCGAGCGCGAGCCACGAAGTTGGGAGCTTCACGGCAAAATTGTACCACAATCACAATCGCGAAGCGCCGCAGGCGCCGCGGTTCATAGCAGCGCCGCAGGCGCCGCGGTTCATAGCAGCGCCGCAGGCGCCGCGGTTCATAGCAGCGCCGCAGGCGCCGCGGTTCATAGCAGCGCCGCAGG
>JBBRLA010000522.1:0-6317 GCA_038231615.1 Polyangia bacterium | reverse complement strand
TGATCAGGCGCATGAACCCCGAGACCTGATCCAGGTAGTCGCTGCGCTCGACCAGGCGCTGCACGCTTGCCCGGATCTTGACCGCCGGGTCGCGGCTGACGTGAAACTCCGTCGGCACCTGGTTCTGCTTGCGCTGGGGATCCGGGCGCAGGCCCGCGGGATCCAGGAGCGGGGCGACGCTCTGGTGGATCAGTTTGCCGCCAAGAAATACCGCCAGGAAGCCGAAGCGCCGCGCCCCATCCGCTGGGGCGGTGAGCTGATCGAAGGCCAGCACGGTCAGGGGCTGGCCGTCCACTTCATCATAATAGCGCAGGCGCAGTTGCCGGTCGGTGTGGCGCCGCGGATCGGCATTGGTGCGGCCGTGCTCGACGTAGCCCCTGCCGGTCACCTGGGTGACCTTGCCGAAGGCCCGCACCTCGCCGGTGACCTCGGCCCGGGGCACCTGCACCACGTACTGGAAAAACCGATCGCCGAAGCGGATGCGCCCCGAGGCCGGCCGCCACGCCGGCACAAGCGCCCGGAAGCGCAGGTTGTAGCTGAAGTCCTTGGCGACGGCGGAAAGCTCCAGGGTGTGCCCGACCTGCCCGGCGGTGCCGGAAAGGGTGCGCAGGCGGGCGCCGGAGTAGTTTTTCCGTCCGGCCAGGTCGCCCATCTCGATGGACAGGGGGTCGTCGGTCCAGCGGAAGTGGTGCTTGACGCCGTCGCGGGCGTAGGCCACCTTGCCGGCGCTGACCACTTCGATGTCGTAGCCGCCGTTGCCGCTGCCAGGGCCCAGGTTCGACACCTGGAACCCGGTCTCGACCCGGGTGCCGTCGGACAGGTAGGCCAAAAGGGTCAGCGACTCGGCGTACTCGTCCTCGGGCAGGAGGGCCAGGCGCAGGTCGGAGGCGGGGGGCGTGGAGGGCCCCGGCTCGAACGCCCGCGCCACGCCGATCCGCAGCATCAGCATCAGATAGAAACACAGACCCATGAGCAGGCGCGACCGCAACATCCCTGGCACGCTAGCATCCGGCAGGCAGGTGGACAACCTGCCCTTCTTTGAGGTAGGACAATCCGCACATTCGATGAAGATGCGCCTTCTCGGTTTGGTCCGGGCCTACCCGGTCTGGGTGATGGAGCGGGCCCAGGCGATCGTCGTCTACGCCGCGCTGCTGGCAGTGGCCGGAGTGGCCCTGGCGACGACCCTGCCGCTGCACACCGAGTTTAGCTGGCTTCTGCCCGATCAGCAGCCCTCGGTGCGGGCGCTGCGGCAGCTCACCGCGCGCAAGCCCTCGGTGGCGGTCATCGAGATCGGGATCGCCTCGCCTTCCATGGAGGCGACCCGGCGCTTCGCCACCGACCTGGCGCAACGTCTGCGAAAGGACGTGCCGCCGGACCTCCTGCGCGAGGTGGACGAGGACGATGGGGCGATGCGCCGCTTCATCTGGGACCACCGGCACCTGTACGCCAAGCTCGACGACCTGCGCCGGGCCCGCGACGAGCTGAGCCGCCGCGTCGAGAAAGAAAAGGAAAAGCGCAACCCCCTGCTGGTGAACCTTCTGGACGACGAGCCGGCGCAAAAGAGCGTGCCGGGCGCGGCGAAGCCCAACCCTGCGACACATGACGCGACAAGCGACACAATAATCAATACGCCAAACCCTACGACAAACGACCCGATGGACGACCTGAAGGCGCGCCTTGACGAGGCCCGCGCCATCTCCGAAAGGCCCCCGGGCTACATCGGCGAGGACGGGCGCCTGCGCATGCTGGTGGTGCGCTGCCCCTTCGGCGACACCGAGCCGCGCAAGGGGCAGGAGGCGCTGGCCGCCATCGGCAAGGGGGTCGCGTCGCTGTACCCGGCCGGCTATCACCCGGATCTGGTGGTGGGCTACGCCGGCGACCCGGTGACCGCGTCGCTGGAGCACGACCTGATCCTGCGCGACGTGGCCATCTCCACCGTCCTGTGCCTGACGCTGGTGATGGGGCTTTTGCTCCTGGCGTTGCGGGCGCCACTGGCGGTGTTCGCCCTCTGCGCGAGCCTGCTTGTGGGCTGCGCCGCCACCTTCGGCTTCACCCGCCTGTGGGTGGGACAACTCAATTCGTCGACGGCCTTTCTGGGGTCGGTGGTGGCGGGAAACGGCATCAACTTCGGCGTCATCCTGCTCTCCCGCTATCTGGAGGAACGCCGCCGCGGGGTGGTGCATAGCGCCGCCTTGCGCACCGCCCTGCAACTGACGGCCCTGCCCACCCTGGTGGCCGCCGCCGCCGCCGGCACCGCGTACTTTTCCCTGATCATCACCAGCTTCCGCGGCTTCTCCGAGTTCGGTATCATCGCCGGCAGCGGCATGGTCTTTTGCTGGGCGTCAAGCTACCTGGTCCTGCCCGCCCTCCTGACGCTCCTTGAGCACCGGCGCCCGCTGGTGCGCTGCATCGCCAGCTCGTCGCACCGGCGCCTGCACATCCACCGGCCGCGCCTTCTTCAAGGGTTGGCCTTCCTGGTGGTGATGGTCACCTTTGCCCTGGGGATCTACGGCGGGGTAAAGCTCACCCGGGACCCCTTCGAAGACGACCTGCGCAGCCTGCGCAGCCGCTCGCTGCCCAAAAGCGCCCCCGGGCAGTGGTCGCGACGCCTGGACGCGGCCTTCGGCAAGGACCTCTCCGGCGGCTTTTACCTGGGCACCGACCGGGTCGAGGATGTCAAGATGGTGCTTTCGGCCATCGAGGAGGCGCAAAAGGACGTGCCTCCAAAGCAGCGCATCCTCGGCAAGATCGACGCCTTGCCCAACGTGCTGCCCGGGACACCGGATGAACAGCGGGGGAAGATCGCTCTTTTGCAAGACATCCGCGCCCTGGTCGAGAAGGTCGAGCCCTATGCCGCTGACGGCAGCGATGAGGCGCGCTTTTTGGAGGAACTAAAGCCGCCGCCAGCCGCCGTGCTTCACCCGGTCGGCGCCGCGGACCTGCCGGAGCGCATCCGCCTGGCCTTCACCGAGAGCAACGGCGCGGTGGGCAGGCTTTTGGCCATCCATCCCGGGCCGGCGTTCCAGAACTGGAGCTACCGCGGCAACAAGCAGGCCGTGGAGCTGCTGCGTGCCCTCAGGCTGCCCGACGAGATCCGCCGCACCTTGCAGGTTTCCGGGGCGGAGGTGATCTTCGTCGACATGATGGAGGCGGTGCAGCGGGATGGTCCGCTGGCCTCGGCGATCTCCCTTTTGTTGGTGCTGCTGCTGCTGCTGGTGTCCTTCGGGCCGGGGCGCGACTTCCTCATCACCTCGTACGCCCTTTTCGTCGGGGCGTTCGGCATGCTCGGGCTGATGGGGCTCTTGCATGTGCGGCTGAACTTCCTGAACTACATCGCCGTGCCGATCACCATCGGCATCGGCGTGGACTACCCGTTCAACGTCATGGCCCGGCTGCGGCAGGAGGTCGCCGAGAACGGGCACCTGGGCATGGGCCTCCTTTCGACCGGCACCGCGGTGGTGCTCTGCTCCCTGACCACGATGATCGGGTATGCGGTCTTGCTGCTCTCGGACACCGGGGCGATCCGCTCGTTCGGCATGGCGGCGGTGCTGGGAGAGCTGACCAGCATCACCGCGGCCATCGTCATCGTGCCCTGCCTGATCGTGGCGTTCGGCAGGCTCCAGCAGCGGCGGGGGCGGGCGAACCGAGACACGGGCATCCTGTCTTGACCCCGGCTTCGGCACAGGCCTCGGACCCGCGGGACCCGGATGGACAGCGCGAGGCCGGCGGGGGGCACAGATTCGGCCTCGTGGCCCGACTGCTCTTCACCGTGGCGGCGCTGGTGCTCTGCTGGCTGCTCCTGCGGCGGCTGGATCTGCGGCAGGTGCTGGCGGTGGTGGGCCGTGCTAACTGGCTCCTTTTGTCGCTGGCGGTGGTGCTGAACCTGACAGTGAACCTGCTGGCGCGCACCCTGCGCTGGTGGGCACTGCTTTCGCCCATAAAGGTGGCGCCGGTGAAGGAGGACATGGGGAAGTTGCACCTGTGGGAGTTGGGCCTGCTCCTGTGCGCCAGCTACGCCGCCAGCAACCTCTTGCCCGCCCGCGCCGGGGAGGCGCTGCGCCCGGTGTACCTGCGCAAGCGGCACGGTTACTCGACGGGATCGGTGGTGGCCGGGCAGGTGGTGGAGAAGCTCATCGAGGCGGTGAGCCTGGGTTTTTTTGGGCTCCTTGTGGCGATCTTCGCGGCGCCCCCCCAGGCGATCCGCCTTTCGCTCTTCGGGTTCGCCGCGGTGGGGCCGCTGGGGCTTTTCCTGTGTATCTACGGGGGCCGGCGCATGGCGGCAAAAGGGATGCTGCCGCCGGAATCCGCCCTGCCCGCGTCCCCATCCATGTCGGGGGGGCGGCGCTTCTTAGCGGCCCTGCGCATCCGGGGCCGGCGCTTCCTCTATCGCCTGGGGGAGGGCATGGGGGCGATGGGGTCCCCGGCGGTCCTTTTGCGATCCCTTTGGTGGTCCACCGTCTCGGACCTGACGGACGTGGGGATGCTGGGGCTGTGTCTGCTTTCGGTGGGGGCGCACCTGCCGCTCTCAGCGTGGGTTTTGACCTTCCTGGGGATCAACCTGGCCATCGCCATCCCCTCGACCCCCGGGCAGGTGGGGGTGCTGGAGGCGGGGGCGGTGCTGATCCTTCACCAGCTCGGGGTGCCCTCCGGGGAGGCGCTGGCCTTCGCGCTCCTGTACCATGCCGCCCACATCGTCCCCTTGACGATCCTTGGCGTGTTCTCCCTGCGCTTCGTGCTGCGCTTCACGCAATGGGGTTCCCAGAAAGTCGATTCCCCTTGACCTTCTTTGACGATTGGGAGGAGTCAAGATAGAATTAAACCATGGCAGGCGCGCAGATCCTCATCGTCGATGACGACCCATGGATCGTGCGCATGGTGACCACCGTGCTGGAGAAGCGCGGCCACACCATCTACACGGCTGTCGACGGGGAAGATGGCTTGCAGAAGGCGATAAAGCTGCGCCCGGATCTGGTGATCACGGATGTGATGATGCCCAAGATGGACGGCTGGTCCCTGGTGCGGACCTTGCGCAGCCGCGCGGAGCTGGCCCTGACCCCGGTGATCTTCCTGACCGCCCTGGGCGGCGACGAGGAGCGCATTCGGGGCTTCCGCCTGGGGGCGGACGATTACCTGCCCAAGCCCTTCCGCTTCGAAGAACTGGACCTGCGGGTGGCCAACGCCCTGAAGAAGCGCCGGGCGCTGGACCAGCAGGCACAGTCCCTATCGGTGGCGCAGCCGACCCCCGGGGATCTGCAGGCGAATTCGTCGCGCAGCAATGGCATCCACGGGACGCTGGACCAGTTGGGGCTGTCCAGCCTGCTGGCGATGATCGACATGGAGCGCAAGAGCGGCATCCTGGTCCTGACCCGGGGCCGGGCGGTAGGCCGGCTCTTCTGCAAGACCGGGCGGGTGCTCTCGGCCCGGCTGGAGGGGGATGGGCCCTTCACCCGCAAGGGCGCGGATGTCATCTAC
This sequence comes from Polyangia bacterium, assembly GCA_038231615.1. Taxonomy (GTDB): domain Bacteria; phylum Myxococcota_A; class Polyangia; order Palsa-1104; family JAEUJZ01; genus JBBRLA01. The sequence goes on along the minus strand of JBBRLA010000522.1, from coordinate 845 downwards.
ACCCTGCTCGGGTGGGCGGACGGTCGCTTCGACTTCACCGCGGGCGAGGTGGACATGGAAGACGAGATCCGCACCCAGACGATGCACCTCCTGATGGAGGGCGCCAGGCGGATAGACGAAGCCCAGGCACAGCGGGCCTCTTCAGGGTAGATCGTCGACGATCGGGAGAAGCGGCTACTCTTCTTCGTCTGGGTCGTCCCGGGGCCCATCGATGTCGTACTTGCGCATCAGCTTGCGGAAGTACTTGCGGTCGATCTCCGCCTCGCGGGCGGCGTGGGAGATGTTGCCGCGGTTCTTGCGCAGAAGGTGCAGCACGTACTCCCGCTCGAACGAGGACACCCAGATCTCCTTGGCGTCCTTGAAGGGCATGTCGGTGTGGGGCCCGGGGGATGGCGACTGCCCCGGCAACGACGGCGACCCTGGCGAGAGCGCCTTCAGTTCGCTCTCGATCGGCCGGGGCGAGGTGGCGGTAGGCTCCCTTTGGCGTGGGGGCGGTGAGGGCCCGGCTGGCTCTTCCCCGCGAACGGTCTCGGGCAGGTCGTCCACCCCGATGGTGTCGCTGGCGGCGAAGCTGACTGCCCGTTCCACGGCGTTGACCAGCTCGCGGACGTTGCCCGGCCAGGGGTAGGCGCTAAGCAGCTCCATCGCCTGAGGCGATACCCGGGTGCACTTCCTGCCGCCGTCGGGCTGGCGGTTGTAGGCGTGGTCGGCGAGGAACGACTCGACCAGCAGTGGGATGTCCTCGGCGCGGTCCCGCAGGGGCGGTAGGGACAGGCGCACCACCGATAGGCGGTAGAAGAGGTCCTGGCGGAAACGCCCGGCGCGGACCTCGTCCTCCAGGTCGC
>JBBRLA010000521.1:0-6367 GCA_038231615.1 Polyangia bacterium | reverse complement strand
GGTCTCGCCGTTGCGCTGATGGGTGTCGGAGTTCCCCAGGGCGCACACGGCCAGCCCCTGGTTCAGCAGCGAAAACCAGTCGCGCATGGTCGGAATGTGGGGTTTTGACGAGGTCGCCTGCTGATGGATGGCGGCGTCGTTCTCGGGCAGGTAGTCCGTAGCCTGGCCGATGTCGCCGTTGACTTCGACGGCCTCGAACTCGGACAGGGGCGTGTCGCTCTTGCCGGTGGTGGGGTCGTAGTGCACGGTGGTGAAGTAGCCGGCGAGTTGCTGGGTGCGGGGGTGGCTGATGTGGACAATGATGTCGTTGGGCTCCATCTTGCGCAGGCGATCGACGAAGCCCGGCACGGTGTCCATGGCCCACAGCTTGGCGCCGATCTTGGCGTAGGGGGCGGCGGGGTCCACGGTCAGGGGGTAGGCGTTGAAGTGGCCCACGCCGTTGATGCTGACCTCGTCGCCGGGGACGGCGTTGATGAAGGGCTCGCCGTGGAGCTTGGCGATGTAGGGGCGGAAGTCGATGATGTTGTCGTGATCGGTGCCGGCGGGGAACTCCACGCCCTCGGCCAGGTCCTCGGCGACCCGCTGGAGGATGGGCACGGGTGAATCGATGGACCCCTGGGAATGCTGGTGGTAGTCCCCGGAGATCCAGCCGGTGGTGTCCACCACCCGGGAAAGGTCCGCCTTCACCGTCACGCTGCCGCCTGGTGGCACGACCACCCCGGGAAGCTTGACCAGCTCGTACTCGATGCCGCGGGAGACCACCACATCATAGGTCCCCGGCTTCAGGAAGACCTGCCCGCCCCCGTCGGGAGACAGATGGACGGCGTGGACCCCGTTGCGCTCGTTCTCGGTGGGGTCGGGGCCGAAGCGCGGGTCGGGGGGCTCGACCTGGGTGCTGGTGAAGGAGACCTTGGCCGGGGTGGGGACGCGCTTGGCGCCCGGGGTCGCGGCGGTCTCGCCGATGTCCAGCACGGCCTGACCCTGGGCACCGATCTTCACGTCCTTCATCACGCCCAAGGCGGGCAGGGACACCAGGGTGGGGGCGCCGCGCAGGCGACCGATGCCGGTGGTCACCAGCACGTAGTCCCCCGGCGGGGCGGAAAAAGCATAACCGCCATCGGCGTGGGCGCGGGCCTGGTCGATGGGGGTGGACTTGTCGGTGAAGGGGGCTGGGAACAGGGACACCCGGGTCCCCGGGACCTTGGCCCCGGCCTCGTCGAGCACCGCGCCGGAGAGCCGGGCGGTGGCCATCCCCCGCAGGGCATACATCGGGGCCATCACCGAGGCGGCGTCGCCGTCGCCGACCACCAGATAGCGGACAGCCTGGGCGCTGCCGTCCTTTGCCACCGGCTGGGATTTGAGCAGGGTCACCGTGCCCGAGGCGTCCACCACCGGGATCTGGATCGGCCCCTGGGGATAGACGTAGCCGTAGGAGGTCCCCTCCCCCACCGAGCCGATGAAGCGCACCACCCCAGTGTCGTTGCCAAAGCCGTTTTCTGGGGAGATCAGCGAGAGTGAGGCGCCGAAGGACAGGAAGTCGCCCAGAAGCAGCGTGGACAGGGCCTGCCCCGGGGCGGTCTGGTAGGTGGTGACGATCTTCAGATAGGGGACGTCGGGATCGAGGATGTAATCGGTGGTGATCTGCCCCCCCAGGTCCTGTCCCAGATCGTCGAGCTGCGGCAGGATGTGCGACGAGGCATCGCCGCCGGTGACGCGGATCTGCACGGTGGCCTTTTCGGGGCCCGTCCCATCCGAGACCACCTCGATGCGGGTCGGGTCCTGCACGTGCAGGCCGACGATAGGGAAGGTCTCGCGGAACAGGTCGTTGCCGTTGGTGCCGTCGTCGCCGTCGCGCACCAGGTCGGCGTCGATCAGGTTGCCGCCATAGATGTCCAGGCCCACCGAGGTGCCAATGTCCTGGATGAGGAAGCGCGCCCTGGTGTTGTAGAGCTTCCACACGTCGCCGACCCTGCCGTAGGCGATGGGGCCGCCGATCAGTTCACTTTGCCGGGAGACCTTGCCGGCGCGGGCTTGCCCCGCCGAAAGCTTCACGTCCAACGGTGGCGTCGGCTTGGCCGGGCTGGAACATCCGGGAAGCAGGACATCGCCGACGATCAAGGCCAGGACGACAAGGGCGGACGGGGCGCGCATGGGCAGAGGGTAAGACGCGCCCTTCGGGCCTGTCAAACGCCGGGGCCGGTTGCGATGGAAGGACCGCGGCGCTTGCGCTTAGCGATGGAAGGACCGCGGCGCCTGCGGCGCTTCGCGATGGAAGGACCGCGGCGCCTGCGGCACTTCGCGATCGAAGGACCGCGGCACCTGCAGCGCTTCGCGATCGGCACGGGGCGATCTTTCATCACAAGGGGCCTTGTAACGGTTTTTCCGGTGCCTAGAACTCTGCGTGGCCTCGGGTCCGCGCGGAATTCACCGCTCGCCCCGCCGGCCAGAATGGAGACCCATGAGCACGATCGATTCGAAATTCTCCGGCGTGGAGCGCCTGGAGTCCAGCCTTCCGACCCGGCCCATCCGCTTCCCCCACATCCGGGGCGGGGTGTTGACCAACCTGCGCATCTCCGGCGGGGCCATCTACCAGGACGGGTCCATCCAGCTTGACGGCAGCACCGGCATCGACCAGGTCGCCCGCATCCGTTTCGACGGCAGCAAGGGCACCCCGACGGTCGCCGACTTCAGCATCGAGACCCGCACCGTGGTCGGGCCGGGGGGACAGCCACGTCCCCTTTCCCGTCCCGAGGAGCAGTCCCTGCTAAACACCCTGCAGAGCGAGCTGAAGTCACCTCACCCCAGCATCAACCAAGAGGTGATCAGGCAGTTCGCCGGCAAGCTGGCACAGGCCCTGGGCCAGCCGGCGCCCTCGACCGTCTTCAACGGCGTACGCTTCGGGCAGGTGGAGCGGGCGGCGGACGGCGGCCTGACCGCCCAGTTGGGGGTCGGGGTCGACCTGACCGGCACCCTTCACGTGGATGGCGCCGGCAAGATCACGTACGCGCAGCACATGGTGGCCATGCACCCCGGCATGGCCACGCCGCTTTCCACGTCCGACCGGACGTCGCTAGAACTGAACCTGGAGAAATACATCCAGTCTCAGGACGGCCACGTCAATCGAATGTGGAACGAACTGCTCACCGATCTGAAGAACCAGATATAGATCCAGATCTCCCGCCAGCCAGCCAGTTCCCACCATTCAAGCACTCTGGCCCGGTGGGCCCAGCTGCTTGAATGGTTCCTGAAGAATGAGCGCGCCGTAGGCGGGAACGTAGAAGAAAGAAGAAGGAAGAAGGAAGAAGGAAGAGCGAAGAAGGCAGAACGAAGAACGAAGAACGAAGAACGAAGAACGAAGAACGAAGAACGAAGAACGAAGAACGAAGAAGGCAGAAGAAAAAGGAAAAGGAAGAAGCACCTGGCCGGAGCAGATTTGGGCGCACCCCCACAGCGACCGAGGGAGCGTACTACTGTACGTGACCGAGGAAGCGAGGAGGTACGCCCAAATCTGCCCGGCCAGGTGCTTCTGTGTACTATTGAAGGATGAGGGAGCCGTAGGGGGGTATATCAAAGGAAGTAGCCGTCTTGCCGGTGATCAGGTCCGTGGCCATCCCGCCGCGGGAGATCGTCTGGGGCATCGACTTACGGCTCAACACCACCGAGAGGTTCTTCGCCACCACCCCGCCCAGCCGGAACTCGTACACGTCCGCCGTGTTCTGCACCATCGTCAGCTCGGTGCCCGGGTCGGTGAAAAGGGGGTTCGCCTTGCGCAGCGTGACCAGCTTCTTGTAGTACTTGTAGAGGCTGCCGGCGTCGTCTTTCTGCGCCGCCCACGAATTGGGGTCGTCCGCGGTCATGAACTTGATGAAGGGATAGTCGGGGTTCGGCGCCTTGCACATGCCCACGCCCAGGGCCAGGGCCGCGTTGTCGCTGTTGGTCTTCAGGAAGTCGATGTTCCACGAGGTCTTCATGTCCCCCGCGAAGCTCAAGTTCTTGAGCCAGCTCATCGGCTCGCGGATGAACTCGTCGTGGTCGTAGCTCTCCGTCACCACGTACTTGGCCCGCTTGCCCATCTTGCCGAACTCCTCGCCGTAGTAGATGACCGGCATCCCCGGCACCGTCAGCACGATGGTCGCCGCCTGCTTCAGCACTGCATCGAGCGGCATCGCCCCAGAGAACTGCGACGCCGGCCGGTCCAGGTCGTGGTTGGACAGGAAACGCTCGAAGAAGTGGTTCGGGTTGCCTCCGGCCCCGGTGTTCGCCGCGTCCGTCTTCAGGGTCTTTATGTACTTCACGAAGTCCACGTCATCCCCGCTCTTGCCCCCGACGAAGTTGCTGAGCAGGGTACGGAAGGGGAAGTCGAACTGCGAGTCCATGTCCCCGGCGTAGGGCACCATGTTCTTGTAGACAGCCGGGTCGTCCCAGCGGTTCTCCCCGGCCAGGATCACCGCCGCCGCCATGGGGTCGCGGGGGACTTCCTTCTTCACATAGTGATTGAACTCTTTCCACCACACGTGGGTGCCGTGGATCGAAAGCGGGATGCTGTTGTTGTCGTCGAACTGGTCGATGTGCTTTGAGGCGTCCAACCGAAACCCGTCGGCCCCCAGGGCCAGCCAGAAGGCGGAGATCTTCTTCATCTCGGCCCGGACCTCCGGGTTGCGGAAGTTGAGTTCCGGAATCGAGGCGCCGAAGATCTGATGGTAGCACATGTAGCTCTTGCAGGCCCAGATGACCGAGGTCGGATCGAAGGGGTGCTTGTCCGTCAGCATGTTCTCGTACTCGTCCGACCAGACAAACCACTCGTGGTACTTGGCGTGCTCCGGGTCCTTGGGGTCCATCGCCTTGATGAACCAGGGGTTCACATCGGCCACGTGGTTTTCGACCAGATCCAGGACGATCTTGATGCCCTGCTGGTGCGCCTCCGCGCTCAGGTCGGCGAAGTCCTTTTTCGTGCCCACCGCCGGGTCCAGATCATAGAAGTTGGTGGTGTCGTAGCCGTGGTAGCTCTTGGCCTTGAACACCGGCGTCATCCAGATGGCGTCGGCGCCGATGCCCTTCAGATAGGGCAACGCCATGCGCAAGCCGACCAGGTCCCCTACCCCGTCCATCGTGGCCGGGTCGATGCCGCTGTCCTTGTCCGGGTCGGCTGCCACCTTCGGGCTGCCGCCATCGGCAAAGGTGCGGACCAGGAGCTGGTACATCACGCCCTTTTGCCCCCACGACGCCCAGTCCCCCGCGTTGGCCACGGTGGAGAACGAGATCGGGGTCAGGTCGAGCACGGCGCTCTGGTCCTTCATGCCGTTCAGGGTCGAGTTGATTTGATAGTAAATCAGGGTCCCCGGGGTCAGCCCCTTGACGATCAGACCGTCTTTGTTGAGGTTGTCCTGGGTGGTCCAGGCGACCTGCTGGTCCAGCTGGGCCTTGTCGGTCCCATAGCCCACCGTGCCGGTGGAGGCCGGCGCCACCCGGAACATCAGGCGCACGCTGCCATCGCCCAGATCGATGAACTCCTTGGGCCGGTAGATCTTGTAACCGGGGCCGCTGCTCGCCGGCTTGGTGATCTGGATGACCTGCCCCTGGGTGATCCAGCATTCGGCGATGTTCGGGGTGGCCGGGGACTTGGCAAGGTCGAAGAAGCGCGCGCTGGTCTCGACGTCCTTCTGACAAGTGCCGTTGTTGCAGAGCACCGGAATCAAGCCCAACCAGGCGTCCGGCGCATCGCCGGTGGCTGTCACCTTCACGTCGGTGTAGGCACCAAAGTCATCCTTGTTGACGAACCGCTGCGGCATACCCCATACCGGCGAGCTGGCGCCGGCCCCGAAGAAGTGCACCCCCCACAGGGTGGTGTCACCGCCGCCCTGCAGCCGGTAGTGGACCCGGACGAAGGCACCCGCGAGGGCGGCATCCGGCATCGACAGGTCCGATGTGCTCCCGTCCGTCGGGCCCTGTGGGTTGTCCTTGCCGCAGCCCGCGCCAAGCACAGAAAGCATACCCGCCAGCGACGTGGTCATGAGATAGCGTGAACAGTTCATGTGATCTCCTGGACTGGATGGTCCCGCTGCTCAAGTTGGAGCAATCGTCGAGACGAAATGCGAACGCGGCGCCCGATGCCCTTAGGGAGGCAAGGAAAACAAAGACTTGCCGAGGAGTCAAGGACCATTCAGGATCACCAGACCATGGGGCCATTGACGATGGATCGAGGCCGCTTGCACACGGTGTGGCGCGGCGTACCAAGCGAGTCAGTCAGAGAGGGGCCACTACGGGAGATCGGGGTGGTTCGCGGGCGGTATGCCGGGCACGGTGGCGGCCCCCGCGCAGAGGTCCGATGGTTCTGTCTGCAAAATCATCGTATTCATCATTATCATTT
>JBBRLA010000520.1:0-6368 GCA_038231615.1 Polyangia bacterium | reverse complement strand
GGACCTGGACCCGGTCTTCGCCGACGCCTCGTTCGACCTGGGCATCCTGTACCTGGACGCCAAGGACATGCAGGGGATGGACGCAACCGCCAGGTTGAACATTGCCATCTCGAACCTGACCCGTTACAAGGAACTCATGGGCTCCCGGCTGGGCAAGGACGACCCCGCCGACTCCTACATCAAGGAAGCCCGGGACGGCATCGAGCGCGAGCAGAAGCGGCTTCAGCGCCAGAGGAAGGCGCAGGAGCGGCAGCAACCCAAGGCCGCGGAACCGGGGAAGGCGAAGCCATGAGAACACCCAAGGCGATGCCCGGCTTGACGTCAGCAGCGCTGCCAGGCGCTACGACACGGGCCCAGAAGAAACCGGCGCTTCGGGTCGGGCTTTTAGGGATGTGCCTGGCGTTTCTGTTTCTTTTGGGCCCGGCGTGGGCCCAGGGTGCGGCTTCGGGCGCCGAGGCCGTGCCGGGCGCCGCGGCGCCGCCGCCCCCGAAGGTAAAAGTGGAGCGGTCTGCGACGGGGCAGAAGGTTTTTCGTATCACCGAGGGCATCGTGGTGGAGGGGCGTCTTCAGAAGCCAAACGCCTTCTATGTGCTGCAACGCTCCAGCATCGACTACGACTGGGAGACCCTGTCTCAGGGTTTCCTGCCCAGGATTCTCCAGGCGACGGGCCAGAGCCCGTTCTGAGACGAGGCACGGATGGGCATGGCCGAAAAACAGCGCGGCGAACAGTCGCAAGAGAAGATCCTGCGGGTGGGCATCTTCCAGGGCGGAAGAAGTCTGGAAGAGCGGCTGTTTCGCAAGCGTACCAACATCACCCTGGGGCAGTCGGTGAAGAACACCTTCGTGGTGCCAGCCTCGGTGGCGTTGCCCAAGATCTTTTCCCTTTTTGAATCCACGCCCAAGGGCTATGCGCTGAATTTCACCGACTCCATGGAGGGGCGGCTCAGCCTGGGCGAGGCGGTGATCGACCTGTCGCAGTTGCGCAAGGGCAAGGCGCAGAAGCAGGGCGACATCTGGCACCTGATGCTCAACGACCGGTCTCACGGCCGGCTGGTGATCGGGGACCTGAAGGTCCTGTTCCAGTTCGTCAAGCCCCCGCCGGTGCAGCCGCGTCCGCAGCTTCCGCCATCAGTGCGAGGCTCGGTGATCGGGCAGGTGGACGGGCGGCTGGCGGCGGTGCTGCTGGGGTCGTTCCTCTTGCACTTCGGGTTTATCCTGTACCTGCGGAACATCGACTGGCCGCGGCAGCAGGACATCGAGGACATCCCCGATCGCTTCGTGCAGATGCTGGTGCCCAAGCGCGTCGAGGTGAAAAAGGAAGAGGACAAGCCGAACGCGGAAAAGGAAGCCAAGAAGGAGACCGGCGAGAAGAAACGGCCGGCGCCGACGGTCAAGCTGGCGAAAAAAGAGCCCACCGCCGAGGAGATCGCCAGGGCGGCGGCGGAGAAGCGGGCGCGTCTGGAACAGCAGGTGTCGCAGATGGGCGTGCTGAAGATGCTGACCGCCAAGGGCCAGGGCGGGGCGATGGCCGATCTGATGAAGGGCGGCGACCCGGGCAGCGACGCGGATAAGGTTTTTGGCCAGATTGGCGGGGTCGGGGTGGGCGCGACCAACAATGGCCTGCGGGCAGTCAAGGGCGGCGGCGGCACGGGCCTGTCCCGGGGCATCGACGGCCTGCGGGCGTCGGGGCCCTCCGAGGGTATCGGCACCGGCGAGAAGGGGGAGCAGAAGGTCCGCGGGATGATCCGCGAGGCGGCGCCGCAGGACCTGGACTCGGCGGAGCTGGACCCGAACGCGGTGGCGGCGAAGATCCGTCAGTACAAGGGCGCGCTGGTGGCGTGCTATGAGTCGGCGCTGAAAAGGAACCCCAGCCTTTCGGGCAAGGTGACGCTGCGCTTCACCGTCAACAAGGTGGGCAAGGTCAGCAAGGCCGAGATCGAGACCGACACGATGCACGACGACGACGTCAACCGCTGCATCATCGAGCGGGCCAGCAACTGGCGCTTCCCACCCCCGCAGGGCGGTGGCGAGGAGGTCCAGTTCGCCTATCCGTTCATCTTCCAGGCTTCCAAGTAGCGCTTCGAGTAGCCTAGCCCGCCGGGCCTCTTTTGCGGCCTTTTCCGGTGCCGTTTCATTTTTCCCGACAAATCGACGAAGCCCAGTGGACATCCCGATCCCGGGACCTAAAACGGTCACGGGCGATCGCGACAACCACCGTCCGGGCGTCCGGGCGATCGCGAAATCCTGGACAATCACTGTAAATAAATTACACGGCAAGATAACGAAACACATATATGATTATTTATCGGCATCCGGTTATGGCTTGTGCTAGTATAAGCCGCCTTGCCGATGGTTGCCGGAGGCGAAGGAGAACCTTGATGCGCCACGTTTACTCCCTATTCACTTGCGTCGGCGGTTTTTTGCTCGCCAGCGCGCTCAGCGCGGCCGCTCAGGATGCGGCCGGAAAACAATCTCCAGGCGTGGAAGACCAGGCCAGCCCTTTGGCTGATAAAGGTCTATCCAGGAAAAAGCAATTTGAACGGGCAAAGTCCTATATGCAAAAAATGCAATCGTCAGTGCGAAGAGACCAGAAGAAGCGAGAGATCGCCATCCAGCAGAAGGACCTGATCAAGCTGAACTGCCTGAACGAGAAGCTCTCGCAGGGGCAGGGCCACCTGAAGGAGGCGGAGCAGTCCCTGTCGGCCCTGGCTGAGGCCATCGGCCGCGACGACAGCGCGGAACGGACCCACGAGTTTAGCCGTCTGCGGATCTTTTACCAGAAGGTGCTGGTCCTCTCGGCGGAGGCGGAGAATTGCGCCGGCGAGGAGAACGGCTACGTCGGGCCGTCGCAGATCGAGGTCGAGGTCGATCCCAGCGTGCCCCAGGGCGACCCCACCGATCCCGGGCTGCCCGCGCCGAACTTCACCATGCCCCCCCCGGGGGTGGAGGAGGCCGCGCCGGACAGCCCGTTCGCGACCCAGAACAACATGGGCCAAACGCCCACCACCCCGACACAGCCCTGACTCCTGACCGATGCTGCGGCGACAACTCGGATGGGTGCTTCTTGGAGCCTGGTTCACGCTCTGGCTCACGGCTCGGCCTTGCCAGGCGGAGGGGCCGGGTCTGATGCTAGGCGACCGTATCGTGGTCCATGCGGGCTTTGCGACCGAGCTGCGCTATGACTCGAACGTCTTTTTCTCGAATGGGAGGCTGGGGAACGGGCTGCCGATCGGGGCCTTCTTGTTGCGGATCTTGCCCTCGGTGGACCTGTCCACGCTCTCCCTGCGGCATGGAGGACTTTCGGCCCACACCGCCGACTTCCGGGTCCACGTGGGGCTGGACTACCGGGAGTATCTGACCCCCGACACCACGGTGGCGGAGCACCGGGCCCTGGGGGTCGAACTGGGCGGGCTGCTGATGCTCTTCCCGCGGGGCGCGCTGAACATCGACCTGTACGACAACTACCTGCGCACCAACCAGCCGCCCTACAGCTACAACCCGTACAACATTGACCGGGACACCAACGTCCTTGGCGTCCGGTTCAGGTACTCGCCTGGCGGGCGGCGGTTGCAGATCTCGCTGATCTATGAGCTGTCTTTCGACGGCTTCGAGAACGTCGACAACGGGCCCCGGCTGAGCGGGCTGGACCTTTTGTCGAACTCGGTGGTCTTGCGGGGATCGTGGAAGTTCCTGCCGAAGACCGCGCTTTTCATCGAGCTTTCCCAGCAGTTCGTGACTTATCTGGACACCTCGATCGAAAACCAGAACCTGCGCTCGGGTTCCTATCCGTTCCGCGCCGAGGCGGGGGTCATGGGGCTCATCACGCAGAAGCTCGCGGTGAATCTGCAGGGCGGCTACGGCAACGGCTTCTATGTCCGGGGGCCGTCCCCATCGACGGGGATCATCGCGGCGCAGGTCCGCTACAAGCCGACGTACCTGGCGAGCGCCACGCTGGACTATCACCACGACTTCGCCAATTCGCTGGTCGGCTCGTACTTCGATCAGGACTCGGTGGGGCTGTCGTATTCCCACCTGATTTCCCGGGTGACCCTCTTTGGCCACGTGTCGTACGAGAGGATGGCCTTCCAGGGGACGCCGGAGATGCTGCTGGCCGGCGGGATCTGCAAGAACGGCGAACTCATGCCGTGCGACCCGCAGACCGACCGCGTCGACAACTTTCTTTCTCTTGAGCTCCGGGCCGAGATGCCCATCCGGGACTGGCTGATTCCGGCCGCGGGCTATGGCCTTCAGTCCAATGTTTCCAATGGCTATTCCCGCGTGCAGTCGGTCACCACGCCGGCGATCACGCCGGTGAGCTACACCAAGCACGAGGCATGGCTGCGCCTGACGGTGCGCTACTGATGATGCGAGAGCAGACGAAAATCCTGACCTTGTTCCTTCTTTGCGCGGGTTGCCACGGGGCCCTTCGGGAGTCCGGCGGCCAGCAGGTCCTTTCCCAGGACGACTCCACCCTGGGGACCGGCGACACGTTCGACGTCCGGGTCTTCGGCGAGGGCGACCTGTCGGCCAAGTATCGCGTCGGCGGCGATGGCACCATCGACTTTCCCCTGGTCGGGACGCTGAAGGTGACCGGGCTTTTGCCTTCGCAGGTCGCGGCGCTGATCGCCACGCGCCTGCGTGCCGGCATCCTGCGATCGCCGCAGGTGTCGGTCTACGTGCAGGAGCAGGTGTCGAAGAAGATTCACGTCCTGGGGCAGGTGGCCCGGCCGGGGACCTTCACCTGCGCCGCCGGGATGAACATCGTGGAGGCGATCACCCAGGCCGGCGGGTTCACGCCGGTGTCGGCCAAGAACAGCACCACCGTCACCCGGACGGTGGCCGGCAAGCAGTTCATCTACCGCGTCGCCGCTGGCGACATCAGCGATGGGATGGCCAAGAATTTTGCGGTGCGGCCGGGAGACATCATCTCGGTGCCGGAGCGGTTCTTCTGAGTCAGGCGGGTGCAAAACGCCCTGGCCTTCATCGAACGACCGGGCGGCGAGCCCTGCTATGGATTGCCGCCCTGCCGGTCCTGGCCACGCCGATCCTTATCGGGGGCGTCCTGCCGTTCTGGACGCCGGTGCTGCTTGGGCTCACCGCGCTATCGGTGCTGATGGCCCACCGCGGCGCGGCGCGCCTGGCGAACGATCACCGCGGTGCGGCGGGCTTGGCGAGCGATCCCCGCAGCTTGGCGAGCGATCCCCGCAGCTTGGCGAGCGATCCCCGCGGCGCGGCGGGCTTGGCGAGCGAGCACCGCCTTCCGGGGGGATGGCTCGGGGGGTGGCTGGTCGCCCTTTTGAGCGTTCCGGTGATGGCGGGGATCGTGCAACTGGTGCCGCTGCCGCTGCGCTGGGTGGAATGGGTCAGCTCGCGGGCCGCAGAGTTGCGGCTCTCGGTGCAACCGGCGCGGTATATCCCCCTGACGTTGGACCTGCCCGCGGGCCTTTTCGAACTGGCCCGTGCCTTGACGCTGGTCGGGATCGCCTTGCTCTGGGGCCGTCTCGGGCGGCGACGGGGGGCCTCGCGGGTGGTCTTCGCCGGGTTGGCCATCGTCGGGACCCTTCAGGCGATGGTGGCCCTGGTTCACGCCGCAGAGCACAACCACACCAGCATCCTTCACCTCTACGCATTTCCGCCCGCCTGGTATTCGGGTCTGGGCACCTTCGTGAACCGCAACCACGCCGCCAACCTCCTTTTGCTGACCACCTTCGCCACCGCGGGCCTCGTCGTTGAAGGCGCGCAGCGAGGTGAAGCACCGCGACGCCGATGGCTCGGGGTGGGGGCGCTGCTGCTTCAGATCGGCGCGCTCCTGTTCTCCTTTTCCCGCGGGGGGCTCTTCGCTGCCGCCGTGGCGGGCGCGGTATTTTACGGGTTGATCCATGGCAACCCCCTGCGTCCCAGGCGGGCCCTTTTGCGCGGCCTGTGCCTGGGGGGGCTGGGGCTGGCGATCGCGATGGTCTGCCTGCCGGGGTTCGGCGAGCGCATGCGCAGCCTTGGGGACCGATCCATCCTGCACTACGAAAAGGTCCGCGTCTGGCGAGACAGCCTGGCCCTGTGTCGAGACTATTTGGCAGTGGGGGCGGGCCGGGGGGCCTTCGCCTCGGTGTTCCCGGTTTACCGGACGGGTGACGAGGACGTTTCGGTCCCGTATCCGGCCGCGCTTCCCTTGCAGCATCTGTCCGAGTTCGGCGGTCCCGTTGCGTTCTTGCTCTGGCTGCTCGGGGTCTTCTTCGTTCGCGGACTCTGGCTTCGGCGCCATGGTTTCAGCACGGCGGAACTGGGGGCCTTGGCCGGTGTCTGCGGCGCGGTGCTGCACAGCCTCGTCGATTTTGGCCTGGAACTGCCCGGGGTATCGGCCCCCACGGTGC
>JBBRLA010000519.1:0-6385 GCA_038231615.1 Polyangia bacterium | reverse complement strand
GTGGATCGAATGGAATCATGAGAATTAGTATACCCATATATTTTAATGATGTCCACTTTATATCCCATTATTTGTAGCCCGCCGCTCCCGCGAAGTCCTTGGGCCGTACGGACATCGACTTTTCGGCTAGGGTCAAGCTAGATAGCGTCAGGGGCGGGTTGAGTAGGCCGGCTGCCGCGATTGCCCGTCGGTAGGCGCGAGGGTCAAACATTGAATTACCCGTTGCCGTATCAGTCATAACGGGTATTCTTGGATGGCGATTTCGACGTCTAACGAAAGACCATCCGAAAGCCAGCATGAACAAGAACCCCACCGACAGCAGAGCAGCGGCCCAGGGGCCAACAAAAAGCCGGCCGGAGACCAGGGACAGTGACCATCGTTACCAGCGCCCGGATACCGCATGGGAGCGGATCCAGCTTTCTCGTAAGGAAGTCAGGATACTAGAGGGCCTGGCCAGCAAGGTGCGAGCCGGACTCCGCACGGTCCGCGCCAGCTTACCCAAAGACATCGGCGACGAGGACGAGCGGCGCCAGCGTATGTGGGCCAGGATCCTCGATTGGAACGTCACCCAGGCCAGCCCGGAGCTACATCCCTCCTGGCTTCAGGTCGCACCCCCTGCACCGGCCCAGACAGGAATAGGATTCTGGCAAAGTCTGCTTGTTATTCTGCTCCATGTTGCCGATCTCCTGCGGCAGCTTCTCCACCTCCACCCCCGAAACGTCAGCGGGCGCCGACGCAGCGGCCGGGAACTCGGGCAGGCCCATTTCGACGAGGTCAAGCGCGACTATCCGCTCTCGCCGGAAGACGAGGCTGTCATTGCCCAGGCGAAGGCGGACAGGAAGATCAGAGGACCGGGCCACGAGCGGATTATCCGCGAGGCCGTCCTTGCCGGTGACGATCTGGCATTGCTGCTCCTCGATGAGAAGCCAGCGCCGAAGCACGAGCGCTTCGAGCCGCCAGGGCCGGATGGGGGGCCATGGATCGAGCCGCCGGAGGGGCTGTCGATCGAGGAGCGGGATCAGTTCAGGATGCTGTGCTTTGCCCCATCCCTCGATGAACTCGTGCTCTGGGGTCGCGAGCGGAACCTGATCAGCGACATCAGCGAACCCGAGATCAGGCACCGGTGCCCGACCATCCCGGATCTCGTTCGCTTCCTGGTGAACAAGCAGAAGATCCGAGAGACCGGCGCCCCTTTCCGCAGGTATCCGGCCGGTCTTACTACCTTCACCAGCGCGGTCTTGAAACGGCCCGCCTGGCCCTGGTATGGAACGGCGTTGCGCTTCCGAGGATTCTTGTGGTGGCACGGCTGGCCAGCTTGCGATGACCGCTGGCGCTTTCCTCAGAAACACTCGCTCATCCCTTCGTCCTGGTCCCTGCCGTCTATGTCACCGGAGCAGAAGGCCGAGGGAGCGCGCTTCGTCGCCGCCAATGCCGCGGCCTTCAAGGGGCGGCGCCAGGTAGAGCAAGCCCCAGAACTTGCTCTACCCTTGCTCTAATTCGGGCGGGCTTCCGGTTACGTCCGGCCGTGGTGGCGCCGTCGAATTTCTGGAGTCTCGACGGGACACCTACCACGGGCTTACCTACACGGTAAGCCGTCGTGCGTATTCCCTCACCAATCCAGATCGAGCAGGGCGTTGAAGTAGGGGTTGGCGAAGTGGTCCTTGATGTAGTGCGGCGTGAAGCGGACGTGGAACCCCATCGAAAGAAGGGCGCGCTTCAGCTCCTCGCCGTGCTCGCTCAGGTACTTGCCATCGCGGGTCTGTAAAAGCCAGCCGAGCCGCTCCAGGTAGGCCCAGTGTGGCTGGAGGACCGCCTTCTCTGCCAGGGCCGCCTCGGCGAAGGCGAACTCCTTGATGCTGGACGAGATCCGCAGGCGGTCCTCGTTGACGCCCAGGTCCACGTTCAGCGTCAGCTCGCCCCGCTCGGCGACGACTTTGGCCCGCCGGACCAGCTCCATCCGCCCCGGGGACACCACCTTGGGGCCATACTCGGCACGGCTCTTGTTCCACAGCTTGTCGAGCGCGACCTCCCGCTCGTCCCGATCCTGCGCGTCGTTTAACTTTTCCTGCTTCTTGGCCTCGGCCAGTTGGCGAAAGAGCAGGGCCGTGGGTTCATCGCCTTTCCTCATGCTGCCAGTCTCCTGATGGCGCGTGCGAGCAAACCGTAGGTGCGCCTCGGCTTCATAATCACGTTCGCATCGGGTGGATGTCAACACTTACAAGCCGGTGGCTTGGAGCCGGCTTTTAGTCCTTGGGTCCAGCAGGCGCCCGATGCGGCGCATGTCCTCCGCGGGCACGAAGATCATCAGCCCGGCCACCATGGACAGCGAGAAGAAGGTCACGTTCTGCAGGGTGATGGCGATGCCCACGTGGATCGCCGCCAGCGCCAGGATGACCCAAAGGCGGAAGGGCCGAAACCACACCAGCAGTGGGAACGCCGCCTCCATGAACAGGGAGGCCCACGTCGCCAGCTTGGTCACCACCGCATGGGCGAAGAGCATCGGCCACGGCCAGCGGCTCCACATGGTGTTGGCCATAGTGAAATACATGACGTCGCCGTTCAACCAGCCGGGGTCCCCCACCACCTTCCTAAGCTGCGTGAAGACGTAGATCAACGCGAAGTTTATCTGCATCATCCGCACCGCCCAGATGATCGGGGCCGGCCGGGTTATTCCGGGATGCTTACTGCGCAAAAGCCAAGCGTCCACCGAGAGCGAGTATCCGAGCGGCGCGAAGCAGCTATAGAAAAGCAGCATCCGGTACACCAGGTCCTCGCCGTTGACCGAGGGGGAACAGCGGTGGATCATCGAGGCGAACATCAGGAACAGGAAGATCGTGGCCGCTCGGGTCAGATACCCCACGGTGAAGGCGATCGACGCCAGCACCCCCAGCCACGCCAGCACCTTCGTCGGGAGGATGCCGTTGGTCCAATAGAAGAAGTTGGCCATCTGCTCGGCGCCCCAGGGCGACCGCCTGGGCGGCAGCGCGGAGATGCCGTGATCCGAGAAGAAGAAATCCCAGCTTGGCATGAGACCGATGAAGGTGAAGAGCATCAGTACGCCCAGGCTGATGCGGAACACGCTCACCGACAGCGGGTCGAACTCGGCGAACCACAGGCGGTTCCACGCCTTGCGCAAACTTACCGCGAGGCGACGCATGACACCTGTCCGTAAGGCTGGTGGTGAGACTGCGGCTCCATGGTCGTGCCCCGCGAAAGCGCGGTCTCCCTGTCGAGAATGTTCCGGTGATACAGATCCATGGTGATCGACACGACGGTCGACCCGTGGGCCGATCTGGGATAATCCTGACACAGCTGCCGCAGGTACTGCTGGCGCGCCTCCTGGCTCCGGTAGATGTTCAGGTAATATTTTGCGGTGCGAAAGTCGAAGAGGTATTTCTGCCAGAAGGTCCGCTGGCTCTGCATCGGCAAGGGCAGCACCTGCTCGCTGCCATCGGCGTAGTGGGCCTTGATCCAGTACCAGTGGTTGAAGCGCGGCAGCACGCTGAACAACGTCCAGTAGTTATCCAGCCCGGAGAAGTAGGAGTAGTACCGGACCATCCATTCGGCCTGCCGCGCGCGGTACAGGGGGACCGGCGCAATCTTGGTGGCCCACTGCTCGCGCTCGCGGCTTGACCAATCCGGTTCGTTGGCGAAAAGGACGGCCAGAAGGTTCACCACCGCGAAGAGCGACATAAGGACTTTCAGCCATGTCGGCAATGCACGGGCGCCCGCCTTCGGTGGTTCCGGGGGCATGTTCAGGCGCATGCTCATTTCCTGTCCTCTTCTTGCTCGCTAAGCGCGAAGCGCCGCGGTTGTGTGGCGTTCAGAGGCCGAAGTGCACGATTTACACAGCGCGGCGAGACCGTAGCAAAATCGCACACCGCTTGACAAGAAAAACACAATCTCGCGACACATGGGGGGGGGAGCCCCACCCATGTGTGTGATCCAGACCCCCCATTGGCTACTTTCAGCTACCGGTCCAACCATTAATTTATCTTACATTCTAAATAGTTGAAAAATGGATGAGGGTGGTCCAAAAGTTGCGATAGGACGACTGAATCTCTAATCAAGGAGCAGAAGAATACATGTCAAGTAATCGCACGACGCCGATGTGGGCTGCGGTGGCCGTCACCGGGCTGCTGGGGTGTAACACGGAGCAACTGGACCCCCAGGCGGGGTCCGATGACGATGTTTCGTCGCAGGTGCAGGTCGCGAACAAGCGATTCGGCAACGGCGGCCATATCCTCCCCTGGCGGGCGCCGGGCAGGGCCGCGCCCAAGATGACGGCGACGGCCAACCTCCAGTACTATGGCGGTCACATCAACGGCGGCGTCGACGTCATCCCGGTGTTCTGGGGCCCCAAGGTCAATACGACGGTCACCGGCGGCATCACGGGCTTCTTCAGTGCCATCACCGGTCCCTCCAGCCAGCTTTGGTCTTGGCTGGTCGAATACAATACGATTGGCGCAACCGTTCAGGGCGGCGGCACCAGCACCAACCAGACTCTCGGCACCGGCACGGCCCAGGCGGGCGTCACCATCACGCCGTCCGTCACCACCACCACCCTGCAGGACGCCGACATCTCGGGCGAACTCACCAAGCAGATCAACGCGGGCCATCTGCCCAAGCCTGCCGTGGACGGGTCGGGCAATGCCATCACTTACTATCCGATCTACTTTCCACCGGGCGTGACGATCAGCCTGGGCGGGACGCCCTCCTGCCAGGCAGGCGGCTTCTGCGCGTACCACAGCACCGTCGCCGCCGCCGGCGGCCTCAAGGAGTACTTCTACGGCATCCATCCAGATTTCGGGCCCGGTAGCGGCTGCGATACTGGCTGCGGCACGGGTGTCCTGTTCAACAACATGACCTCGGTGTCCTCGCACGAACTTGTCGAGATGGCCACCGATGCGGAAGTTGGCATCGCCACGGTGATCGGTCCCCCGATCGCCTGGTATGACCAGACCAACGGCGAGATCGGCGACATCTGCAACGCCCAGCAGGGCACCCTCCCGGGCACATCGTACATCGTGCAGGCGGAGTGGTCGAACCAGGCTGGGGCCTGTATCGTCGTCAAGGGCGGTGGCCCGCCGCCGCCGGCCCCGCCGCCACCGGCTCCCGCCCCGGCTCCCGCCCCGGCTCCGGCTCCGGCTCCGGCTCCGGCTCCCGCCCCGGCACCGGCTCCCGCCCCGGCACCGCCGCCGCCCCCAGGTGGCTGCGCCCACGACGTCTGCGTGACGGGCAAGAAGCTCAAGAAGAGCTGCGACCCCTGCGTCACCCAGGTGTGCAACTTCGATGGCTATTGCTGCCGTAGCAAGTGGGACTCGTTCTGCGTAGACGAGGCGACCTGGATCTGCGGCACCTGCGGCGGCTGATCGAAAGTCTTCCCGCGTGAGCCTGCCGGGGTAACCGGCAGGCTCCTCTCTCTTCGGCAAAAATCCCCTCGCTTCGCATTCGTAGGTCCCGCCCCAAAAGATTTTCCTTTTCGCTGCAATTGAATTCGGCGAGGCCCCTCCAATACTTGATGTACCAACTGCCGAGAAGATCTCCTGCGTTGCCTGTCGATTTCCATGCCCATCGTCGCTGGAAGAACGCCAGACCGGGCGGTTTTTGCGCCCTGGCCGTCCTTCCCTGGCTGACAAGCGGCCTGCTCGCCGCCTGCGACCCCGGTGCGCCATCGCCCAGCTCGGCCGTTGCTCTCGGGCCATTGACCTCGCTGGCCGTGACAACGCTCTCCATCAGCCCGCCTTTCTCGCCGCAGATCTACGACTATACGATCCCGTGCAGGGTCGGGACCAACTCGATCACGATCGAGATGGCCACGGCGCCTGGTGGGACCGCCGAACTGAGCGCCCCGCTCCTCTCGCCGTTGGCGAGCACCCAGTCCGTGACCCTCACCCTGACTGAGGACCAGGCCGCCGTGATCCAGGCCAGCGCCCCGGGCCGGGACTCGGCGCAGTACTGGATCCGCTGCCTGCCTCACGACTTTCCCGCGGTCTCGGTGACCCGCTACCCCGACGCCGGCAGATCAAGGTCCCGCTGGAGACCTTCGATGCCGACGTCCTACGCACGAATGCCGGGGTAAAGGGGCTCTGATTGATTGCTCGACCGCTCGCTGCCGGCCCGTCATGCCCGCCACACATCGCCTAAGTACATGTCCCCGGAAGTTGGTGACCACCCGTAGTCGTTGGGTGGATGCTGACGTAGTCGCAGTCGCTGACATAGCTCTACTTCGTGGCGAAGCATTGGCGACCGTCTCCCTCGCCCGCTTGCGACAGTTGAAGTAGAGGGACGCGCTCGCGAATGCGAGTCCGTGGGGAGGTACGGCCGTCTCTCGGTGCCAATGGTGGTCACTTTTATTGCGGGGAGCTGTACTAAGGGCCCACAT
>JBBRLA010000518.1:0-6411 GCA_038231615.1 Polyangia bacterium | reverse complement strand
CCATCGCCGCCATAGAAGACAGCGCCACCCTGCTCGGCCGCCTCTCCCGGCAGGAGCGTGGCGCCGAACTCGATGTCCCCGCCACCCTGCAAGCCACTGCCCGAGAAGCCGGGCGCCTGGTGCCCATTCCCCTGGTCCGCCGCGCCGCCCGCGACCTCGTGGTCCTCCTGGACATCGAGAAGCGCGACCACCCCTGGCTCGGCGGCCTCTCGCGCGTGCTGGACGCCTGGACCCGGCAGGGCGTCCGCCTGCGGCGGCTCCACTTCCAGTTTTCCCCCAACAACCTGATCGTCCCCGGCGCCGTCACCCGGCCCCTGCCGCTGTCGCAGGTCGCCCGCCAGCACGAGGGCGCGGCCCTGCTCGTATGCTCGCGGCGCCTCTCTGCCCGGGCCCGCGAGGACCTGGCCGACTGGATCACCCACCTGGGCGCCTTCCCCCTGCGCGCCTGGATCGACCCCGACCCGCGCCCTCTCGAAGAGCGCGGCGGCGAGGAGCGCGACAGCATCCGCCGCCTGGAAGAAGACGCCAAGCTCCAGCGCTTCCCCCTCAGCGCCCAGGGCCTGCCCCAGATGGCGCGCTTCTTCACTGAGGAAGGCGTGGGCATCCTCTCATCCCCCTGGGAGCCCCTGCCGCCGTCCGACGATCCCCAGGTCCAGCGCGCCCTGCGCCACTGGGGCGCGGTGGCTGCCCTGGTGCCCGACGCCAGCTGGGACCAGCTCGAAGTGTTGCGCCGCGTGCTTCCCGAACTGACCGAGAAGCTGCCGGAGCAGCGCGCCCTCCAGCGGCTGCTGGAACTGGCCGCCGACTCGCAGCAGGCCGACCCCGAGAGCGATGGCCACCACCTGTACCGGGAACCCGCCGTGCAGGACCGGTGGCTGCGCGAGATGCGCGCGGCGGACGCCGCATTGCCACCGGACCAGCGCATCGAAACCCGGGCGCGTCAGGTGCTCTTGCAGCAACTCGGAGAGGAGCCGCCCGAAGATGAACTGATGCGCCTGCACTGGGAGCTGAAGGTCAGCAGCCACCAGGCGGTGCTGGAACCGCAGCGGGCCAAGGAACTGTTCGGGCAGTTCATCGGCAGCCCCATCGAGGAAGAGGCGCGGGCGGTGATGGAGCCCGAACTCGCGCGGCAGGAGGACTTGCCCATCTTCGATCCGGCCGACCTCGACGAACTGCGGCTGCGCCTGGGGGCAGGGGACCGGATTGCGATGGGCGACCTGCTGCGCGGATACGGGTGGCGGTGGCTGCTGGCCGTCGTCGGGGCCCTGGCGATGGCCGTGGTGGCTGGCGTGGGGGCCGGGAAGCTGGGCGAAAAGGGCCCCGCGCGGACGCGCGAGGCCGAGGTGCAGACCCCGCGTGATGGAGAGGTGACCAAAGTGATGCGGGCCAGATGGGAGGGGAAGGACGTGCGGCCGGGGATGGTGCGGATCGAACCTTGGGAGTTTGAGATGGGGTGCCACGACGGGGACAAGGATTGCAGCGACGACGAAGCCAGGCACAAGGTGAAGATTACCGGGGCGTACGCCATGTTCGAGACGGAGGTGACTCAGGGGCAGTACCAGGCATTGATGAAGGAAGATCCGGCAGGCAATCGGAACGAATACTACCCCGGCATTTCTTCGATCAATGCACCTTGCAAGCAAGCCGGCCGTGGTCATGACTTCCCGGTCTACTGCGTGGACTTCTTCGATGCTGCCGAATACGCCAATCGCCTGTCCAAAGTAGAAGGATTTGATTCGTGCTATGTGGTGTCCGGGCGCGGAGACAAGCGGAAGGTGGAGTGGCCGGCAAAGCTGAAGTGCTCTGGGTATCGCCTGCCTACCGAGGCCGAGTGGGAATATGCCGCGGGTGCCAGGCAGGGGTTCCTCTACTCTGGATCGCAGAATCCGGAGGAAGTGGCCTGGTATGACAAGAATGCAGGCGGCAAGGTCCACCCGGTCAAGGATGAGAAGAAAGCCAACGGCCAGGAGAAGCTGGTCAAGTCCGAGGAGAAGAAAGCCAACGCCTGGGGACTCTACGGCATGAGCGGCAACGTGTGGGAGTGGGTCTGGGACTGGTATGAGCCCAAGCTTAAAGATGAGACAAATCCAGTAGGCCCCGATACGGGCTCCGTGCGGGTGCTGCGGGGCGGCTCTTTGAACGCCCGGGCCGCCGGCTTGCGTGTCTCGCTCCGCGGCAGGAGCGGGCCCGCGTACCGCCTCAACGTCTTCGGTTTTCGTCTTTCGAGGTCCTTACCATGAGCAGTCTTACCATTTTACTCTCTGCAAATCCGAATTTTCCCCGGCCCAGGACCGCGTGCGAAGCCGCGAGGCCGGGCCGTCCGGGCCGACGAAGGAGGCGGACAAATTTTTTTGGGGTTGGCACGTTCCTCGATCCGCACTACAACCACCGCACACTCTAACGATGGGGGTGCTCGATGCAGCTCAAGCTCGTCACGCTGGCTTACGACTCCAACACCGGCACCTTCCCCTCCGATCCCCTCTCCGCCATCGACGGAGAAATCATCAACGTCGTGGAGCACTTCTTCCACGACAACGGGCAGCCCCGCCTGCTCCTCATCGTCCACTACCGCCCCCACCGGGAAGACCAGCCGGCCCGGCGACCCTCTCGCAACAACCTCGTCGGCGTCCGCTCCGAGCTGTCCCCGCCCGAACAGGCCCTCTTCGATCGCCTGCGCGCTTGGCGCAACGGCCGCGCCCAAGCCGAC
Source organism: Polyangia bacterium (assembly GCA_038231615.1). Classification (GTDB taxonomy): domain Bacteria; phylum Myxococcota_A; class Polyangia; order Palsa-1104; family JAEUJZ01; genus JBBRLA01. The sequence continues at coordinate 3,704 of JBBRLA010000518.1, read as the reverse complement.
GGCGTGCCGCCCTACGTTCTTCTCGACAACCGCCAGGTCGCCGAAATCGCACGCCGCCGCCCCACAACCCTGGCCGCCCTGTGCCAGATCAACGGCATCGGCGACCGCAAGGCCGGCGAATTCGGCAAGGACATCCTCGCCCTGATCACCCAGCCCGAACCCGCCCACCCCACCGCCCAGCCCGGACCCGCCCAGGCCAGCCCCGAACCTGCCGCTCCCTCCCCATGACCGCCGACATCCCCACCGTCTTCGCCCACTGGGAGCGCTTCATCGGCTGGCTCCTTCAGCGCACAGAAAAGTTCCCCAAGCGCGTCATCTTCACCTTCCGCACCCGCATCGACAACCTGGCCTTGGATGTCCACGAGCGCCTGATCGAGGCCCGCTACACCCGCGACCGCACCCCCCTGCTCTCGCGCATCAACCTGGATCTCGAAAAGCTCCGCCTGCTCCTGCGCCTGGCCCACGATCAGCACCTTCTGGACCCGCGCGCCTTCTCCTTCGCCTGCGGCGAGATCGACACCGCCGGCCGCATGGTCGGCGGCTGGCTGCGCCACGACCGAGGCCCCGCGTGAGGCACCTGCTGGAAGCCACCATCTTGGCGGCCCTGCACAAAGCCACCCGGCTGGCCGCCCGCGGCAAGCGCGACCGCCCCGAAGTGGCCCGCTTCCTGATGGACGCCGAAATAGAATGCGTCCGCCTCCAGCACGCCCTGCGTCTGCCCCTGTTCCACCCCGACTCCTTTGTCCCCGGGCCCTCCCGCGGCTTCCGCATCCGCGACCCCAAGCCGCGCAACATCACCGTCGTGCCCTTCGCCGACCGGGTGGTCCACCACGCCCTGTGCGCGGCGATCCTGCCCAACCTGGAGCGCCACGCCATCGCCGACTCCTATGCCTGCCGGCCCGGCAAGGGGCAGCACGCGGCCCTCCGTCGCGCGCGGCACTTCGCCGCCGCCGCCCCGTGGGTCTGGAAGGGCGACATCTCCGCCTACTTCGCCTCCATCCCGCAGCATCGCCTGCTCGCGCTGCTGCGCCGCCTGGTGCCCGACGGCGACCTGTGCAACCTGCTGGAGCGCATCATCCATGCCGTGCCTCACGGCCTGCCCATCGGGGCGCTGACCTCGCAGCACCTGGCCAACCTGTATCTGGGGCAGCTCGATCATTTCGTCAAAGACCAGCTGGGGGTGCGCTGCTACCTTCGTTATATGGATGACTTCGTGCTCTTCGGGGACCGGCGGGCGCTTCTGGACCGGCTGCCCGCCATCGAGGCGTTCGTGGTCGAGCGCCTGGGCCTTGCGCTGAACCCGCGGTCGTGCCGTCTGTGCCCGGTATCAGACGGGGTGCCCTTTCTGGGGTTCCGCGTCTACCCGCGGTTGATCCGCGTCCGGCCCCAGCGTTGGCGGCGCTTCCGCCGTCGGCACCTGGCACTGGAACTGGCCTTGCAGGAGGGGCGGCTGGACGAGCAGGCAGTGGCCGCGTCGGTGCAGAGCCAGTTCTCTCATTTGAGGAATTTCGACACCTATCGATTTCGTCAGCGACATCTTGCCCGCGTGGCCGGCGGGCAGGGCGCGGGTCGCAACGGGCTCCGAGCGGGTGCTGCGGGGCGGCTCATGGAACAACCAAGCCGCCAACTTGCGTGTCTCGAACCGCAACAGGAACGAGCCCGCGAACCGCAACAACGACATCGGTTTTCGTCTTTCGAGCGCAGCGCGTTTTGGCCCGAAGGCCGAGGTCCACGGATCTCGGCCCTGTGCCCAGGTGCTGACCAGACCCGCGTCCAGCGTCCCCCGGGACTTCACCGAGGGACCGAATTAGGGCTGCCCGGCGGCGATCCCCAGTTGCGTTCGGGGGTGGTCGCCGGGCTTTTTCTGGATGAAGGGGGGCGGCGATGATTGTCCTGCCGTCCCGTGGGGTGAGGTGGATCGGGGTGGGGCTGGTGATGGTGGGCGTGCTGCTGCCGGCCGCCGGGATGTGGCTGCGGGAGATGAGGAGCAGCGGCCCGGTGGCGCTGCGCCCGGCGATGATGAAGCTTCCGCCGGGGACCTTCATGATGGGCGCCGAGAAGGGGAAAGGGGGGGGGAAGGTGGATATTACGTTGTCCTTCGCCCTGTCGGTAACGGAGGTGACGCAGGAGCAGTATCTTCGGGTGATGGGGGAGAATCGATCCTCCTTTGAAGGAGAGGCGGACCTGCCGGTTGAAAATGTGAGCTGGCTGGATGCGGTGACGTACTGCAACCGACTGTCGAAGCTGGAGGGGCTGCCTGAGTGCTACCGCATTAAGTGGGAGGATGCGGAATGGACGGACCTGTTCAAGTGCAAGGGGTATCGCCTGCCCACCGAAGCGGAATGGGAGTACGCCGCCAGGGCAGGGGAGCCGACGGAGTATTCGGGGGGGGATGATGCTGACAAGGTTGGTTGGTTCTACAAGAATTCAAACGGAAAGACCCATCCGGTGGCTGGAAAGCTGGCCAATAGCTGGGGACTGCACGACATGAGCGGGAATATCTGGGAGTGGGTCTGGGACTGGTATGAATTACGGACCGGTCTCCAAGGCAAACTGGACAAGGATCCAGTAGGCCCGAAAAGGGGCTCCGAGCGGGTGCTGCGGGGCGGTTCATGGAGCAGCATTGCTGCCGACCTGCGTGTCTCGGACCGCTTCTGGTACGAGCCCGCGCACCGCCGCGGCGACATCGGTTTTCGGCTTTCGAGGTCCTTATAGTTTTCAGTCTTCCCCTTTTACCTTCTGCAAGATCGGCCCTGTGAACCGGCACCGAGCCGCCGGACGGACCCGCGTGCGAAGCCGCGAGGGCCAGGCCGGGGGCGCCCACGATCGAGCACTCCGAAATCCGTCCCCATCCTCGCCGGAGGCGCAAATTTTTCAGAATCGCCCCAACTGCCTGCTACCGGATGAACAAGACAGGCCGGTCGCGGGCCTGAACATCGCCTCAGGCGACCAGAAGTCCCGCTTCCTTCACTGCAGTTGAGTTCGGCTGGAGGAGCCACTGGCGGCGGAGCGTCTCCGGCGAACCTGGCCCAGCGCGACCACCCTTTCCTGCGCTTCAGCCGGGTCGCTAGCGACGGCGATGGCAATGATCATCTGCTCTAAAACATCCACGTCGGTCACGGCGTCCAGGTGAGGGGCGAGGATCGAGGGCAGGGGACCAAACCGGCAGGCCCAGACTTTTTCCAACATCCTCCGTCTCGACTGCCGCAACTCCTCCTGGGCGCTCGCCATGATCCGCGCTATGGCGCGCTTCTCGGCCCATCTCGGAGCGGTCCTGTGATGGAGGATCTCGGGGTTGTGGAGCGTGTTCTGCCTGCCTGGCACAGCGCTACCACTCTTTCCTGCGCCTCGGCCTGATCGGGGGCCCCGGAAATGGCGGGCGCAATCTTCTGCAGCACAGCCACGTCAGTCACGGTGTCCAGCGGCGCGGCGACAATTTGGGGCAGGGCACCGAATCGGCTGGCCCAGACCTCTTCCACCATCAGCCGCGCCACCTTCCGCGAGTCCTCCATGGCGCGCTCCATGGCCCGCTTTTCGCCGCGGATCTCACCGAGCTTCTTACCGCGCCGCTCGCCGCGCTTTTCCGCCTTTTCAAGCCAGGTCACGCTAACCTCCTTGACGGCCCGGTTCTGTTCTTCGTCGAGCCGCTGCTGGTATTCCTGCTGTTCCGCCGGGCTGAGTTCCGCATAGGCCTTGACGCTGTT